>NZ_BPRL01000066.1:0-67630 GCF_045862635.1 Kitasatospora sp. NE20-6
CTGGGAGGAGGGCAAGGAGTCCGCGAAGAACTGGGACCAGACCTTCACCGAGTCCCTCCGCGACGGCCTCGGCTCCCGTGCCGGTGGCGCGGCACGGCACCACATCGACAACGCGGCCGGCCACGGCGGCTCCGGCAGTTCCGGTGACTCCGGCGGCTCCGGTGACTCCGGAAACCCGAGTGGCTCGGGAGACTCCGGAAGCACGGGCAACTCGGGCGGTTCGGGGAGCACGGGCAACTCGGGTGGTTCGGGGAGCACGGGCAACTCGGGTGGTTCGGGCGGCTCGGGGAGTACGGGTGGTTCGGGTGACTCCGGCAGGTCGGGAAGCTCGGGCAACGGAGGGGGCGGCGACACCTCGGGGTCCTCCTCCAACGGCTCGACGTCCAACGGGTCTGCATCCAACGGCTCGGGGGCGAGCGGTTCCTCGGACTCGCCGACACCCACACCGACGCCGTCGGCCTCGGTGCCGCGGCCCGCCTCCGCAGGCGACGGCGGTTCGGGTTCCGACTCGGGCTCGGGCCAGGGCGGTCCGTCCGCGGACACCGGGTCAGGGCGTGCCGCCGACGGCTCGGGTACGGGTGACTCCGGCACGGGCGGCGACCGCGGCGACAGCCGGCCCGCCGCCCAGCAGGCCTCGGACCACCGCAGCGCGGCGCCCCTGGACCCGTTCGGTACACGCCTGACGACGGACTCCACCCCGGCTGCGTCCGGCCCCACGCCGAGCGGCGGCGACGGCCCGGCGCCCGCCTCCCAAACGCCTTCCGCCGACACCGGCACCGACAGCCGTCCGGCGCCCACCGCGGACGCCCCGGCCCACACCGGTACCGATGCCCGCTCGGACCCGGCGTCCGACGCCGGTGCACGGCCGTCCGACGGCGGGCCGCGGTCGGACGCTGCCGCGCCGCCGCCGCACACCACCGGTGACGCGCGCCCGGCCCACACGGTGCCGGATTCGTCGCCCGCACCGACCCACGCGTCCGCCGACGCCGGTCCGCGCCCTACGGGCACGGACGGCCGTACGACGGCCGATTCCTCGCCCGCACCGGCGCACACCGACCATGCGGGTCACGGCGACAGCCGTCCGACCCCGTCGTACGGTCCCGTGCGCGGAGGCGACGACGCGTCCTCCGGCCCGGCGCACACGGCTCCCACGCACACGGCTCCCGCGCATGCCGCGCCCGCCCACGGCGGTGACGGAGGCGGGGGAGACCACGCCGGTTCCACCTCGGGCCCCGCACGGTCGGGTGACGGCGGGTCGGCAGCACCGAGCCACCACGGGGACCGCGGTACGCCGTCGTACGGGCCGGTCCGGGGCACCGAGCAGTCGCCCGCCCCCGCCCATCACGCGGCGGACGCCGGCACCCCGCCCCGGACGGACCCGGACGGGCCCGCCCCCCGGCACGAGTCCGCCCCCCGGCCCGATGCCGCCCCGCAGCAGGAGCGGTCGGCGACGCCCGGTCCGGCCGCCGATCCCGCGCAGCACGGCGGCACGGATTCGCGCACCGTGCCCTCGGGATCGGTGCCGCACGTGCCGGCCTCGGACGGCTCGCGTTCGAGCTCCCCGGACGGACCGCACCGCGCGGGCTCGGTCCAGACGGCCTCGACGGGCGTCGCGGAGGCGCCGCCGGTGCACTCCGCCCCGACCCCGGCGCCCGACGCCACCACGGGGCCCGCCGGCCAGCAGAACACCCCGCCCGCCACCACCGGTCCGGTGCCCGCGGGGGGCGTTCCCACCTCCGCCGCCCCGGGCGGCAGCCCCACCGCGACGCGGCCCGGCGGCGGGCCGGTGCCCAGCAGCGCACCGTCCGACCGGCCCTCGACGGACCGTCCGACCGTGCCGGGCCAGGGCCCTCACCGGGACGCGCCGGACCGCCCGGGCTTCGGCGACCGCCCTGCCCGCGGCACCGACCGACCGGACCCGCGCACCTCGGACCCGCGCACCTCGGACCCGCGCACCTCGGACACCTGCCCGTCCACCGACCGGCCAGGCACGGACCGGCCCGCCGCGACCCCGAACCCGGAGGCCGGTCCCCGGCCCGACCGTCCGACCACGGACGACCGCCCTGCCACGGACGACCGTCCGACCACGGACGACGCCCGGGCCGACGAGCACGCCGGCCCCGCCGCGGACGACCGCCCCGCGGACGACCGTCCTGCCGACGACCGCCCCGCCGACGACTCCCGCCCCGCCGCGGATGACACGCCCGCGCACGAGCGGCCGCTGTCGGAGAGCCGTCCGCACGACACGCCGGGTGGACTGGCCCCGGTCGATCCGCGGCACCAGCAGGAGCTGGAGAGCCGGATCCCGAAGAACCCGGACGGCACCCCGCAGCGCCACCCCGACCCGGCCGGTGACTGGCCGGGCGCGGTGAACGGCGACGGGCACCGCACGCCCGGCCGTGACAACAACTGCCTCGACGTGGCGCTCTCCAGTGCCGACACCTACAGCGGCAACCCCACCGCCGCCGCCCCGCGCACCGACGACGGCACCGGTGACGGCGAACACGGCGGACGCGACCGGGCGGAGCGTCAGCTCGGCGCACCCTTCCGGGATCTCGGCAACGGCGACCAGGCGTTCCACCGGCTGGAGGACCAGCTCCGGCAGTCCGGCCACGGGTCGCAGGCCGTCATCGTCACCCAGGACGCCCACGGCCGCGCCCACGCCTGGAACGTGGTCAACCACAACGGGAAGATCACCTACCTCGACAACCAGACCGGCGCCCGCAGCGACAAGCCGCTCCACAACGGCGACCACGGCGTCTGGGCGATCCCGCTGGACTCCGACCGCCGCCCGCTGACCCCGGACGGCGACGGCACCCCCCACCGCGACGGTGCTGACGGCGCCGACCGCACCGCGGACACCCCGGGAGGTTCCGACCGTCGCCCCGAGGACCCGGCGGGCAAGCGCACCGCCGACGATGCGGACGCGGAGGCCGACGACGCCGGCGAGCCCCAGGCAGGACCGTCCGAGGAGCGACCGCCCAAGCGGCAGAAGCCGAACGACGACGCCATGGACATCAGCAGCTCCGACGGCACGAACGACGGCACGAACGACGCCACCCAGACCGAGCCCCCCGCGACGCAGCACGACGACGCGAGCGACGCGAGCAGTGACCTCACCGAACTCAGCGACACCGAGAGCGAGCTCACCGAACTCGACGACAGCGACGACGACGGCGACGGCGGCGACCCGGACGACAAGCTCGGGTCCACGCCGTACGACCAGGCCCAGGACTCGGACCACACCCACCGCAACATGCTCGGCGACGGCGAGCAGCAGGGGCTCCGGGACCGCCCGAACGCGACCGTCAAGCAGTCCGACCTCGACGTGGCGCACGACTTCCTGCGGGACAGGGCCGACGACAAGTCGCTCGGCGACTTCCTGCAGGACACTGCCGACCGGGTCAAGGAGAACCGGACCGGCGACGAGCCGTTCCAGGTCGGCTTCGACAAGAACGAACTGGAGCAGAGGCTGCCGGGCTTCGCGGACCTGAACCGCGACGAGCAGGGTGCCGTCCTGGCGTCCCTCGGACGCCTGAGCCTCGCCGTGCACTCCGACTACGCGGTCGGTGCGAGCCCCGAGCACCTGCCCGACGCGTACGCGGCCCCGCACGCCGACAGCCAGGACACCGACAGCCAGGACGGTGACGGCCAGGACGGTGACGCCGACGGTCAGGACGGCGACGGCGGCCACGACTCCGACACGGACATGCCCGATGCCGACGGCGGCAGCCAGAGCGGTGACGGTCACGACGGTGACGGTCACGACGGCGACAGCGAGGACAGCGGCACCACCGAGGAGCACACCGAGGGCTCCCGCGGCGTCAACCTCCACGAACGCCACGACTTCTGGGGCGGCGACCGGGGCAACGCCCACAAGGACCCCTCGGAGCTGAAGGAGGGCGAGAAGATCCGGGAGCCGGACCCGGCCCGCCTGGTCCGCGAGCACCTGACGGCGCGCTACCAGGATGAGCACAACGGGATGGCGGAGAAGCAGGCGGAGCGGCTGCTGCGCAAGGAGACGAAGGCGTTCGTCGACGGCGAGCACCGGCCCGACTTCTCGGGCAAGAACTACGCCGTCATCGAGACCGTCGACTCCGACGGCAACGTCCGCTACGTCGTCGACAGTTCGATCCCCGTGAACGGCTTCGGCTGGCAGTCGGAGCACTCCGAGCCGCACCTCGGCAACTGGATCGACCGCGTCAACGCCAACGCCGACACCGACAACTACACCATCAGCCACCTCTGGACGGAGCGCGAGCCCTGCGGCGGCGGGCAGGGCCACGGGCACTGCTCGGCCTACCTCACCAGCTCCATGCCCGACACCGACGTCGGCTACGGCGTCGGCTACCGCAAGGGGCAGATGGCCGAGGGCTTCAACACCCCGGAGGACCGGGCGGCCGCCGCCGAGGGCATGAAGCAGGACATGCAGGACCACCTGAACGATCTCGGCGACCTCTGGTACGACCTGGCGACCTCCGGAGAACTGAGCCCCGGCCGCGCGAGGAACCAGTACCAGGCGGCCGCCGAGTGACAATCGGGACTGCGCCGCACACCGTGGGGCCGCACACCACGATGCCGCCGCGCGACGCCGGCCCGACGCCCTGACGGAGAGATCGCATGACCACCGGATCCGAGCCGACCCACCCCGACCGGCCGTTCGACCCCGCCGACCTGCCCGCGCTCGTCGACGACCCGGTCTTCCTCGCCGAGGTCGGCCGGGCCGGCCTGCTCGCCGGGATGGCCGCCTGCTGGCCGGACGGGGTGCCCCGCGGCACGCTCGCCGAGGACATCCACCACCTCGACCGGCTGGGCGTCAGGCCCGGCCCCGGGCAGCACCCGGAGTGGCTGGCCTGGCTCCACCTGCTGCTCGTCAGCCACGGCCGGGACGCCGACGCCGCGGCCCTCCTCGCGGCCGCGCCCCGGCTGCCCTGGCGCACCGTCTGGTCGCGGTGGGTGCCGCCGGGCGCCCGGTCGGGCCGCCCCGCCCCGGGAGGGCAGGTCGTGGGGCTGCGGGCCGTCGAGCGGGACGGCGAGCCGCTGCTCGCCGTCCACGAGGCCTTCGTGCTCGCCCGGCTGGAGCGCGAGGAACCGGACGACGAGGAGGGGTACGAGGAGTACGCCCTCGCACCGGGGACCGGCCGCGTCGTCGCGGGCCCGAAGCTGTACCGCCCGTACGCGCACGACGAGTACCCGGGCCCGTACGTGCCCGTGGTGGCCGCCGGCCTGCCCGAGGCGGGCAGCCCCGCCCGCAACACGCCGGAGGGCTGGCAGGGTGCCGGCGCCGCCGGCCTGCCGGCCTGCCACGCGCAGGTGACGCACGCCGTCCGGCTCGACCGGCTGGCCGTGCTCGGCGGCGGCTGGGGCTGCTACGCCGTCGAGACCGCGGAGGACCCGGCCCCCGCCGGCCCCGCAGCATGGCCGATGCCCGCCGCGGACACCCTCACGACCGTGCTCGCCCCCGCGGCCCTCCCCGCCGGGGCCGCCGCGCCGGACCGCGCCTGGCTCGCCGCCTGCTTCGGCGAGCAGCACCTGTGGACGCCCGCCCCGGACACGCTGCCCGCCGGTCTCGAACACGGGCCCACCCGGGACTTCCTGACCGGCCCCGGCTTCCCGGCGTTCAGCAGCGCGCTGCTGCAGCTCGGCTCCGATCACCTGCGCACCGACGGCCTGGTCGAGCTCCGCAACGCCGAGCTCTACGCGTCCGACGACCCCGAGGCGCAGGAGCACGGCACCTACTCGTACGTCCTCGCGCGGGACGGGCTGAGCATGTTCGCCGTCGACGGCACCAGCGGCCGGGTCACCCTCTACGACCCGGAACGCTGGGAGGGCGACTACGACTACGGCGTGGTCGCCTCCTCGGCGGAGCGCTTCGCCGCGCTGCTGCGCCTCTACACGACCTACTACTACGGGACGGGCCCGGAGGAACTCGCCGACGCCGGGCGGCTGCTGCGCGACTGGGCGCAGGAGCTCGACCCCGTGACCGCGTCCTCGCTCTTCTGGCAGGAGGTCTTCCAGGACCGCGAGGACTTCGTGTAGCCCGGAGGGCGCCCCGGCGTCCGCCCGCCCCCATTCGCCCGTACCCGAACAGCACCTGCACGTGTCCCACGACCCTGGAGCCCGACCGTGACCGATCAGGCCGACCACCGGCCCCACCCCTACACCGGGGGCCGGGCCGCCGCCCTGCGTGAGCTCGCCGCCTGGCACGCCGGCCTGCCGTCGGCGCCGAAGGTGCTGCTCGTGACCGGTGCGCCGGGCAGCGGCCGCTCCCGGCTGGTGACCGGCTTCCTGATGCTCTGCGACCCGGCGCAGCGCGCCCGGATCGCCGTCGACACGCTCGACCCGGCCACTGTGCCGCCGCCCGGCCTCCCGGCCCCGCTGGTCTTCCCCGCGACCGGGCTGACCGCCGCGCAGCTGCTGTGGTCGGTCGCGGACGAGTTCGGCATGGAGGTGGAGCGCAGTGCGGACGTCCGCCGGCTGCTCCGTGAACTGCCCGGCGAGGGGGTGCCGCTGGTGCCCGTCGTCGTCCCGGACGTCGACCGGGCCGGCGTGCTGCGGGCCGCGGCCGGTGCCGCCGAGGTCGCCGCGGACGTCCTGGTGCCGCTCGCGGAGTGCCCGGCGGTGCGGCTGCTGGCCGACGTGCCGCGGGAGCAGGCCCGGTGGCTCGCCGAGCACCTGCCCGCCGACCGGCTCCGGGTCCTCGACCTGGACGAGG
The DNA here is from genome assembly GCF_045862635.1 of Kitasatospora sp. NE20-6. NCBI lineage: Bacteria > Bacillati > Actinomycetota > Actinomycetes > Kitasatosporales > Streptomycetaceae > Kitasatospora > Kitasatospora sp. NE20-6. The sequence goes on from NZ_BPRL01000066.1 coordinate 6,716, forward strand.
AGCCGTGGACCGACCGGCAGGCGCTTCTGGTGCAGGCCGAGCACCTCCTCGACCGGCCCGACGACGCCGCCCGGCTGGCCGCGCGGGCGGCCGGCCCGCTCGTCGTGCGGCTCGCCGCGTGGTCGCTGCGGTCCGCGCCCGAGGGCGGCACGGCGGCCTTCCCCGCCGACGTCGGCGACGCCCTCGACCTGCACGCCGAGCGGTGCGGCAGCCAGGAGCTGGTGCTGCGCCGGCTGCTGGCGCCGCTGGCGCTGACCGGCACCGGCGCGGCGCTGCCGTCGGCGCTCTGGGCGCCGCTGGCCTCCGCCGTGGCGGGCCGGGACGCCGGTGCGCTGCTCGCCGGCGGCCGCGCCCTGCTCGCCCCGTTCGTCGAGCCGGCCGGGCGCGCCGAGGAGCCGGGTGTGCGCCTGGTGCACCCCGCGGTCGCGGACGAGGTGCGCGAGCGGTTCGGCACGACCGTCCGTGAGGTGCAGCGCCGGATCGCGACCGCGCTGGTCGCGACCCTGCCCGGCACCGACGCGGGCCCCTCCCGGTGGGCGTCCGCCCCGGCGTACGTCCGCGAGCAGCTCGTCGGGCACGCCCTGGAGGGCGGGGTGCTGCCCGAGCTGCTGGCCGACCCGGGGTTCCTCCTCCACACCGACCAGGTGCGGCTGCGGACGGCGGCCGAGCAGCTGGCCGCCGACGGCGTCGCACTGCCTGCCCTGGCCCGTACGTGGCTGCGGCTGGCACCGGTGTTCACCCGCAACCGGCCGGACACCGTGCTGCGGGCCGCGCTGCTGGAACACGCGTGCCGCCAGGACGGCCTGCCCGTGCCGGACTTCGGTCTCGACCTGCCGTGGGAGACGCTCTGGGCGCGGCCGCTGCCCGGTGCGCGGGCGGTGACGTTCGCGTCGACCGCCGACGGCACCCCCGTGGTGGCGGCCGCCGGTGCGGAGCCCGGCCTGGTCGCGTACGACGTCCGCACCGGTGAGCCGGTGGCGGCCGATCCGCAGGCACTGCTGCCGGCGACGGACGAGCAGCGCGCGGCGTGCCCGGTGCGGCTCGGGGTGGGCGGCGACTACGTGCGGATCTGGCCGCGGGACGGCGGCGCCCCGCTCGCCGCGTTCGTGTCCCCGCAACCGCTCGGCGGCGCGGACGTCACCCCGGACGGCCTGCTGCTGCTCGCCGACGCCCGCGGGGTGGCCGCGCTGCGGCTGGCCGTGCCGGTGCCGGGGTGACCGGCCCCGGGGCCGCGCCGGGCACTGCGGCTACTGTGAACCATTCCATCCGGCTCCGAAGGAGAACGAGCGCGTGACGACCCGTGAGCAGGCGATCGAGGCGGCACACCACTGGATCAACGGTGCCCTGCCCGAGGAGCAGTGGCACCGGATCGGCGTGCACGAGTTCGACCTGGGCTGGGTGCTCTGGGCCGAACGGCAGCCCGTCGAGGCGGACCCGGCCGACCCGGACGGCGGCGCCCGGCGGGCACCCGCCGACATCGGCTCGGCGTCCGCGGTGGTCGACCGGGAGACGGGCGAGCTGACCACCTGGCCGTCCGTGCCGGTCGACGAGGTCGTGCAGCTCTACCGGGACAAGCTCGGCGCGGGCTCGTACGACCCCGCGCTGCGGCCCGCCGTCGGGCCGGGCGCGACGGCCGTCCTCACCTACCGGGACGCGCAGGGCGCCGAGCTGAGCCTGTTCCGGATGTCCGCCCCCGGCACCGGCCACCCCGAGGCCGAGGCGTGGCGCGAGCTGCAGGCGCAGGGGGTGCGGCCGGAGGACGTCCTCGCCGTCCACACCGACCTGCGGCCCTGCGAACTGCCCGGCGGCTACTGCGCCGCCCTGCTGCTCGCCGAACTGCCGACGGCGTCGTTCTCGTACGGGCACGACCACGGTCCGCGCTACGACCGGCGGGCCGCCGGGGTGCGGGCGCTCACGGAACAGGCGGAGAAGCTGTACCGCGACGCGGGCCGGCCGGCGCCGCCGCGACCCAACCGGGTGCCGTTCCCGCGGGCCGTGCCGGCCGCCGCGCCGGAACGCGACGCGGCGCTGGGCCGCCGCCTGGCCGAGCAGTTCGGCCCGGACGGTGTGCACCGGGTCGACGCGGACGACGCAGCGCGCGCCCCGCTCCCGGAGGCTGCCCGCGGCACCCTCGTGTGGGCGGGCGTGCCGGCGCACGTCGACGGCTTCTTCACGGCACTGCCGGGTCTGACCGACGTCGCCGCGCACCTCGCGGCGACCGGCCGCGGCACCCGGGTGGGCGAACAGGCCCGCGGCGTCCTCGCGGAGTACGTGCTGCTGGGCACGGACGGCCACGCGCTGGTCGCCGTGCAGTGCGGTGACGGCGGCACGGGCACCGGCGCGGGCGTCGGCCGGATCTGGGCCGTCGACCCCGACAACGGCACCGGCCGCTACCTGAACGCCGACCTCGCCTCGTACGTCCGCTGCCTGGCTCTGCTCGCCGCGCGCCGACCGGCCCTGCGGGGCCTCGACCCGTACGCGGCGGCGGTCGCCGTCGACGCGTTCCAGCAGGAACTCGCCGCGCTGGACGGCACGGTGTTCGAGGACCCGGAGAACTGGTGGGCGGTCGTCGTCGAGCAGCTCTGGGACGGCATGCTCTGAGGCATCCGCGGCGCGGACGGGCGGCCCGGAGGGGGCGGCCCGTCCGCGGCCGGGACGGCGTGCTCGGGACGGCGCGGCCGGGATGGCGCGGCCGGGATGGCGCGGCCGGGACGGCGTGCGCGGGTGCCGGTCGCCCGCTGTGCCCTGTCGCACCGGCGCGCCGCCCGGCGCGCCGTCGGGGCCGTCCGCGGCTAACCTCGGCTCAGGTCATGTTCCGCCGGCGAGAGGATCCGCGACGTGTTCGTCCCCGGCGAGGAACCACTGCCCGACCGGTACGCGGACCGCGCCGGCCTGAAGCCCCCGGTCGGCACCCGGGACGCGGTCGTCCTCGACGGCGTGTCCCGGCCCGGCGGGCACCCGCTCTTCCAGGACGGGCCGCGCCTGGTGGTCGAGTGGGACGGCCGGACGTGGCAGCCCGTGGCGGTCGCGGACACCTACGTCGCGGCCTGTCAGATGATCACCGCTGACGGCAGGCCGCCGCTCTTCCCGCAGGCCCAGCCGCCGACGGCGCCGCTCCGGCGCGACACGGACCGCCCCGGGCAGCACTGAGCCGCCCAGGTCCGAGCGGCGGCGGGGGGCACGGGGACGCCGTGGCCGTCGCGCCCCCGCCCGGCCGGGGCAGGGGCGCACCGTACAACCGGCCCGGTGTCAGCAGCCGTTGAGCACGCCGGTGAGGGCGTTCTTCTCCGCGGTGTCGACGGCCAGGCCGTAGTAGTACTTGACCTGCACCCAGGCGCGGACGTACGTGCAGCGGTAACTGCTCACCGAGGGCAGCCAGGTGGCCGGGTCCTGGTCGCCCTTGGACTGGTTGACGTTGTCGGTCACCGCGATGAGCTGCGGGCGGGTGAGGTCGTTGGCGAACTGCTGCCGCTTGGCGCTCGTCCAGGCGGAGGCGCCGGAGTCCCAGGCCTCGGCGAGCGGCACCATGTGGTCGATGTCGAGGTCCGACGCGTTCGTCCAGGTCGCACCGTCGTACGGGGAGTACCAGGAGCCGGAGGTGGCCGAACACGAGGAGTTGGTGACGACGTTGGAGCCGTCGCGCTTCAGCACGGTCTCGCGGGTGTCGCAGGAGCCGGAGATGGTGATCCAGTGGGTGAACAGGTCGCGGCTGTAGCCGGTGCGGTTCTCGGTCTTGACGGCCAGCGAGGCGAGGTAGGTACGGGCGGTCGCGGCGGAGACCGGGGTGGGGAGGGCCGCGTGCGCGGTGCCGGTGGTGGCGGTGAGCGCACCGGCGGCGAGGGCGGCGGTGGCGAGGGTGCTGGCGATGCGGCGTATGGTTCCGGGCATGACAGATCGCTCCTGCGGCAGGGGGAGTCGGACGGGGCGAGCAGTGCCGGACCAGGATGGGGCTCGCAGGGTCTATGCGGGTAGATGTCTGCGCGTGAATTGTTCATGACCCGCGCGTTTCCAGCGGTCGCCCCGGCGCCCGGAGACCGGCCGAAGGTGCAGAACCGGTCGCTCCGGGGCGAATCGGGCGAACGCCGGCGCGGTGCGGCCCGCGGCAGGGCGCCGACTGCCGTCGGCAGAAAGGGAGTTGCCCGGGCCGCGGGCAAGTCGGCGGTCAGGAAGGGCTGTTCACCTACCCCCGGCCGACGTGCAACGGCCGCGCCCGGCAGAAACCCCCGGGCGCGGCACCCGCCCGCGCGTTAGCCTCACCGCATGGAAGCAGGGGACCGACTGCCGCCTCCGGACGGGGTGGAGCGCACGCCCGTCGTGATGATGTGCGGCCTGCCCGGCTCGGGCAAGAGCACCTACGCGCAGGCACTCGAACGCCGCGGCTACACCCGGCTGTCGATCGACGAGGCGGTCTGGGCACGCATCGGCCGCGACGCGGCCGAGCTCGACCCGGAGGAGTACGACCACCTCAAGTCCGCCGTCGAGCAGGAGCTCTGGGGCGAACTGATCCGCCTGATGACGGCGGGGCAGCCTGTCGTCATCGACTACAGCTTCTGGAGCCGTGCCACCCGGGACCGGTACAAGGCCGTGATCGAGCAGCACGGATGCAGGTGGCAGCTGATCCGCCTCAAGGCCGACCGCGAGACCCTGCGACGCCGGCTGGCCCACCGCAACCGGCAGACCGGAGCGAACAGCGTCACCGTCTCCGACGAACTCCTGGAACGCTACGCCGCCGCCTTCGAGGAACCCGTCGGCGAGGGCGAGCACGTCGTCGTGCAGGAGTAGGCCCGCCGGCCGGCCGTGCCGTCAGGGGCCGATCCCCAGGGTGCCCGGCGGGGAGGGCAGGGGGCGGCCGTCGAGGATCGCCGCCGCGAACTCCGCCGTCAGGCGGTGCCAGTGGCGGGCGCCGCGCAGCATCGTGTGGCCGCCGCGGGGCATGGCGACGGCCCGCACCCGGGCCCCCGCCCCGGCGGCGCGGGCGCCGAACACCCAGGTGGCGCGTGCGTCGGTGACCCGGTCGTGTTCGTCGTGGAGCAGGGCGAGCGCCCGGCCGTGCAGGTGCGCCGTGTCGTCGTCCGGCCGGCACCAGGGGGCGAGCGCGACGACGCCGGCCACGAGCGGGTGCCCCGCGGCGGCGAGTGCCGCCCGGCCGCCCATGGAGTGGCCGACGAGCACGACGGGGGCGCCGCCGAGCAGGGGCGCCAGCTCGTCCAGCGCCGCCCGGGCGTCCGCGGCGGCGTGCGCGTGCCTGCCGTTCCACCCGCGGTGCCGGTAGCGCACGGACGCGGAGACCACCGGCCGGTCGCCGAGCCCCCGCCGGACCGCGGCGCGGAACGGCCGCATCCGCAGCGCGGGCAGGCCGACCCGGGGTGGCGGAGCAAGGCCGTCGGCCCGGCCCCCGTGGAGGAAGAGCACCGCCCCGCACGGCTCCCCGGGTGCCCGGTGCACGTCGAGCCGGCCGCTCCCCGCCCGTACGGACCCGGTCCCCGCCGCCATCGCCATGCTCTCCTCCGTGGTCGCGGACGGCCCGTGCGGCCGCCCCCGAAGGATCCGGAGCGGACGGCCCGGCGGATTGGCCCGGAACGGCAGCGGCGCGGCAGGGCGGCGAGGCGGCGAGACGGGGCGGTGGGGCGATGGGACGGCGGGGGCGGGGGCCGGTCCCGCCGACGGGCGGGCGTCACCCGTGTGGACCTACCCTGAGGAGCGGTGCACGATCGGCCGCGGCCCCGCCCGTACCGCGCGCGGCGGGCGTTCGCGCGAGGACGGCGGTGGGACGCATGTGTCGATGGCTGGCCTATTCGGGAACCCCGATCCTGCTGGAGGAACTGCTCTACAAGCCGGCCCACTCGCTGATCGACCAGAGCCGCCACTCCCGGATGGGCGTCGAGACGACCAACGGGGACGGCTTCGGCATCGGCTGGTACCCCGACGAACGGCGCGGGCCGCACGGCCCCGGCGAGCCGGCGGTGTTCCGCGGGGTCGGCCCGGCGTGGAGCGACCGCAACCTGCACGAGCTGGCGCACTGCGTGCGCTCCCCGCTGTTCGTCGCGCACATCCGTGCGTCGACGGGCACGGCGGTGCAGCAGACGAACTGCCATCCGTTCCGGCACGGCATCCGGCTGTGGCAGCACAACGGGGCCGTGCACGGCTTCTCCGAGCTCAAGCGCGACCTGATGCTCGCCGTCGACGCCTCGCTCTTCCCGTCGATCGAGGGGTCGACCGACTCGGAGCTGATGTTCCACCTGGCCCTCACGTTCGGGCTGGAGGACGACGTGCCGGGGGCGGTCGAGCGCATGATCGGCTTCATCGAGGCGACCGCCGACCGGCACGGTGTGCCCGACGTCCTGCAGATGACCGTCGCCGTCTCCGACGGTGACCAGCTGTGGGCCTTCCGCTACTCGACCGAGCGGCACTCGCGCTCGCTGTTCTTCAGTTCCAGCGTCCATGCGCTGCGCGCCCTGCACCCCGACAACCCGGTGCTGCAGGAGGTGTCGGAGGAGACCCGGGTCATCGTCTCCGAACCGCTCGGCGATCTCCCCGGGGCGTGGAACCCGGTGCCCGAGTCCTCGTACGGCACCGTCCAGGACGGGCAGGACTCGCTGCGTACCCTGCATCCGCGGCGTCCCTGAGCCCGGTAGCGCTGCAGCCCTGGGCCTGGGGAACCCCGGGCCCGGCCCGGGCCGGCGCCCAGGTGCCGTCCCCAGCCCTGCCCCGGCCCCGCCCCGCCCCCGGAGGCGGCTGCCGGTGGTGCGCGATCCGTCCCGTTCGGGGAAAGCAGGCCGGGCTGGCTAGAATTGCCCTTCGGCCCGATAATCGACGGCCCGGCCCGGCAGGTGCGGAGCGGCGTCACCGGCCCGATGCCCGCCTACCCGAGGAACACGTGAGCAGCGAACAGTCGATCCCCGTCCTGCAGGTCCTCAACGAAGCCGGCCGCCGCCGGACCTTCGCCGTGATCAGCCACCCGGACGCCGGCAAGTCCACCCTCACCGAGGCGCTGGCGCTGCACGCCCGCGCGATCACCTCGGCCGGCGCGGTGCACGCCAAGGGCGGGCGGCGCGGCGTGACGAGCGACTGGATGGAGCTGGAGCGCGAGCGCGGCATCTCGGTGACCTCGGCCGCCCTGCAGTTCGGCCACCGCGGCCACGTGATGAACCTCGTCGACACCCCCGGCCACGCGGACTTCTCCGAGGACACCTACCGGGTGCTCGCCGCCGTCGACTGCGCGATCATGCTGGTCGACGCCGCCAAGGGCCTGGAGGAGCAGACCCGCAAGCTCTTCGCGGTCTGCCGCCACCGCGGCGTCCCGGTGATCACCTTCATCAACAAGTGGGACCGCCGCGGCCGCGAGGCGCTCACCCTGCTGGAGGACATCGAGACGCACCTCGGCATCACCCCCGTGCCGGTGGTCTGGCCGGTCGGCAACGCGGGCAACCTCCGCGGGCTCGTCGAGGCCGAGAACACCGACCAGATGCTGCGCTACACCAAGGTGCCGGCTGGTACGCACGCCGCGATCGAGGAGAAGCTCACCGCGGAGCAGGCCACCGAGCAGGAGGGCGAGGACTGGCAGACCGCGCTGGAGGAGCTGGAGCTCGTGCTCTCCTCCGGTCCCGGCTACGACCGCGAGGCGTTCGAGTCCGGCAAGATCACGCCGGTCTTCTTCGGTGCGGCGCTCACCAACATCGGTGTGAAGCTGCTGCTCGACGCCGTGGTCGACCTCGCGCCGGCCCCCGGCCCGCGTCCGCTGGCCAAGGGCGGCGACCGCGAGGTCGGCGAGGACTTCTCCGGCCTCGTCTTCAAGATCCAGGCGAACATGGACCCGGCCCACCGCGACCGGATCGCCTTCGTCCGGGTCGTCTCCGGCGTCTTCGAGCGCGGCATGAACGTCACCCGTGCCGCGAGCGGCCGCTCCCTCACCACCAAGTACGCGCACACCGTCTTCGGTGCCGAGCGCACCGTCGTCGACACCGCCTACCCCGGCGACGTCGTCGGCCTGATCAACGCGGCCGCACTGCGCGTCGGCGACACCCTCTACTCCGGCCGGAAGGCCGAGTTCCCCGGGCTGCCGGCCTTCGCCCCGGAGTACTTCGCGGTCGCCCGGCCGAAGGACATCAGCCGCTCCAAGCAGTTCCGCAAGGGTGTCTCGCAGCTCGACGAGGAGGGCGTCGTCCAGGTGCTGACCTCCGACCGGCGCGGCGACCAGGCGCCCGTCATGGCGGCCGTCGGCCCGATGCAGTTCGACGTCGTGCTGCACCGCATGGAGCACGAGTTCTCCTCGCCGATCACCCTCGACCACCTGCCGTACCGGCTCGCGCGGGTCACCGACCCGAAGGGCGCCGAGGTGCTCGGCAAGGACCGCCTCACCCAGGCCGAGGTGCTCACCCGCCGCTCCGACGACGTGCTGCTCGCCGTCTTCGCCGACAAGTGGCACCTCAACTCCTTCCAGCGCGCCAAGCCCGACGTGATGCTCGAACCGCTGATCGCCACCGCGGACTGACCCCCGCCCGGCCGTCCACGGGTGCCCCGTCCCGCGCTCCTGCGGGCCGGGGCACCCGTGCGTGCACCTAGCGGGCCGGCACCGCGCCCGGGGCCGGGGCGTAGCCGGTGGCCCGGGTCGTGAACGTGCCGCGCCCCTGCGTACGGCTGCGCAGACGCGTCGCGTAGCCGAACAGCTCGGCCAGCGGCACGGTGGCGGTGACCACCGCCGTGCCGCCCCGCGCCGTCGAGCCCGACACCCGGCCGCGCCGGGCCGCCAGGTCGCCGAGCACGCCGCCCACGGCGTCGTCCGGCACGGTGGCCGTCACCTCGACGACCGGCTCCAGGAGCTGCATCGCGCACGCCCGCAGCGCCTCGCGCAGCGCGAGCCGCCCGGCCGTGCGGAACGCCATCTCCGAGGAGTCCTTGCTGTGCGTGGCGCCGTCGGTCAGCGTCACCCGCAGCCCGGTCACCGGGTGGCCGCCCAGCGGACCCTCCGCCAGCGCGTCCCGGCAGCCCGCCTCCACCGCCTGCACGTACTCCTTCGGCACCCGGCCGCCGACGACGACGGACGCGAAGGCGAACCGTTCCCGGCCCTCGTCCGCGCCGGCGCCCTCCGCCGCCGCCATCGGCTCGACGTCGAGCACCACGTGGGCGAACTGCCCGGCGCCGCCGTCCTGCTTGACGTGCCGGTAGACCAGGCCCGACACGCCCCGGGCGACCGTCTCCCGGTACGAGACCTGCGGCCGGCCCACCCCGACCTCCAGCCCGTGGGCGCGGCGGATCTTCTCCACCGCGACCTCCAGGTGCAGTTCGCCCATGCCGGACAGCACGGTCTGGCCCGTCTCGCGGTCCGTCCGGACCGACAGCGACGGATCCTCCTCCACCAGCCGGGCCAGCGCGGACGCCAGCCGGTCGGTGTCGGTGCTCCGCGCCGCCTCCACCGCGACGGAGACCACCGGGTCGGCCACCGAAGGCGGTTCGAGCACCAGCGGTGCGGCCGGGGCGCAGAGCGTCGCGCCGGCCCGGGCCGCCTTCAGCCCGATCACCGCGACGATGTCGCCCGCCACGGCGGCGTCCACCTCGGCGTGCCGGTCGGCCTGCACCCGCAGGATCCGCCCGATGCGCTCGGTGCGCCGTGCCACGGCGTCCAGCACCACGTCCCCCTTCCGGACGGTCCCGGCGTACACCCGGACGTACGTCAGCCGGCCGGTGGCCGTCGAGTTGACCTTGAACACCAGCCCGGCGAACGGTGCCGCCGGGTCGGCGGCGCGCTCCTGCACCGCACCGCCCGGGGTGCCGTCGGCGGTGCCGCGCACCGGCGGCACGTCCCGGGGCGACGGCAGGTAGGCCACGACGGCCTCCAGCAGCGGCTCGATCCCGCGGTTGCGGTAGGCGGAGCCGCAGAGCACGACCACGGCCTCGCCCGTGCGGGTGAGGTCGCGCAGCGCCCCGGCCAGGGTGCCCGCGGAGAGCGTCCCCCGGGTGCAGAACTCCTCCAGCGCGAGCGGGTGCAGCTCGGCCGCGGCCTCCTCCAGCACGCGGCGGCGCCGGACGGCCTCCTCGCGCAGCCCGTCGGGCACCTCGCCCTCGGTGTACGTGTCCAGGCCGTCCGCCCAGACCAGGGCCCGCATGCGCAGCAGGTCGACGACGCCGGTGAAGCCGTCCTCGCTGCCGATCGGCAGCTGCACCGCGAGCGGCACCGGGTGCAGGCGCTCCCGGATCGAGGCGACGGCCGCGTCGAGGTCGGCACCCGCACGGTCGAGCTTGTTGACGAACGCGATCCGCGGCACGCCGTGCCGGTCGGCCTGGCGCCACACCGACTCGCTCTGCGGCTCGACGCCGGCCACGGCGTCGAACACCGCCACCGCGCCGTCGAGCACGCGCAGCGAGCGCTCCACCTCGTCGGAGAAGTCGACGTGGCCCGGGGTGTCGATCAGGTTGATCCGGTGGCCGTCCCAGCTGCAGCTGACGGCCGCGGCGAAGATGGTGATGCCGCGGTCGCGCTCCTGCGGGTCGAAGTCGGTGACGGTCGTGCCGTCGTGCACCTCGCCGCGCTTGTGGGTGGCACCCGTGAGGTAGAGGATCCGCTCGGTGACGGTCGTCTTGCCGGCGTCCACGTGGGCGAGGATGCCCAGGTTGCGGACGGTGCTCGCAGCAGCAGTGGCAGTGGTGGTGGTGAGCTGGCGGTGAAGGTCGGTGCGCACGGCCCGTGGCCTTTCGGGGGATCCGGGAAAGGGGCGGCGCGATTGCCGGACGGAACGGCGCGGCCCTGCCGCGCGGGGACGTGCCCCTGCTCGGGAGAGGGCGCGGTCGGAGGCCTGCCGGGGACCTCGCGGGACCTCGCGGGACCTCCGGTCCCGAAGGGCTCCCGGTGCGGTCCCCGGTGGGGCCGACGGGCCTCAGGCGTTCGTCACGGACATCCGGTGCAGGCCGCGCAGCGTGCACCGGGCGGACGGAGACACCAGGATCACCTCGTGGCGCGACAGCGAGGCGACGGCGGCGATGCGGTCCTGCACGGCACGTCCCTCCTCGGCTGGGTCACGGTGCGCGCCGCGGTCCTGGGCGGTGCGGTGCGCTCTGCCGGTGAGTGTAGGGACGGGCGAAGGGCGGCCGCACCCGGTTTTCGTGACGGCCCGTCCGCCGGCGGTGACCGACGGACGGGCCGTCACGACCACCGACCCTGTGCACCCGCATGTTCGCCGTACGGCCGGGCAGGCGCTGCCCCGAACCCGGTACCCGGCGCGCCCGGCCGGGGCGCACCGTACGCACACCCGACCGCGGAGGACGAACACCGATGGACCCCGTCTCGCGCCTGCCCGGAGCCTTCGAGCACCACTGGAACTGGCAGCTCCACGCGGCCTGCCGCTCGCTCGACAGCAGCCTCTTCTTCCACCCGTCCGGGGAACGCGGCCGTGCCCACGACGGCCGTGAACGGGCGGCGAAGGCGGTGTGCGGGGGCTGCCCCGTCCGCGAGGCGTGCCTGGCGCACGCGCTGCACGTCAAGGAGCGCTACGGGGTGTGGGGCGGTCTCACCGAGGACGAGCGCCAGGACCTCGTCGGCCCGGCCCGGCGCGCACCGCGGCGGCGCAGGGTGCCCGCCGGACGGTGAGGCGGCCGCGTGCACCTGCGCCCCCGGCGTTCCGGTGCCCCGGCGTTCCGCGCGGCATTGTCGGTGCCGGTTGCGATGCTGACCGGCATGGACGAGGAACTTCTGCGCGGCCGCGTGTACGGCGCCGACTACGACGACCCCAACCCGAGGCCCGGGCACGTCTACCGCGAGCTCGTGGCGGGCCCGCTCGACGGCCTCTTCCTCGACGTGACGGGCCGGAGCCCCGCCGAACTGGCCCAGGGGGCGGCCCTGCGCACCGAACTCGGCGCCCACGGCCCCGGCGGCCGGGCCCGCTACGCCCCGCGGGACGGCGACCCGCTGCGGTGGGACTGGCAGGGCGACATCCGCTGACCGGCGGCCGCGCCACCGTGAGCCCGCCGAGGCGGCGCCCGGGTGGCACGATGGCCGGATGCACATCCGCGCCGCACGCCCGGCCGACCTGCCGCTGCTCCAGGACATCGAGCGGGCGGCGGGTGAGGCGTTCCGTGCCATCGGCATGCCGGAGATCGCGGACGACGAGCCGTTCACCGTCGCGGAGTTGTCCCGGTACGCGCAGGCCGGGGCGGCCTGGGTCGCCGCGGACGACGCGGACACGCCGGTCGCCTACCTCCTCGCGGAGACCGTCGACGGCTGCCTCCACGTGGAGCAGGTCTCGGTGCACCCGTCGGCAGCGCGCCGGGGGGTCGGCCGGGCGCTGCTGGACCGTCTCGCCGGCCTGGCGGCCGCCGACGGCCTGCCCGCGCTGACCCTCACCACGTTCGCCGAAGTCCCGTGGAACGCACCGTACTACGAGCGCTGCGGCTTCCGCCTGCTTGCCGACGCCGAACTCGGACCCGACCTGCGGGAGGTCCGCCGACGGGAGGCGGACCACGGCCTGGACCGCTGGCCACGCGTCTGCATGCGCCGCGACGTCCGCCCGCCCGGGCACCCGTAGCGGAGGGTGCCCGGGCGGGCCGCCGTCAGACCGTCGTCGGCGTCGTCCTGACGGCGGCCGGCTGCCCCCGTCGGGCCATGCGGGTGTCGAGGTGGGCGAGCACCCCGCTGTGGAAGCGCTCGACCGCGGCGTCGACGCTGCGGATGAAGCCGGTCTCGGCGTTGCCCCGGCTGCTCCCCGTGCTCTTGGAGAGCGAGAGCCGGAAGCCCGTGATCTGCGCGGCATCCTTCGGGAGGAGATCGCCGGGCTCGGGCCGGAGCCGCTCCAGGGTGCCCCGCGGCCCGGGCCCCGGGCCGTCCGTCAGTGTCTCGACGTGCAGGTCGGCCGGGGCCTCCGCGAGCTGCCGGACGAGTCGTTTGGCCCAGGACAGCGGGTAGCCCTGCTCCGGGGCCGGGATCTCGACGGACGTCCGCAGGCGCCCCACCCGCAGGTCCGCGGTGATGGCGACGGTGCCGACCGAGTCGTCGATCTTGATCTCGGCCTGCAGCCGGCCGTCCTCGCAGAGCCCGTCGGCGAGGGCCGCCCGTCGGAGTCCCGGGTCCTCGCCGCGCCGTGACCGCTGGACGGGCAGCACCTTGACGCCGAGTTCCCCGCCGAGCTGGAGGCAGACCTGTCGGATGAGCCGTTCCCAGCTCTCCACGACCTGCCTGGCGCGGTCGTCGCCGCGGCACAGTGTCTCGTCGTCGATGCCCTTGCGTACAGGCACCCAGGCCGGGCCCATGTTCTGGAAGCCGTGGCAGCCGGAGTTCTCGTGCTGGAGGTAGTGCAGGAGCTCCTGCAGCAGCCATGCGTGGGCGGGGTTGCCCACGCCCTCGTGGCGGATCAGCATCTTCGCCTGGTAGGCGACCTCGGCCCAGGACAGGTGCCGGAGAGCCACTTTGTGCCGTCGGCGCCCGTCGATCTTCACCGGGACGAGCGGACTGCCCTCCAGGGCCACGTCGTTGGAGATCGTCAGGACCACCTCGTAGCCGCGGCGTGCTGCGATGTCCATGTAGTCCTGGACCTGTTCGGTGCGCAGCGGGTTGCCGTTGGTCTTGCTCTCCACCAGGGCCGTCCAGAGCCGCCCGGCCCGCTCCACGCGGATGACGCCGTCCGGCCGCCGGGGCGTGTCGCCGTGGGGCAGCGTCACCTCGGTGAAGGTCTCCATCCGTCCGGCCGGCGCTCCGAAGGCCGCGGTGAGCCGGCGGCCGAACTCCGGCACCTGTGCCATGACCGACAGGAGGACGGAGGTCGCGCGGAGCTCGCGCTCCCGGTCGCTCTTGAGCGTCGTGGCGGGGAAGAGGCGTGCCGAACGCCAGCCGTCGTTCTCGGCGAGGGAGGGCTTCTGCACCTTCGGCAGCGTCACCTTCTTCCTCGCCGTGCGCAGCCGCTTGGGCGCCGGTGGTGGGGCGGTGGCGTCCACCGGGGTCTGGGCCTGGGCCGGTTCCGGTGCCTGCGGCAGGGCGGGTGGGGCCGAGGCCTCCGCCGGGACGACGGCCCCGGCGGGTGCGTCGGCCGGGGCCGTCGGGGCGTCGGATCCCCTGGGCTCCGGGGCCGTGGCATCCGCCTCGGCTTCGGCGTCCGCGTCGTCCTCGTCGATGTCGATGCCGAAGTCGGTGGCGAGCCCGGCGAGTCCGGTGTCGTAGCCCTGGCCGACGGCCCGGAACTTCCACTCCGCGTTCCGCCGGTAGATCTCCCCGAACACGAAGGCGCTCTCGCGCCCGGCATCGGTGATGGAGAAGCCGAGGAGCGACTCGCCGCCGCCGTCGGCGAGTTGCAGTCGCAGATCCTCCAGCTGGCCGAATTCTCCGCGCTGGTGCCGGCTGGCTGCGACCACGAGGCGCTCGATCCCGTCGGGCACGGCCGTGAGGTCGAGCCGGATGCGGTCCTCCGTGCCGTGTTCGGTCGGCGTCTGGCCGAGCAGCTCCACACTTCCGTCGGCCGCGGTGGGGTTGTTGTAGAAGTAGAAGTCGGCGTTGCTCCGCACCTTGCCGTCCGCGGTGAGGAGGAGGACCGAGACGTCTGCGTCCCCGTCCCCGCCGGGACTGTTCCAACCCAGGCTCACCACGAGGGAGTCGGTGTTCCCACCCAGTGCGGCCAGTCCCACGTTGGAACCCTTGACCATGTCCTGCACGGATGTCCCCCACTGTGCCGGGCCGATTCCGGAGCCGGGATCCGGGCGCCGTCGGCCGCTCTGCGGCCGCTGATGCAGGCCGCAGGCCCCGCGATGCCGGGGTGCACGAAGCCTAGTGCCCCCGAGCGCACACGGAACGTGCACAGTAAAGATTTTGTGAGTGCGATCGCTTCCGGCTCGGCGGCGGCCCGGGCCGGCAGAGGCGCGGAGCCGGTCCGTCGCTTCCCGGGCTTGGCCGGGGTGCAGGCGCTGTGCCGCGGGTGTCGGTCGCGGACGTACCGCCGGGTGGCGGGTGGGCCGCAGGTCACCGCGGTGCGGCCGGTGTCGCGGTGCGGGGGCGGCCCTGTGTGATCATGGCGAAAACGAACTGTGCGCGATGTCTGGTCAGTCGATCACTCCGCCCCTACGCTGAGCGCCCTACCGAGGAGGGCCTGATGGCTGGCTTGGAGATGACGGCGGATCGGGCGGTGTCGCGGTCCAGGAACAAGGTGGTGTACGCCGTGGTCGGCGGGCTGCTGGTCGCGGGCGGCGTGGGCTGGTGGGCGCTGGGCGGTGAGGAGCACAGCCGGGAGGTCTCGGCGTCCACGGTGTCGCCGTGGCCGTTCACGGTGACGTCGGGCACGCTGAACTGCCGTACGGGAGGTCTGCTGACCTTCGAGTCGGGCGGTACCGAGTACGGCCTGAACGGGCCTGCGCAGGACGCCGGTTATCCGGCGCCGCTGCCGGTGTGGGCGGACGCCCAGGGCGGCGGCGGTCTGCACATGGACCTGCTGCCGGCCCTGGACGCGGCCCAGGCGCTCTGCTGACCGGAGCCCCCGGGCCCGGGTCGGCCGCCGACCGGGACCGTCCGGCCCGGCCGCCGGCGCACACCGGACGGGCGCCCTGACCCTGCGCGCCCGGGCGGCGCCCCGCTCAGCCGCGCGCCGCGGTGGCGGACGCCGCGGCCCCGGTGGGCACCGGCGGCGCCTTCGGCGGCAGCGGTACGGCGGAGGGGTGGCGCTTCTGGACGGCGTCGAGCAGGGGGCCCGTCATGACGGTGGTGACCAGGGCCATGATCACCATCGCGGTGAACATCCGCCGGTCGATGACGTGCAGCGACAGGCCGACGTTGAGGATGATGAGCTCGGTCAGGCCGCGGGCGTTGAGAAGCACGCCCAGCCGCAGCGCGTCGCCCCGGTCGAAGCCGGTGAGCCGGGCCGAGACGGTCGCCCCGGCGAACTTGCCGACGCAGGCCACGACGATGATCGCCCCCAGGGCGACGGCACCGTGCACGCCGAGCCCGCTGAAGTCGACCGACAGGCCGGTGAGGGTGAAGAAGACCGGCAGGAGCAGCGAACCGGTCTGGTCGATGCGCTCGGGCACCTGCGGGGCGATCGCCTCCAGACGGCCGCGCGGCACCACCGCGCCGAAGGCGAACGCGCCGAGCACCGCGTGCAGCCCGATCACCGAGGTGCACCAGGCGCTGAGCAGCAGACCGGCCATCAGCACCGGGTACGCGGCGGCCGCGCCGCCCGACCACCGGTCGGTGGACGACAGCAGCCGCTCCAGCAGCGGCCGGACGGCGTAGCGCAGCACCAGCACGAAGGCCGCGGCCTCGGCGGCGAGGACGAGCAGCGACTGCGGCCGGTCGGCGGTGACCACGGCCACCGCCGCGGCGAGCAGGCACCAGGCGAGGGCGTCCTGCAGGGAGGCGCAGGTCAGGGCGATGCCGCCGAGCCGTTCGCGGTGCATGCCGCGGTCGTTGATGATCCGGGCCAGCACGGGGAACGCGGTGATCGACATCGCGGCACCGAGGAACACCGCGGGCCCGAGCGGCCCGGTGGAGTGCAGGAAGCCGTGGTCGTACCAGGGGTAGAGCAGGTAGGCGAGGCCCGCGCCGAGCACGAACGGCAGCGCCACCGAGCTGAGCGAGACGAGGGTGATCTGCCGGCCGCTGCCGCGGACGTGCGAGGCCTCCAGCCGGTAGCCGATGCCGAACATGAAGAGCACCAGGCCGAACTGCGCCAGCACGTGCAGGAACGGCCTGACGTGCACCGGGAAGAGCACGTCCGTCGGGTTGCCCGGCAGCAGCCCGAGCAGACTGGGTCCGAGGGCGAGTCCGGCGACGATCTCGCCGACGACCGGGGGCTGGCGCAGGCGGCGGGCGAGCCGGCCGAAGAGGTGCGCCACTCCGATGATCAGGGCCACGTCCGCGAGGACGACGGCGGTGGTGCTCTCCAGACTGGGAACGGTCATGGTCCGTGGGCCTTTCTGTGAGGGGGGCGGGGGCTGGTGCCCGTGCCGTCGGCGGGGGCGGGGGTGGGGTCGGGGTCGTCAGTGGGCCCTGCGCCGGCCGCGGTAGGCGGCGGCGGAGGCCCGGTCGGTGCACTGGTCGCAGCAGTAGCGCCGGTTGCCCGGGCGGGTGCGGTCGACGAAGACGCAGGCGCAGGGGCCGGCTGCGCAGCGGCCCAGCCGGCGGACACCCTGTGCCGTGACGAACTCCACGAGCGCGCCCGGCAGTCGGGCCGCCACCGCGGGGTAGCCGGAGCGGTCGGCCCCCCAGGCGAGGCGGGCCGTGCCGTCGGCGGCGGTGGTGAGCTGCGGGACGGCCGCCGCCTCGCGGAGCAGGCCGTTGAGCAGCAGGGCGGCCTCGGTGGCGGTGCCGGCGCCGAACACTCCGCGCAGGCGGTCGCGGAGCAGGCGCAGCGACGGCAGGTCGTGCGCCGTGGTCTCCTGCGCCAGCCGGTGCTCGCCGAGTTCGGTGAACCGCTGCCGCAGGTGCGAGAGGTCGGCCAGCCGGTCCGCGGGGTCGGCCAGCGGGCAGGCGCTGTTGACCAGTTCGACGGCCAGGTCGAGGTCCTCGACCGGCCGGGCGGTGCTCATGGCCGTCCCTGCGGGCGGCCTCCCCGACCGCGACAGCGGCGTTCCACGGGCCGGACGGGCCGGACGGGCGGGGTGGGCCGGACAGGCGAGGGGGGCACTGCGGGGAGCGCGTGCGCCGTGCGCGTCCCTGCACGGCGGGCGCTCACACCAGGCCCCGTTCGGTCATCAGGTGCAGCAGGGCCGCGGCCGCTGCGGGGGTGTCCTGCCCGGCGACGTCGACGTGGGCCGCGGGGCCGGCGGCGGGGGCCGTGCCGCGGCCGACCTGCACCTCCAGGTACGGCACGTCGGCGGCGTCGTGGCGGGCCCGCACGGGGTCGGCGCCGTGCGGGTGCGGTCCCGGGGCGAGGGCCAGCACGGTGACGTCGTTGCGGGCGAGGGTCTCGGCGGCGAGGCCGATCCGCAGGCGGTCGGCGTCGGCGTCGGCGGTGCGGGGTGCCGGTCCGGCGAGCGGCAGGTGCGGCGGCTCGTCGCCGTACAGCACCTCGACGCGCCGTCCGCGGCCGCGGAGTTCGTCGCGGACGGCGCGGGCGAGGGCGGCCTTGCGCGGGCCGGGCGGGCCGGTCAGCCAGACCGTGGCGCCGGAGCGGCAGGTGCAGCGGAGGGTGCCGCCGGGTGGCGGCGGGGCGGGGGCGGGCCCGGCGGTGCGTGCGGTGGTGGCCATCGGTCTCCTCCTTCAGGTGAGGTGGCGGCGGAGCCGCCGTACGGCCTCGTCGAGGGTCTCCTGCCGTTTGCAGACGGCGAAGCGGACGGTGGTGGCCATGGCGGCCGGCGGGTCGGCGTAGAAGACGGACATCGGCAGGGCGGCGACCCGGGCCTCGGCGATGGTGCGGTCGCACCAGCGTTCGGCGTCCTCGCCGACGTCGGCGAGGACGAAGAAGCCGTTGCCGGGTGCGGTGGCGGGCAGGCCCATCGCGCGGAGGTCGGCGACGAAGCCGTCCACCCGGGCCCGCAGGTCGCGGGCCCTGCGCTCCAGGACGGCCGGGGTGCCGGGCGCCTCCAGCACCGCGGCGACGGCGATCTGCAGCGGGGTGGGCGGGCAGAAGGTGACGAACTGGTGGACGGCGCGGATGCGCCGGGTCAGTTCCGGGCCGGCCACGGCCCAGCCGATCCGCCAGCCGGTCGCGGCGAAGCTCTTGGAGACGGAGGAGATCTTCACCCGCAGTTCGGGGTCGGCGACCGCGGCGAGCACGCCGGTGTGCGGGGTGCCGTCGAGGTTGAGGTGCTCGTAGGTCTCGTCGGAGACGATCACGATGCCGCGGCGGGTGAGGTCGGCGACGGCCCGCCACTCGTCGGCGTCGAGGCTGCGGCCGAGCGGGTTCCACGGGGTGTTCACGATCACCGCGCGGGTGGCCGGGGTGACCACCCGGGCGAGGGCACCGGCGTCGATGCGGTCGTCGGGGCCGGCGAGCCGCAGCGCCCGGGTGGTGCCGCCCGCGGAGTGCACGGCGGGGGCGTACTGCTCGTAGGCGGGTTCGACGAGGACGACCTCGTCGCCCGGTGAGACGAGTGCGCCGATCACGCAGTGCAGGGCCTCGGTGGCGCCGACGGTGACGGTGACCTCGGTGTCCGGGTCGACGGGCGTGCCCTCGTGCAGGCGCAGGTACCCGGCGAGGGCGGCGCGCAGCAGCGGGTGCCCGGCGCTGGGCGCGTACTGGTGCTCGGTGCCGTCGCCGAGGGCGGCGAGGGCGTCGAGCAGGGCCCGGTCGGGGCCGTGGTCGAACACGCCCTGCGCGAGGTTGACGGCGCCGTACTTCGCGGCGAGGGCGGGGATGCGGACGAAGACGGACTCTGCGGCGGGGGCGGGAGCGGGAGGCGTGGCGGGGGCCGTGGCGGCCGTGGTCGGGGTCATCGGGGGCTTCCTTCCGGGCCGTGCCCGTGGGCGTCGACGGGTTCCGGTGCGGCGGTGCCGGCGGGTTCCGGTGCGGTGGTGCCGGTGGTGCGGGCGGCCCGGCGGCGCTGCACCACCTGGACGCCGAGTGCTGCGAGCAGTGCCAGCACGCCGTACAGCGCCTGCCAGCGGGACTGCACCAGGCTGACCGCGATGACGACCAGCAGCAGCAGGTTGAGCCCCGAACGGACGGTCAGGCCGCGCACCCGCAGGTAGGAGATGATGCTCAGGACGTACAGCAGCATGAAGATCGCGCTGGCCGTCGCGGTGGTGTCGATGACGAGGGCGGGCCGCAGGCTCAGCAGCACCGAGGTCGCCGAGAACAGCGCCACGAGCAGGGCGAGGGCGCGGCGCGGGGTGCCGCGGCCGTCGAGGACGGCGAAGGCCCGCGGCAGCATGCCGTTGTCGGCGGCGTCCCGCACCATCTGGGAGGCGCCCCAGACCCAGGCGACGGCGTTGAGCAGCATCGCGCTGCACGCGATGAAGGTGACCGCCCAGATGATGATCTTGCCGTAGCCGACCACCGAGGCGAGCTGCAGCAGCCCCACCACCTGGTCGACGTCGGCGCGCGGCACCGTCACCGCGATCGCGACCGTCAGCAGGATGGTGAACACCCCGTACACCGCCAGCGCCACCGCACTGACCGGCAGGAAGTCGCGCTCCGGGTTGCGGAACTCCCGGGCGAGGAAGGTCAGGTTCTCGAAGCCCGCGAAGGCCCAGAAGGCGAGGATCACCCCCGGCAGCACCACCCCGAGCTGCTGGGTGCCCGGCGCCACCGTGTGCAGGCCCTCCCGGGCCGACGGCACCGCCGACACCAGCAGCACGGTCGCCACCAGCACCAGCCCCCAGGTGGCGGCCGTCTGCACCCGGGTGCTGGCCCGCCCGCCCGCCAGGTTGACCAGCACCGCGGCGAGCAGCACCGCGATCGCGACCACGACGGTCACCGTCCGGCCGACCTCGAAGGTGCGCGCCACGTACCGGCCCGCGACGAACGCCCCGGACGGCAGGCCCACGATCACCAGCGCGATGAACATCACCGGCACGCAGCGGCCGAACATGTCGCCCAGCCCGGCCCGGATGAACGCCTCGATGCCGCGGCCGTCCGGGTTGCTGCGCACCATGTCGTCGAACATCAGCAGCATCGGCAGGCACAGCAGCGTCGACAGCGCCCACACCAGCAGGCTGTTGTGGCCCGCCCGGGCGTACACCGCCGACGGCAGGAAGAGGATGCCGGAGCCGGCGATCGACCCGATCGCCAGCGGGATCGCCTGCCAGCGGGTCAGCCCGCGGCGGCCCGTGCCGGACTCCGGGGCGGTCTCGGCGGTCGTCATCGTGCCGCCTCCGTGTCCCACGGCAGGACCCGGCCGCGGTTGAGGACACCGCGCGGGTCGAGGGCCGCCTTCAGGGTGCGCATCAGCTCCAGCTCGCCCGCGGACCGGGTGTAGCCGAGGTACTCGCGCTTCTCGAAGCCGATGCCGTGCTCGGCCGAGATGGAGCCGCCGCACGCCGACACCGCCGCGTAGACGATGTGCTCCACCTCGGGCTTGCGCTCCCGGGTCCTCTCGCCGGTGGCGACCGCGATGTGCACGTTGTCGTCGCCGAGGTGGCCGAAGACCAGCAGGCGCACCTGCGGCCACTCGGCGCGCAGCCGCTCGCCGACGGTCTCCAGGCACGCCGTCAGCTCCCGGGCGGGCACGCTCACGTCGAAGCCGAACAGCGGCTGCATCCGCAGCACCTCGGACGGGATCCGCTCGCGGGCCTGCCAGAACGCCTTGAGGTCGGCGGCGGAGGAGGCGACCGCCGAGTCGACGAGCTCGTCGGCGAGGTCGTCCAGGCACTCCAGGAAGGCCGCCTCGTCGTCGGGCCGGGTGGTGCGGCACTCCGCCAGCACGTACAGCGGGTGGCCGAGCGGCAGCGGCAGCCGCACGCCGGTGCCGTCGAGCACCGCGTACGCGTCGGCCCAGACGACCTCGAAGGCGGTGAGCGCCCCGGGCAGCCGGCTGCGCAGCGCGCCGAGCAGGCGCAGCGCGGCGTCCACGTCGGCGACCGCGCAGAACGCGCCGGTGCGGCCGGTGGGTGCCGGGAGCAGCGCGAGGGTCGCGGAGACGACGACCCCGAGGGTGCCCTCGCTGCCGACGAAGAGCTGCTTGAGGTCGTACCCGGCGTTGTCCTTGACCAGGTCGGTGGAGAGGTCGAGCAGGGTGCCGTCGGCGAGGGCGACGCGCAGCGAGCGGACGTGCCGGCGGGTCATGCCGTAGCCGACGACGTTGACGCCGCCGGCGTTGGTGGCCACGCAGCCGCCGATGGTCGCGCTGTCCTTGGACGCGATGTCGATCGGCACCATCAGGCCGTGCGCGGCGGCGTGCTCCTGGAGGGCGGCGAGGGTGACGCCGGCGCCGGCGGAGACGGTGCCGGAGGCCTCGTCGACCGGGCCGACGGCGGTCAGCCGCTCGGTGGAGAGCACGACCTCGTCGGCGGCGGGCACGCCGCCGGAGACCAGGCCGGTCATGCCGCCCTGCACGACGACCGGCTGGTGGTGGTCGTGGCAGTAGCGCAGGACCAGGGCCACCTCCTCGGCGGTGCCGGGCCGGACGACCACACCGGCCACCCCGACGCGGTCGCTGCCCCACAGGTCCTGCGTGTAGCGCAGGGGCAGGTCGGGGCCGGTGAGGACGTGGCGGTCGCCGACGATCAGGCGCAGCACGTCGGCGTGCGCGGCGACACCCTGCGGGGCCCCGGCGGATGCCGTGCCCTCCCGGACGAGAGGCGGTCGTGTGGTCATCGGACTTCTCCTAACAGTCGGACGGCAGGTCGAAGTTGGCGTGCACGGCCTGCAGGCTGGTGCGGACGTGCAGGAGATACCCGGCACGGGAGGCCAGGGCCCGGCGGACGGCCGGATCGGCCTGGTGCGGCTCGGTCACGCGCTCGGCCGGGATGCCGAACGAGCGCGCCCAGCGCACCAGGTCGGGGGTGTGCAGGGCGGTCGCGCAGTCGGTGGCGGCGCCGCGGCGGGCGGCGTGCGCCCGGATCGTGCCGTAGCTGCCGTTGTCCGCGACGATCACCACCGGCCGCCGGCCGGCGTGCGCGGAGGCGAGCTCGTTGCCGGTCATCAGCACACCGCCGTCGCCGACCACGGCCACCGCCACCCGGTCGGGGTGGCGCAGCGCGGCGGCGGCCGCCGCGGGCACGCCGAACCCCATCGAGCCGCCCGCGAGGGCGAGCAGCCGCTGCCCGGGGCGCAGCCGTACGTGCCGGTGGATCCAGCTGCTGAAGTTGCCGGCGTCGAGGGTGAGCACGGCGTCGTCCGGCAGGCGCCGGTCGAGGGCCTCGGCGACGAGGGCGAAGTCCAGGCCGTCCGGGCGGGGGCGGGGGGCGGCCGTGGCGAGCCCGGCCTCCAGGGTGCGCCAGCCGGTCAGCCAGGCCCGGCGGTCGCCGTCGGGCCGCCCGTCCTCCCCGGGGGCCTCGGCGGCGAGTTCGGCGAGCACCTCGGCGGGGTCGGCGGCGAGGAGCTCGCCGGGCCCGCGCGGGTCCGGGTGCACGGTGACCAGGCGCTGCCGGCCGTCGTACCAGCCGGTCAGGTGCACCTCGTCGGGCAGCTCGCCGAGCAGGACGACGAGGTCGGCCCCGGCGAGGCGGGCGCGGGTGACGGCGGGGGTGCCGAGGTGCAGGTGCCCGGCGTAGTGCGGGTGGTGGTTGTCCAGCAGGTCCTGCTGCTTGTTGCCGAGCAGCACCGGCAGGACGGCGGCGTGGGCGAGCCGGCCGAGGGCGGGCCCGGGCTCGGGGGAGCCGCCGGTGCGCAGCAGCCGTCCGGCGACGAGCACCGGCCGGTCGGCCCCGGCGAGGAGGTCGCGGATGCATCCGGCGGCGGCCTGCGCGGCCCGGAGCGGCTGCCGGGCCTGCCCGGCGGGGCGCAGGGCGGCGGACCGCCGGGGCGCGGCGGGCCCGTTCTCGCCGGAGGGCTCGTCCCACAGGTCCTCCGGCACGACCAGCACGGCCGGGCCGGGCACCGGCCCGCCGAGGGCCTGGGCGATCCGGGCGCAGGCGGCCGGCAGGTCGTCCGGCCCGTCCAGGACGACGACCGGGGCGATCCCGCCGAGCAGGGCGGCGATGTCGGTGCCCTGGAACCCGAGCACGGGGTCGGTGCCGCGGTCGGCGCCGCCGACGACCAGCAGCAGGGGCGTCGGGTCGGCGGTGGCCGCGTCGAGGGCGATCGACGCGTTGGTCGCGCCGGGGGAGCGGTTGACGGCGACGACGGCCGGCCGGCCCGTCAGCCGGGCGTCGGCGAGGGCGCCGAAGGCGGCGCCGCCCTCGTGGCGGGAGGTGACGACGGTCAGGCCGTCGTCGCCCGCGGCGTCGAGGAGCGGCAGGAACGCCTCGCCGGGCACGGTGAACAGCCGGTCGCACCCCAGGGTGTCGCGCAGGAAGTGCAGCACGGCGCCGGCGACGGTGCGGGTGCCGTCCGTGGCGGTGGCGGCCGTGCCGGTGGGGGCCGTGCCGGGGGCGGCGGCGACGGTCATCGCGTCACCCCCGTGGAGGGGTCGAGGTAGTCGCCGGTCACCGACTCCGGCGGCCACACCACGACCGCGTCCTGGGCGCTGTCGCCGGTGTGCCGGTAGTGCATGAGGACGATCTCCGGGGTGTCGTGGTGCCCGGTGTCCTCCGTCCACCGGAACGACACCGGGCCGCGCCATGTCTCGAACGTGCCCTCCTCCAGGGCCTGCTGGAGATCGGCGCGACCGGTGGAGGCGGCCTTCGCGGCGGCCTGGGCGAGCACCACGACGTCGGTGAACGCGTTGAGCGCGTTGTCCGGCGGGGCGCTGCCGAACTCGCTCTCGTACCGGTCGACGAACCAGCGCCCGACCGGGGCGAGGCCGGGCCAGTCCGGGCTGAAGCGGGTGGCGGGCCACACGACGCCCGCACCGGCCTCCCCGGCGAGGCCCCAGTAGTCCTGCGAGCGCATCGGGAAGGGGAAGCACGCCATCATCGGCACGCCCGGCAGCACGCCGGTGGCCACCGCGGAGGCGATCACCATGTAGTTGGTGCGGACGACGGCCGCGTTGAGCAGCAGGTCGGGGGCGAACGCCGCGACCTCCCCGAGCTGGGCGTCGAGGTCGCTGACGCCGTCCTGCGCGAAGTCGATGCGCAGCACCTCCACCCCCTCGACCGTCTTGTGGAGGGTCTGCTCCAGGGTGTCGGCGAGCATCTGCCCGAAGACGGTGTCGGCGGCGACCAGCGCGATGCGCTTCCAGCCGCGCTCGCGGATGAACCCGGCCATCAGCGGCGCCCGGTCGGCGATGGAGAAGTACGTCCGGAAGATGTGCCGGCGGCCGAGGTTGACGGTGTTGTGGCCGTTCTCGACGAACGTCGGCAGGCCGATCTCCTCGGCCATCGCGGCGACCGACGGCGTGGTGCGCAGGTGCCACTGGCCGATCAGGGCGCTGACCCGGTCGATGAACGCGAGCTTGGCGAGGCCGCCGACCGCGGTGCGCGACATGTGCTCCAGGTCGGCGCCGACCTGGTCGTTGGCGAGGAACAGCCGCACCCCCGGGCCGAGCCCGTGCTCGGCGGCGTAGCGGGCGCCGAGCACGGCACCGCGCACGCACAGCTCGCCGGCGACCGGGTCGCCGGGCAGGGTGAGCGGGGTCAGCACGCCGACCGGCAGGGCGTGCTGCCCGGCGCTGCGGTTCTGCCGTTCGATCAGTTCCGCGGCCCGTATGACGGCCTCTTGCGACTGGGACACGATCAGCTCCTTGGGGGTGTCGCTCGGGTGGCCGCCCCGGCGGGGACGGCCGGCGGGATCAGACGCCGAACCGCCGGCGGTAGGCCTCGGTGGCGCGGGTGACGGCCTCGGCGGACAGGCCGAACTCCTCCAGGCTGTAGACGTGCCGGCCGTGCTTCGCGGCGGGCCGCCAGCCGAGGTGGTCGTCGACCGCGGCCGCGAAGCCCGCGGTGTACGGCACGCCGAGGAACGCGCAGATCCGCCGCATGGCGTCCTGCGGGTCGCCGACGAGCTGTCCGTACGGCAGGTCGAGCACCGGGCGGCCGGCGATCAGGCCGTCGCGGTCGTCGGCGAGCTGCTGCGACAGGCCGGTGATCCGGGTGAACCACTGGTCGCCGATCTCGGCGAGGTCGACGTCGTCGCTGCGGGCGCCGCGCAGGGTGCGGCAGAGGCTGGCGGTGGAACCGACGACCTCGACCGGGTCGCGGTGCAGGTGGATGAAGCGGGCGTCGGGGTACGCCTGCACCAGGTCGTCGAGGAACCACGTGTGGAACGGGCACTTGAGCACGGGCACCGGCGTGGTGCCGTCGACCCGCTGGTGCAGGCTCATGAGGGTCTGCAGCTGCCGCCGGTGCCAGCCGTACGGCTCCGCGAGGTCCTGGCGGTGCAGCCACTCGCCGTACGAGGGCACCCGGTAGCGCATCTCCAGCACCATGCTGTGGAAGGTGTTGGCGAGCAGCCGGTGGCACTCGTCGGGGCGGCCGGAGTCGATGAAGTGGATGCCGGGCAGGTCCGGCGCCTTGCGGTAGTAGTCGTCGACGTACTCCTGCGCCTCGGCGCGGAGCCGGTCGTGGGCGGCGGGCAGCCGCACGGCGTCGGTGTGGCTGGTGAGCTCCCACAGCAGGGGGCTGTGCAGGTGCTCGTGCAGGCCGAGCAGGTTGTGCAGCAGGGTGCTGCCGGTCCGCAGGAAGCCGATGACGAAGACGGGCCCGCCGAGGTCGATCCGGCCGAGGTCGGGGCGGCTGCGGTGCAGGGCGGCCGTGTCGGCCAGCACCTCCTGCGAGCGCAGCACCGAACGCCAGACGGGCTGGACGTCCTCCGGCCGGAGCCGGGCCTCCGCCCGCAGGGCGTCGGCGAACCGGTGCAGTCCCTCGGTGAAGGGCGCCGGGCCGTCCGGCAGCGCCGTGGCCGGCGCGTTCGCGGGTGCGGCTGTGGTGGTCATGTCGCGTTCCTCTCGCTGGGCCGGGGGGTGGGGCCGGGAGTGGTCGGGTCGGGAGTGGTCGGGTCGCCGGGGCGGCGGCCGGTCAGGTCGCGGGGGGCGAGGCCCGCACGGAGGTCGTCGAGGTTCGCCAGGAAGGTCCGGGCGACCTCGCCGGGTTCGCCGGGGAAGGCGAACGCGCGGTGCGGGGAGACGACCAGCCGGGGCACGGTGTGCACCGGGTCGCCGTCGGGCAGCGGCTCCGTCTCGTGGACGTCCACGAACGCCCCGCGCAGGGCGCCCGCGCGCAGCAGTGCGTGCAGGGCCCGGTTGTCGACGGTGTCGGCGCGTCCGACGTTGACGACGGCCGCGTGCGCCGGGAGCGCCGCCAGCACGTCCCGGCCGATCAGTCCGCGGGTGCCGTCGCTGCCCGGCAGGCAGGCGACCAGGTGGTCGAGGTGCGGTGCCTCCGCGGCGAGCCGGTCCGCCGCGACGGTGCGCACCGCACCGGGCACCGGCACGTCGCCGCGGCGGGTGACCGCCACGGGGTGGGCGCCGAGCGCGGCGAGCAGGCCGACCACGGCGCGGCCGATGCGGCCGGCGCCCGCCACGGCGACGGTGCTGCCGGCGAGCATCACCGCACCCGAGCGGTACCAGGGCGCGTCCTGCCGGCCCACCAGCTCGGGCAGGTCCTTCAGCAGCATGAGCAGCCCGGAGACGGCGTACTCGGCGACGGCCGTCACGGGCACGGCGGCCGAGTTGGTGACGAGCACGCCGGGACGCAGGCCCGCGGCGGCGAGGTGGTCGGTGCCGGTGCCGGTCAGGTGGAGCCAGCGCAGCCGCTCCAGACCGGCGAGGCTGCCGGGCGGGAACTGGAAGCCGACGAGGACGTCGGCGTCGTCGGCGGTCACCGTCTCGGAGACGTGCAGCCTTACGCCGGGGGTGCCGTCGAGCACCGGCAGCAGCTGCGGCGCCATCTTGCTGTGGGCGAGGCGCACGTCGAGGTCGTGCCATCCGGCGGGGCCGGCGCCGGGCCGGCGGTCGGTGGAGGTCGTCATCGGTCAGGCCGCCTTCCTGCGGTGGGCGAGGAGGGCGGGCACGGGGTCGGCCGCGCCGTCCGTGCCGATCTCCAGGACGTCGAGGGTGTTGCGGTGCACGAGTGCCTCGACGCGGTCGAAGAGCCACTGCACGAGTCCGTCGGCGGTCAGCCCCGCGGGTGCGGCGCCGGTGAGCAGCGAGCCGACGGCGGCCGCGGCGCCGACGTTGGCGACGACGTCCGGGACGAGGGCGATGCCGCGTGCGGAGAGTGCCGCCGCGGCCTCGGGCGTGCAGCAGAGGTTGCCGCCCTCGACGACCACGGACGCGCGGACGCGCTGCACGTTGTCGGTGCGCAGGGCGTCGCCGGTGGCGGCGAGCACGAGCACGTCGGCGTCGGTGTCGAGCCACGCCTCCGGGCCGTCCGCGGTGGTCGTGCCGTCGGGGAGGCCGGCGCGGCCGATGCTGCCGGCGCTGTCGGTGGCGGCCGCGAGGCGGGCCACGGGCAGGCCCCGCGGGTCGTGGAGGGTGCCGTGCGCGTCGGCGACGGCGACCACGCGGTGCCCGCGGTCGGCGAGGGCCCCGGCCACCGCCCGGCCCACCGTGCCGAAGCCCTGGACGGCGACCCGGCAGGGGGCGCCGCCGAGGCGGGCCGTGGCGGCGGTGCGGGCCGCGACGGCGACCCCGAAGCCCGTGATGTCGACGAACCGGGCGCACAGGGTCGTCCAGTCGGCGGGCAGCCGGGGGGTGCGGGTGTCGCGCTCCACGTCGTAGCGGGCGGCGGCGAAGAAGAGGTCGCGGTCGGCGTGCGTGGTGCCGAGGTCGCAGCCGAGGTAGACGCCGCCGTGCAGGAGCGGGCCGGCCGACCGGCCGAACGCCTGCAGGACGGGCTCGCGGCGGCCGGGCACCGCGCGGATGCCGGCCTTGGCGCCGCCGACGGGCAGTCCGGCGAGGGCGAGCTTCACGCTCATGGCGCGGGCGAGGCGGGCGACCTCGGCCTCGGTGACGGACCCGGTCATCCGGGTGCCGCCCATCGCGATGCCGTCGACCAGCGAGTCCACCACGACCCAGCCGGTGAGCGCGTCGGCGGGGGAGCTGACGGTGGTCGCCAGCAGGGGCGCGGGGTGTGCGGTCACGGGTGCTCCTCTCCCGGCCGGGCCGGCCCCCCGCCGAGGAGGAGGGGGCCGCCTGGTCGTCATGACCAAAGCTTGATTAGCCACGTATGACGTTAGGGCGATGATGACGATGCGTCAAGAAGCACTGGTGGCTGAGCAGTTGTGATCGGAATACTTGATGGGATGTTTCGGTGGGTGGTTCGGGTCAAAGCCGTGTTTGATCCGTACCGGCCCGGCGTGACCTCGCTGGACCACCCCGCCCCGGACAGGACCGGGGCGGGGCGGGGCCGCACGTCGGGGCGGGCGGCACCGCCCCGGCGCTCAGCCGCCGGCGACGGCCGGGATGATCGAGAGCAGCGCGCCCGGCCGGGTGCCGGTGGCCAGGCCGTCGAGCATGCGGATGTCGTCCTCGTCCACGTAGAGGTTGACGAAGCGGCGCAGCGCGCCCCGCTCGTCGAGGACCCGGCCGCAGATGCCGGGGAAGTCGCCGTCGAGCGCCGACAGCACGTCGGAGACCGTGGCGCCGGCCGGCGCCACGCTCACCTCGCCGACGCCGCCGGTGTAGGTCCGCAGGATGGTTGGGATGCGTACGGTGACGGTCACGGGGGGCTCCTCGGGGCAGGGGGGCTGGCGGGGGGGTCCGGCGGGGGTGCGCGGCGGCAGGGGGTCGGCCGGGGTCGGAGGCCGGGGTCAGAGGCCGGCGGCGCGGAACGCCGCGAGGGTCGGGTCGATCACCGCGGTCGGGCCGACCAGCGAGGAGACGGTGTCGAGCGTCTTGAGGCCGTCACCGGTCTTCAGCAGCACCGTGGTCGCGCCGGGGTCGATCAGGCCCTCGCGGAGCAGCTTGCGGAGGGTCGCGACGGTGACGCCGCCGGCGGTCTCGGCGAACATGCCCTCGGTGCGGCCCAGCAGGCGGATCGCGTCGAGCACCTCCTCGTCGGTGACGCTCTCGACGGCCCCGCCGGTGCGGCGGCACACGTCGAGCGCGTAGAGGCCGTCCGCCGGGTTGCCGATCGCCAGCGACTTCGCGATGGTGTCGGGGCGCACCGGCCGGATGGCGTCGTGCCCGCCCTTGAACGCCGTCGCGACCGGCGAGCAGCCCGCCGCCTGGGCGCCGTAGACCTTGACGGTGCGCTCCTCCACGAGGCCGAGTGCCGTCAGCTCGCCGAACGCCTTGTCGACCTTCGTGAGCTGGGAGCCGGAGGCGATCGGCACGACGACCTGCTCCGGCAGTCGCCAGCCCAGCTGCTCGGCGACCTCGTAGCCGAGCGTCTTCGAGCCCTCGGCGTAGTACGGGCGGACGTTGACGTTGACGAACGCCCAGTCCTCCTCGCCGGCCAGCTCGGAGGCGAGCCGGTTGACGTCGTCGTAGTCGCCCCTGACCGCCAGCAGCGTGCCGCCGTAGACCGCGGTCGAGACGATCTTCGGCGCCTCCAGGTTCGCCGGGATCAGCACCACCGAGCGGATCCCCGCCCGTGCGGCGGCGGAGGCGACGGCGTTCGCCAGGTTGCCGGTCGACGGGCAGGCCAGCACGTCGAAGCCGAGCTCCTGCGCCGCGGCCAGCGCGACGGCGACGACGCGGTCCTTGAAGGAGTGCGTCGGGTTGCCGGAGTCGTCCTTGATCCAGAGCTCGCGCATGCCCAGCTCGCGCGCCAGGTTGTCGGCCCGGATCAGCCGGGTCCACCCCGGCTCGGTGTTGCGGGTCGTCATGACGTCCGCGGGCACCGGCAGCAGGCCGCGGTAGCGCCAGATGTTCGCGGGCCCGGCCTCGATCGACCGCCGGCTGACCCCGCGGAACTCGTACGCCACCTCCAGCGGGCCGAAACACTCACCGCACACGTAGAGCGCGTCCAGCGGATACGTGCTGCCGCACTCCCGGCACTTCAACGCGGTGGCGGGGCCGAGGTCGGGGGTACGGCCGGGGGTGCGGCCGGGGGCCTTCGGGTCGGCGGGCTTCGGGCCCAGGTCCAGGATGCTCACGGGCTCTTCCTCACTTCTGCGGGTCGGGACCGGTGCCCGCGGCGCGCACACCGGCGGGCTGTCAGCTGCCGAGGCCTCCGCCGACCACCAGCTGCGTGCCGGTGACGTACGAGGCCTCGTCCGAGGCGAGGTACAGGACGGCGGCGGCCACGTCGTCCGTGCTGCCGAGCGTCCCCAGCGGGACGCGTGCGAGGTAGCCGGCCAGGGCGGTCCCCCGGTCGGGGTGGAAGTGGCCGAGGATGCGGTCGTGGAGGTCCGTCTCCACCAGCGCCGGGTGCACCGAGTTGCAGCGGATCGCGTAGCCG
Source organism: Kitasatospora sp. NE20-6 (assembly GCF_045862635.1). Lineage (NCBI taxonomy): Bacteria > Bacillati > Actinomycetota > Actinomycetes > Kitasatosporales > Streptomycetaceae > Kitasatospora > Kitasatospora sp. NE20-6. The sequence goes on from NZ_BPRL01000066.1 coordinate 37,446, forward strand.
CTGCGGGCGCAGTGCAGCGCGACCGACCGGGTCAGGTGGGCGACGCCGGCCTTGGCCGCGCCGTACGCGGCGAAGGCCGGCGTGCCGGCCAGCCCGGCGGTGGAGGAGAGGTTGACGATCGCGCCGCCGCGTTCGCGCAGCGCCCGGATCGCGGCCCGGCAGCCGAGGAAGGCGCTGTCGAGGTTGGCCGCCATCAGGTGCCGCCACTCGGTCAGCGACAGGTGTTCCGGGTCCTGGCGTTCGGCGGAGCCGGCGGTGCCCGCGTTGTTGACGACGACGTCCAGCGGGCCGCACGCGGCCTCGGCCTCCTTGACGACCTCCGCCCACCGGTCCTCGTCGGTGACGTCCTGCGGCAGGTAGCAGGCCCGCCCGCCGAGCCGCCGGACCGCCTCGGCGCCCCGGTCTCGGTCGCGCCCGGTGACCACGACGGCCCGCGCGCCCTCCGCCAGCGCCCGCTCGGCGGTGCGCAGCCCGATGCCGGCGGTGCCGCCGGTGATGAGCAGTGCCTTGTCGGTGAAGCGCACGGTTCTCTCCCTGGGTTCGTGGGGGCTGGGGCGCCGGGAGGGGGCGGCCGTCACCGCGGGGCCGCCGTCCCCTCCCGGCCGCTGCCGGACCGGCCCGGCCCCCGGTCGGACCGGGGGCCGGGCCGGGCGCCGGTCAGACCAGGCTGGGCCGGGTGGTCCGCCCGGCCAGGCGGTCGGCGGCGAGTTCGGCGGCGGCGTCCATGAGGCGGCTGCCGTTCGCCTCGGCGAGCGCGAGGAGGTCGTCGACGCTGCGGCGGATGCGCCGGCCGACCTCGCGGTAGAGCCAGGCGGTGAGGGCGTCGGCGTCGGCCAGCGCCTCGGCGGGGGCCTGGCCGGTCAGGAGCAGGCCGGTGACGGCGGCACCGCCGGTGTTGACGACGATGTCGGGCAGCACCTTCACGCCGCGCGCGTCGAGCGCGTCCTGGGCGCCCGGCGTGCAGGTGCAGTTGCCGCCCTCGGCGAGGAGCTTCGCCCGCACCCGGTGCGCGTTGGCCTCGGTGACCGCGTCGCCGCCCGCGGCGAGCACGAGGATGTCGGCGTCGACGTCGAGCCAGGCGTCCGGTGCGGAGTCGAGGCGCAGGCCCTCGGGCAGACGGCTGCGGTCGATGGTGCCAGCGCTGTCGGTCGCGGCGAGCAGGGCCTCCAGCGGCAGGCCCTCCGGCGCGCTGACGGTGCCCTCGCGGTCGGCGACGGCGACGACGGTGAAGCCGCGCGCCGTCAGGCCGGCGGCGACGGCGCTGCCGACGCAGCCGAAGCCCTGGATCGCGACCGTGCGGCACTCGCCGCGGATGCCGAGGCTGTCGACGCCCTGGTCGATGCCCTCGCAGACGCCGAAGCCCGTGACGTCCGAACACTTCTTCCACAACTCGGCCCAGCTGCAGGGGAGTCCGTCGTCGGCGGGGGTGGCGAGGGTGGCGTCGAAGCCGGCGGCGTCGAAGAAGACGTCGCGGTCGCGGTGCGAGATGCCCTGGTCGCCGCCGAGGTAGAGCCCGCCGTGCAGCAGCGGCGAGACGGCCTTGCCGAACTCGGCCAGCACCCGGTCGCGTTCGGCGCCGAGCGGGAGGCCGCAGACGATGCCGGCCTTCGCGCCGCCGATGTCGAGCCCCGCGAGCGCCAGCTTCATCGTCATCTTGCGGGCCAGCTCGGCGACCTCGTCGGGGGTGACGCCGGGCGTCATCCGGGTGCCGCCCATCGCGCGCCCCTGGGCGAGGCTGTCCACGATGACGAAGGCGTGCAGGTCGGACTCGTCGTTGTCGACGAACACACGGATCTTCATGAGGTGCTCCTTCGGGAAGGTGGAGGGACGGTCGTGCGGTGCGGGTGGTGCTGCGGTACGCGTCGCGCCGTGCGGGTCGTGCACCACGGGGCCCTGGTACGAGGTCGTGGTGCGGGTCGTGGTGCGGGGTCGTGGCGGGCGGGGACGGCCGGTCAGCCGTTGCGGGTGAGGAAGCCGAGCACGTCGTGCCGGGTGAGGATGTCGCTGGACCGGCCCTCGTCGGCGACGATGACCGCCGGGTGGCGGGTCAGCGCGCCGATGGCGGTGGCGACGGGCTCGGCCGCGCCGACGAACGGCATCGGCCCCGACATGTGCGCCCGCACCGGGTCGCCGGAGGAGATCCGGCCGCTGGAGAGCCCGTCGAAGAGGTCGAGCTCGGTGACCGAGCCGACCACCTCGGCGATGTTGGCCGGGTGCCGGTCGAGGAGGACGGGCAGCTGGGAGATGCCGTGCCGGCGCATCTGGGCGATCGAGTCGCCGACGGTCTGCTGGGGGCGGGCGAAGACCAGCAGCGGCAGGGCGTCGCGCTTGGCCTGCAGGATGTCCTGGACGCAGAAGTCCCCGGTGGGGGTCTCGACGCCGAAGCCGTGGGCGTCCATCCAGGAGTCGTTGAAGATGCGGGAGAGGTAGCCGCGGCCGCCGTCGGGCAGCAGCACGACCATCACGTCGTCGGGGCCGAGGCCGCGGGCGGCACGGGCCGCCGCGGCGACCGCGAGGCCGGAGGAACCGCCGACCAGCAGGCCCTCCGTACGGGCCAGGGCCCGGGTGGTGGCGAACGCCTCGTGGTCGCTGACCGCGAGGATGTCGTCGCACACCGCCGGGTCGAAGTTGCCGGGCCAGATGTCCTCGCCGACGCCCTCCACCAGGTAGGGACGGCCGTCGCCGCCGGAGTACACCGAGCCGACCGGGTCGGCGCCGATCACCCGGACCGCGCCGCCGGAGGCCTCCTTGAGGAAGCGCCCGGTGCCGGTGATGGTGCCGCCGGTGCCGACGCCCGCGACGAAGTGCGTGATGCGGCCGCCGGTCTGCCGCCAGATCTCGGGCCCGGTGGAGTCGAAGTGGGCCTGCGGGTTGGCGGGGTTGGCGTACTGGTCGGGCTTCCAGGCGCCGGGGATCTCGCGGGCGAGACGGTCGGAGACGCGGTAGTAGCTCTCGGGGTGGTCGGGCGGTACGGCGGTCGGGCAGACCACCACCCGGGCACCGTAGGCGCGGAGGACCGCCTGCTTGTCCTCGTTGACCTTGTCGGGGACGACGAAGACGCACTGGTAGCCGCGCTGCTGGGCGGCCATGGCCAGGCCGATCCCGGTGTTGCCCGAGGTCGGTTCGACGATGGTGCCGCCGGGCCGGATCGCGCCGGACTTCTCGGCGGCGTCCAGCATGGCGAGGCCGATGCGGTCCTTCACGGAGCCGCCGGGGTTGACGTACTCGACCTTGGCGAGCACGAGGGCCTGGGTGTCGACGACGTTTCTGAGGCGGACCAGCGGTGTGTCACCGATCGCGTCGAGTATCGAATCAGCGAACTGCATGTCATGGCTCCCGGACTGGTCTGTGGCCTTGCGGGACGACGGACTGCGCACCTGACGGGGGCCGGCCGCGCCGCGCCGACACCCCGAGGGCGTGGACGGGCCGGGTGGTGGGCGAGGGCCGGTGCCGAGGTGTCCGGTCCGGCGGGTGGGCGACGCACGGGCCCATCCGGCCGGGACACGTTCGGGGTGGCGATGCCGAGTCACGTGCTATCGAGCCTTAGATACTTCCCGGAATCAGTTTTCTTTCGAATCTGACCGGAATGCGTTCCTTGCTAAGTGCGTCTAGCTGATGATGCGGTCGACTGTAGGTTGCCCGTCGCGCTCAGGTCAAGGCACTCCCATCGGCATCACCGATGGATGGCGGTGGCACCGTCACGGGCCGGTCGTGGGCCCGACGCGGGCCGACCAGCGCCGACATGACGATCCGTCGGACGCGGCCGGCACCCGGACCCGCCCGCCCGCGCGCTCGGGCCTGGTCGTGGCCGCCGGGGCCCGGCTACTGTTCCCGCACACCCCGAAACGCCACCTCCCGAAACGCCATCTCCCCGAACGTCACCTCCCCGCGCGGCATCCGCCCGCGCCGGGCCGCCGGACCGTGCGCGCCGCCCTTCCTCCGCGGCCCCGCCGCGGCCCCCGCCGCCCGGACCGGTGCCCCGGCCGGGCCCCCACCGACCGTCACGGAGGCGTCCATGCCCAGCAGCTCCGCACCGTCCCGCCCGTCGCCGACCCGCCCGCCGTCGCTGTCGTCGTTGCCGTCGTCCGAGGCCGGCCACCCCGGCGGTCCGGGCCCGCGCGACCCCCGGCCGCTCCGCCTGCTCCCCTTCCGCGGGGTGCGCCCCGACCCGCGGACCGCCGGACCGCTGGAGCGCGTCGTGGCGCCGCCGGTCCGCGGACTCCGCCCCGACCAGGCGCAGCGCCACCGCGCCGAGGGCGAGCACAGCGTCCTGCGGCTGATCCTCCCCGAGGACGGGACGGGCGCCCCGGCAGCCGGGTACGGTCCGGCGTCCGCACGGTTCCGCAGCTGGCTCGCCACCGGGGCGCTGCGGCCCGACCGGGCGCCCGCGCTGTACGTGCACGAGCAGGACGGACCGTCAGGGCGGGTCCGCGGCCTGGTCGGAGCCCTGCCGCTGCCCGCCGGGCCGACCGCGGTCGCCCTGCCCGCCGGGGAGGCCGACCCGGCCCGGGTGGAGGAGGAGCTGTCCCGGATGCGGGTGGTCGGCATCCAGGCGGAGCCGGTCGTGCTGGGCTACGACGGCGGCGGGCCGGCCACCCGGGTGGTCGACGCGGCGGCCGCCGGGCCGCCGCTCGCGGACGTCCGGACGTCCGACGGCGTGCGCCACCGGATCTGGGCGATCCGCGGTGCCGCGCAGTGGGCGGCCGTGGACGCCGACCTGGCACGGCGCCGGGCCGCCGTCCTGGACGGCCACCACCGCTACCTCGCCTACCACCGTCTGCGGGACGGCCGGGTGCCGGGCGGCGGCGCCGGTCTCGTCATGCTCGTCGACCGCACCCGCCACCCGTGTCCGCCGCCGCCCGCGGCGGGCCTGGTGATCCGGTCGGTGCACCGGGTGTGACACGGTGCCCGCCGCGCGGCGGGCCCGGCGCGCGGCGTGCCCGGGGCGCCGGGGGTGCCGGGGGTGCCGGGGTCCGTGGCCGGAGGCCCTCAGCCCACCCGGCGGCGGCCGCGGTAGGCGGCCGCGGCGGCGCGGTCGTTGCACGCCTCGCAGCAGAAGCGGCGGTTGCCCGGCCGGGTCCGGTCGACGAAGACGCACTCGCAGGGCGCGGCCGCGCAGATCCCCAGCCGGCCGACGCCCTTCTCGGTGACGAAGGTCATCAGCGCGCCGGGCAGCCGGGCGGCGAGCGCCGAGTAGCCGTAGCGGTCGCTGCCCCAGTCGAGGGTGAGCACGCCGTGGGCGTCCGGCAGCAGCTGCGGCACCGCGTTCGCCTCCCGTACGAGGGAGTTGACCAGCGGGGCGGCCTCCGCGTCGGTGCGCGTGTGGAAGACGCCGCGCAGCCGTTCGCGCAGCACGCGCAGCGGCTGGAGGTCGGAGGGGGTCAACTGCGCGGCGAGCGCGGCCGCGTCGAGCCGGACGAGCTCGTCCTGGTAGAACGCGACGTCGGTGAGACGGTCGGGCGGGTCGGCCAGCGCGTAGACCGTGTTGACCAGTTTGACGGCCAGTTCGAGATCGTCCACCGGCTCCGTCCGCTGATCGCCCTGTGCACCGGAACGGGGTGCGGCACCCCGGCCCGCCACTGTATCAGGGGAGTTCGGCGCCACCACCGGGGCGGACGCCGTCCGTCCCGCCCTCGGCCGTGCACACCACCCCGACGGCCTGCGGCAGGTTGTTGCCGAACCCGCCGCTGTTCCACGGCGGCCGGGACGGCTGGCCGTTGCCGTCCGCATCGGTCGCGCGGACGGTCAGCAGGTGCCGCCCCGGGACCGCCGTCCACGGGTGGTGCCAGCGGCGCCACGCCCACGGGTGCGCGCCCTCCGGCTCGACCACGGCGTTCTCCCAGTGCGTGCCGCCGTCGGTGCTGACCTCCACCGCCGTGACCGGCGCCCGCCCGGACCACGCCCGGCCCTCCAGCCGGACCGGCCCCGGGCGGACCACCCGCGTGCGCGACAGGAAGTCGGGGAAGCCGGGCGGCACCAGCAGGGCACGCGGGGCGATCAGGGTCACCGGCTCCCCGGGGTCGTCCGCCGACTGCCGGTAGCGGTAGGAGACGGCCTGCTGGTAGCCGGCGAACGCGGTGTCGGTCAGGGTGATCCCGCACAGCCACTTCACGCTCGCCATGCCGTACCAGCCGGGCACGACCAGCCGCAGCGGCCGGCCGTGCTGCGGCGGCAGCGGCGCGCCGTTCATCGTGTGCGCGACCAGCACCGGGCGGGCCGGGTCGAGGGCGACGGCCATCGGCAGGCTCCGCCGGTAGTCCTGCTCGACGCCGCGCTCCACCCCGTGGTCGGCCCCCGTGAACACCGCCTCCACCGCCTCCGGAGCGGGCCCGGCGCGGTGCAGCAGGTCGCGCAGCAGCACACCCGTCCAGTCGGCCGTGCCGACGCCGCCGTCCAGCCACGGCTGGCTGACCGGCCGCGGGTCGAGCCCGGCCCGGCCGTTGCCCGCGCACTCCAGCGTCACGCGCACCGTGGTCGATGGCATGGCCCGCAGCTCGGCCGTGCCGATCGACAGCCGGCTGCGCACCAGACCGCCGACGGACAGCCGCCAGCGGTGGTCGTCGGCGGGCGGGATGTCGTAATGGGTGAGCACGTAGTGCAGGCCGGGCGGGGTCACGTCGTCGCGCAGCGCCTCCAGCGGCAGCGCGTGGTTGCGGGAGGCGAGCAGGAGCTCCTCCGTGCCGATCCCCTCGCCCGGCCGCGCCACCCGGGCGGGGGCGCTGACGGCGGCGAGCTCCGGGCCCGCGGGGGCGGATTCCATGCCTCCATTGTCGACCCGGGATCCACGGCGGTCATCCGGGGCCGGGTGCGGCCGGGGCGGGGCCGGGGCGGGCCCGCCGGGCGCGGGGCCGCGGCCCGACCGGCGGCCGGCCGGGTACGGGGCAGCCGTTCTCACGCGGGCAGCGGCAGCTCCGCCCAGATCGTCTTCCCGGACGGGCCGTACCGGCTGCCCCACCGGCTGCTGAGCTGCGCCACCAGGAACAGGCCCCGCCCGCCCTCGTCGGTGCTGCGGGCCCGCCGCAGCCGCGGCTGGGTGTTGCTCGGGTCGGTCACCTCGCACACGAGCACGCGGTCACGGATGAGCCGCAGCCCGACCGGCCCGCCGGCGTAGCGGACGGCGTTGGTCACCAGCTCGCTCACGATGAGCTCCACGCCGAACGCCGACTCCGCCATCCCCCAGTCCTCCAGCCGCCGCGCCGCCGCCGCCCGGGCCGGGGCGACCGCGGACGGCTCCGCCGGGAACTCCCACTGCGCGGTCGCCTCCGGCGGCAGCGCACGGACCCGGGCCAGCAGCAGCGCGATGTCGTCGCGGGCCGGCAGCACGGCCTCGGCGAGCATGCCCCGGCCGACGGACTGCAGCGAGCCGCGCGGCAGCGACGCGGCCAGCCTGTCGCGCAGGCGGCGCACCGCCGCGTCGAGGTCGTGGTCGGGCCGGTCGAGCAGCCCGTCCGTGTACAGCGCGAGCACGCTGCCCGGCGCCAGCCGGACGGTCGCCGTCTCGAACGGCAGCCCGCCCACGCCGAGCGGCGGCCCCGGGCTCAGCGGCACCGCGCGGACGGTGCCGTCCGCGTCCGCGAGCAGCGGCGGCGGGTGACCGGCGCTGGCCATGGCGCACTGGCCGCTCACCGGGTCGTGCAGCGCGAACAGGCAGGTGGCGCCCACACCGTCGCTGTCCTCCGGGCGCGCCTCGGCGCCGAGCCGCGCCACCAGGTCGTCGAGGTGGGCGAGGAGTTCGTCGGGCGCCAGCTCCAGGTCGGCGAGGGTCTGCACCGCCGTCCGCAGCCGGCCCATGGTGGCGGTGGCGTGCAGCCCGTGGCCGATGACGTCGCCCACGACCAGCGCCACCCGCAGCGAGGGCAGCTCGATGACGTCGAACCAGTCGCCGCCGATCTCGGCGCCGCCCGCGGCCGGCAGGTAGCTGCCCGCGGTCTCCACCGTCGAGGTGCGCACCCCGGCCCGCGGCAGCAGCCGCTGCTGCAGGGCGGCCGCCGCCCGGTGCTCGCGGGTGTAGCGCCGGGCGTTGTCGACGCTCAGCGCGGCGTGCGCCGCGATCTCGGTCAGCAGGTCGGTGTCGGCCCGGTCGAAGGGCTCCGGACGGGTGGTGCGCCAGACCGCGACCATGCCGAGCACCAGTCCCCGGGCGAACAGCGGCGCCACCGCGAGCGCATGCCCGCCCTCGGGGACGGCCGCCCGGATGTGCGCCGGCGCGACCAGGCCGCGCTCCACCGCCGCCCGGTCCAGGGCCACCGCCCGGCCCCCCTGGATCGCCCGGACGAACGGCACGTCCGGGAACGGCGGGATGACCCCGCCGGGCCGGATCATCCCGTCCGGCCACCGGCCGTCCGACGGGCTCACCGCCTGCCGCCGCAGGTGCAGGTCGCCGCCGCCCAGGTGCCGCGGCGGCTCGTCACCCACGAGGACGGCCTCCGCGAGGTCGACCCACGCCAGGTCGCCGAAGGCCGGCACCAGCACCTCGGCGAGGTCCTGCGCGGTGCGGTGCACCCGCAGCGACCCGCCGACCCGGGAGAAGGCGAGGTGGCGCAGCTCCAGCCGGTCACGGGCCCGGGCCTGCTCGGTGGCGTCGGTCCGCAGGACGGCCAGCCCGGTGGGCCGCCCCAGCGCGTCCTCCAGCCGGACGGCAGAGAGCGAGGCGGACCGCTCCGCCGCCCCCGGCCGGGCGGCCCGGAGCCGGTGCTCCAGGCCCACCAGGGGTCGGCCGGTCTCCAGGACGTGCCGCAGGGCCGCCTCGGTGGCGGCCGCGTCGTCCTCGGCCAGCAGGTCGTCGAGGTGGCCCCCGACCGGCAGGGCGGGCGCGGCGGCGGTGCCGTGGCCGGTGTTGGCGCGGGCCACGCTGAGGTCGGGGCGGTGGATGCTGACACCGATCCGGTCCTGGGTGAGCAGTGCCCGCAGCAGGGCGGTGCCGTCGTCGGACTCCCCGGCGGGGCCGTCCGGCACCATGAGCACCAGCCGCTCGTCACTGCCGTCGAACGCCACGGCGCGGAGCGTCACCGGGATCTCCGCGCCCGACCGGTGCCGCAGCAGCGCCTGCCGCACCTCGCCGCCGTCCGCGGTGGGGGTGCCGGGTGCGAGCGCCGCCCGCACCGGCACCGGCGCGGTGCGGTCGCCGGGGGCCGGGCCGATGCCGGTGCCGCCGGGCGCCGGGGCGAGGAGGTCGGTCAGCGGGCGGCCGCAGACCTCGCCGGCCGTCCGGCCCAGCAGTGCCGCGGCGCCGGTCGACCACCGCAGCACCGTCCCGTCGGCGGCGGTGACCGCTGTCGCGAGGCCGGTCGGGGTGTGCGAGGCCGGCGAGTCCGTGCGGCGGTGCCCCTCGACGGCGTCCATCCCGCTCCTCGACGCTAGGCCGGCCCCCGATCGCCCGTCCATTATCCGCCCGATGGGCGGTCGGGGCCGTGGCGTACGGCGCCGGCGGCCGGACACGGCCGGGCGCACCGGTCGGGCACGCCGGTCGGGCACACCCGTCAGGCACACCGGTCGGGTACACCGGTCGGGGCGCCCCTCCGGAGGCCGCCGTGGGACCGGTCCGGTGCGGGCCCGGACGCGGCACCGCCACGGCAGCGGGCCGCCGGAGGGCGGGCCCGCTGCCGCGGCCGGTGCGTCAGGTGGTCACGGGCGTCAGGCCGTCACGAGCGTCAGGCGGTCACGAGCGTCAGCCCGTACCGCGAGAGGATCTCGTTGACGGGCTGGAACCACGTCTGCCCGCCCGAGCTGCAGTTGCCCCAGCCGCCCGAGGTGACACCCTGCGCCTGGTCACCGGTGATGAACGAGCCGCCGGAGTCGCCGGGTTCGGCGCAGACGCTGGTGCGGGTCAGCTGCTGGACGGCGCCCTGGCTGTAGTTGACCGTCTCGTTGAGACCCTGCACGACACCGCAGTGCCAGTGCGTCGTCGAGCCGGAGCGGCACACCGACGAGCCGACCGGGGCCTGCCAGGAACCGTGCACCAGCGCGTCGCTGACGGTGCCCCAGCCGAGCACCACCGGCACCGTCCACCAGCCGTTCGCGATGCGGATCCAGGAGTAGTCGTTGCCGGGGAACGACGAGCCCGCGAAGGTGCCCATCGCGGAGCCGTCCCAGCCCACCACGCTGCTCCCGGTGCCGCCGCAGTGCCCGGCGCTGACGAAGCCGCCCTGCACGGCGAAGCCGATCGAGCAGCGGGTGTTGCCGTTGATGTAGTACGGGTCGCCGCCGACGACACCCGCGGAGAAGGTGCGCGGGGCCTGCGCGGCGCCCTCCTCGACGGTGACCGCCGCGGTGGTGCCCGCGGACCGCAGGAACGCGGCGACCGCGGCGTCCCGGCGGCTGCCGGGGGCGACGGTGACCACGACGCTGTTGCGCTGCGGGTCGACCCGCCAGCCCGCCACGGCGGCGGGAGCGGGCGTGGTGCGGGCGGCCGTGTCGAGGGCGGTCTTCGCCCGGTCGAGGGACTGCTCGGTGCGGGCGACCGTGGTGGTCGCCGCGCCGGCCGCGCGGATCTCCGCCGCCTTGGCCTGGTCGGTGAGGGCGACCACGAGCTTGCCCTGTGACGGGTCGAACCACGAGCCGCCGTACGCGGCGCCGGCCGTCGTGCGGAGCTGCGGCAGCAGCCGCGCCGCGGTGGCCTCCTGGCCGAGGCGGGCCTCGGCCTGGCCGGCCGTCAGGCCGAGGTCGCGCTGGAGGGCGTCGGCCAGGCCGGGGCTGAGCGGGGAGGCCACGGCGGGTGCCGGGGCCGGGCCGGGTGCCGCGGTCGCGGTGGTCAGGCCGAGCCCGAGGGTGCTGAGGGTGAGCAGGGCGGAGAGGGCCGCCTGTATGCCGGTGGTGCGCCGCATCGCTGGTTCTCCTCGTGTGGGGGGCAGGGGTCACCTGCAGGGGAGAGAGCGCTCTCAAAGCAACGGGTCTAGACCGCTGCAGCGAGTTTTACAGCGTTGAATGTCCGCGTCAATAACGCCAACCTGGCAAATTTGAGCAGAAGTTGACTGTCCGTACGGCTGGTGGCGCCACCCTCGGACGCCACCGGCCGGGCCGGTCTCGGTGGCCGCGTCGTCCTGACCGGCGGGCCGGCCGGTGGCCCCCCTGCCCCGTCGCGCTGCCGGGTCGGGGGTGCTGACCTGCACCGACCTGCACCGACCTGCACCGACATGCGTGGACGCGCTGCCGTCGACCTCCGGAGCGGCCGGGCGGGCGCGGTGACGGACTGTGAGAGCGCTTCCATTGCTGGTGCACGTCGGTGCGCACCTGTACGCACCTGTACGCGCCGGACCGCCCCGGCCGTGAGGCAGGGCAACCTCGGAATGGGTACAACGGCCGGGGCGGAGTCGTAGGGCCGGCGTCGGGCGCGGGCGGGTGCGGGTGCGGGCGGGTGCGGGCGCGGTGTCTCGGGGCGGCGGAGGGTCGGGCGGCCCGCTCAGGAGACGAAGCGCTGCCGCAGTTCGCCGATGCCCTCGATCGTGCTGACCAGTTCCTCGCCGGCGGCGAGCCACCGCTGGGGGGTGCGGCCGAGGCCCACCCCGGCCGGGGTGCCGGTGAAGATCACGTCGCCGGGGAGGAGCGGGGTGACCGCGGAGAGGCCGGCGATCAGGGCGGGCACGGAGAAGATGAGGTCGCGGGTGCGGCCCTTCTGGACCTCCTCCCCGTCGATGGTGCACCGGAGTTCGAGGTCGTCCGGGTCCTCGAACTCGTCGGGGGTGACCAGCCACGGGCCGATCGGGGCGAAGCCGGGGTAGGACTTGCCGAGGCTGAACTGCGGTATGGGCCCGGCGAGCTGGGTGATCCGCTCGGAGATGTCCTGGCCGGCGGCGAGTCCGGCGACATGGCCCCAGGCGGCGGCCTCGGAAACGTGCTCGGCCCGCTCGCCGATGACGACGACGAGTTCCACCTCCCAGTCGGTGTGGCCGCCGTGGGGGAGGGTGACCTCGCTGACCGGGCCGGTGATGCTGGTGGCGAACTTCGTGAAGACCGGCGGCAGGCCGTCGGGGGCGGTGAAGCCGGATTCGGCGGCGTGGTCGCGGTAGTTGAGGCCGATGGCGAGCAACTGGCGCGGGGCCGGGGCGGGGGAGCCGAGGTCGGCGGGGTCGAATGCGACGCCGGTCGGCAGGTCGGCCTGCGCCGCCCAGCTGCGGAACTCGTCCCAGCGCTCGTAGACGGCCTGGGGGTCGGCGGAGAAGCGGCCGGTGCTGGCACGCTCGACGTCGACGGCGAGGCCGTCGGCGACGAGGACGAGTCGGCCGCTCAGGTTGGCGATGCGCAAGGGGTGCTCCTGGGGAGGGGCGCGGGGTGGCGGCCGGGCTGCGCACCGGCTTCCACCAATTCAGCATGATGATTATATCGATATTGCGTTGCCGTGGACGCGACGTCAAGGGGTGTGGGCCGGTAACCTGCATGATGAATTCATCGAACCTGAGGGGAGTGGTCGTGGCCGCCATCCAGGACGGCGTGCCGGGCACGCCTCGCAAGGCAACCGCGGGCCCGGCCCGCTCCGTCGCCGCCAGCCGCGCCGAACACGCCGCCGACCGGATCGCCGGACTCGCCGCCACCGCCGCACCCGGCACCCGGCTCGGCACCAAGGAGGAGCTCCGCACGCTCTGCGGGGTCTCCGTCGGCACCTTCAACGAGACCCTGCGACTCCTCCAGTCCCGCGGTCTCGTGACCGTCCGCCCCGGACCGGGTGGCGGCCTCTTCAGCGCCGAACCCTCCCCGATGGTCCGGCTCGGCAACTCGGTGCTCGCCCTCGACACCCAGGAGGCGGACGTCGCCAACGCGGTCCGCATCCGCGACGCCCTCGACCCGCTGCTCGTCGAGGACGCCCTGTGGCACGCCTCCCCGGCCGACATCGCGGACCTCCGCCACCACATCGACGCGATGGCCCGGGCCACCGACGCCGGCGACCCGGTCGCCTTCGTCCACGCCAACTGGCGCCTGCACGGCCGGATAGCCGCCATCAGCCCGAACGCGCTGCTCCGCTCGCTCTACAGCAACCTGCTCGACCTCATCGAGTCGCACACGCTCTCCGTACTGCCCCACGGCGACCAGCCCCTCGCCGAGTACATCGCCGAACGCCACCGCCTCCACAGCGACCTGGTCGACGCCATCGACCGGCGCGACCGTGACGCGGCGCTGCGCCTGATCGCGGCCCACCGCACCAGCACGGACGACCGGGACGCCCCCGGCGGCGCCCTGCTCTGAGGCCCCGCCGGGGGCCCGGCGCCGGGCGTCCCGGACCATCCAGTGGCACGGGAGTCGAGTCAAAGCCCTACTTTCGAAACAGGCAGGGTTTCGAAACAGGCAGGGGCCGGACGAAAACGGTGCCGTGCACATGGGCACCTGCCGAGCCCGCCGCCCCGGGCAGCCGTGATCCAGCGCGCGTCCACCACCTGCGCGTCCACCACCCGCACGGCCTGCCGCCGCGCGGTCGTGGCCGGAAGAAGAAGGACCGCTGTGGCACCCCCACCGAGGGCTCCCCTGCGGGAAACGCGACCACCGCACCGACCGGACGATCCGGGACGGACCCGGCCGCCGTGCCGGGCCGCCTGACTTCAGCCGGCGGTTCAGCCGGCGGTTCGGTCGGCGGTCCGGTCGGCGGTCGGAGCGCCGGCCGCAGGCTCGTCCTCGGCGCAGGTGATCAGCAGCTGCGCCGTGTGCGCGATGTGATCGCGGATCAGCTCCACCGCCCGGTCGGTCTCGCGGTCGACCGCCGCCTCCAGCAGGTCGCGGTGCTCGGCCGCGAGGTCGCGGTGCTGCTCCTGCCCGTACGGGGCCGACCACTGCCGGTACAGCTCCGCCTCCTCGCGCAGGCCGAGGGCGACGTCCAGCAGCCGCCGGTTGGTGCAGCCGGCCAGCAGCGCGAGGTGGAACTCCGCGTGCGCGGCGGCCCAGTCGTCGCTCGGGTGGTCCGGGCTGTCGGGGCCCAGGAAGGGGGTGCGCCGCAGCACGTGGTGCGCGGCGACCGCCCGCGCCTCCCACCGGGTGTCGCCCTCCTCCACCGACAGCCGCAGCACCAGCGACTCCATCTCGACCCGTGCCTTCGTCAGCTCGCGGAGGTCGTCGTACGAGAGCGGCGTGACCGTGTAGCCCTGGTGCGCCTGCGTCCGGACCAGGCCCTCCGCGGTGAGCCGCACCAGGGCCTCCCGTGCGGCGCCGACACTGGTGCCGTACTGCCGGCACAGATCCGGGAACTTCAGGCGCTGCCCGGGTGTGAGGCGCCCGCCCAGGATGTCCTCCCGGAGCCGCCGGTAGGTGCCGTGGGTGCGGGTGTCCTTGCTGCTGGGCTGCGACATGCCGACACCCTACGGTTCTGCGGTTCGGAGGGACAGTGTTTCGAAAGTCCACCGGATCGACGAAGGGCGGACCGACGAAGGCGGACCGACGAAGGCGGACCGCCGCGGCGGTCCGGAGGCGGCCCGGTCGCCCGTGGGGAGGAAGCATGACCACGAAGTCCTCGGCACCCGAACCCGGCGGGGTCAGCGGAGTCCGGCACGGCGGGCGAGCTCGGCGGCGTCGCCCGGTGCGCCTGCGAAGGGTTCCCCGTGGCCGGGCAGCAGCAGGGTCGCGGGCAGGGCCGCGATGCGGTCGAGCGAGGCGTGGGAGGCCGCGCCGTCGTGGGTGAAGGCGCGGCAGACGAGGGTGGGGCCGGTGTGTCCGGTCAGGCCGTCGTGCGTCACGAGGGCGTCGCCGGTGAAGAGCAGGCCGCGGTCGGCGAAGAGGTAGCCGGTGCTGCCGGGGGTGTGGCCGGGCAGAGGGACGGCCAGTGGGCTGCCGGGTACGCCGGTGGGCTGTGCGTTGCCGTCGAAGGTGTGCACCCCGGGGACGGGCTTCGCGGTGAAGGCGCCCTTGCGGGCCATGTGCAGCGGGGTGCCGAGGGCGGCGGGGCGGCGCAGCAGGTACGGCAGGAGGGAGCGTTCGGGCCGGGCGTGGCGCATGGCGCTGCGGGGTCCGTCGGCGAGGGTGGCGGCGTCGGCGCGGTGGATCCACACGGTGGCTCCGGCGCGGGTGAGCGGTCCGGCGAGGCCGGTGTGGTCGGGGTGGGCGTGGGTGAGGAGCACGGCGGAGATGTCGCGGGTGCCGCGGCCGGTGTCCGCCAGGTGGGTCTCCAGCTGCCGGAGGTGGCCGGGGAGCCCGGCGTCGACGAGCACGAGGCCGTCGGCGCACTCGACGAGGAAGAAGCCGACCACGTCGTCGCCGAGGCGGTGCACGCCGGGGGCGACCTCGCGGGCCGGGGCGCTGCGGGTGGGTTGGGGCACGGGATCCTCCGGGCGTGGGGCGCCCCGTTCGGGGGCGGTGCGGGACACGCGAAATTCGATACAGCCGACTGTATCCAATTATTGCGAGAATGCTTCCCGTGACCACACCGAAGCCGGCTCCCCGCCGCCCGTACGACTCCAGCCGCCGCCTGGCCGCCGCCCGGCGCAGTCGCGCCGCGGTGCTCGACGCCGCCCGCGAGCTGGTGTTCCGCGACGGGTACGCCGCCACCACCGTGCGGGCCGTGGCGGAGCGGGCCGGGGTCTCGCCGGAGACCGTCTACAAGGGCTTCGGCGGCAAGCCGGGCCTGATGAAGGCGCTGTGGGACACCACCCTCGCCGGGGACGACGCGCCGCTCGCCATGGCCGAGCGGCCCGAGCTGCAGGAGGTCTTCCGCGCCGCCGACCCGGCGGCGGCGCTGCGGCGCTACGCCGCGTTCGTGCGCGGCGTGCACGAGCGGCTCGCCCCGCTGTCCGCCGTCCTCGGCGCGGCGGGCCCGGAGGTGGCCGACCTGCTGGCGGTGACCGAGGAGGAGCGCCTGGCCGGTGTCACCGCGTTCGTCGGCCGCCTCGCCGGGCGCGGGCAGTGCACGGCCGCCGACCTCGGCGCGGTGGCGGACGCCTGCTGGGTGCTTACGGGCCCGCAGGTGTACACCCGCCTCACCGTGGACCGGGGCTGGAGCGCCGATGCGTACGAGGGCTGGCTGGCCGGGATGCTCGCGGCAGCCCTGTCCGCGACCTGATCCTGCGTCAGGGCGGGCCGCCCGTGGCCGTCATCGGTCATGGGAGCGCTCCCAAAATTCTGTCGGAACCGTTGACACCGGGCCGTCGAGGATCAAAGCTCCCGTGTGGCGCTGGGTGCACCGCCGACCGGTGCGGCCCCTCCCCAGCCGAGCCGTCCGAAAGGCCGACCCGTGCCCCCAACCCGCCCCACCCGCCCCAGGGCAGCGCTCGCCACCGGCGTCCTGCTGCCCCTGCTGCTCGCCCTCGCGCCCGCCTCGGTGGCGGCGGCCGACACCCCGGCCCCCGCCGCCCCGGCCGTCTACGAGGCCGAGGACGGGCAGCTCAACGGTGTCCAGGCCGCCGCGGCCGAGCCCGGCTACTCCGGCACCGGCTACGTCGAGGGCTTCGACACCGGCGACGACAACGTCACCATCACCGTGCCGAACAGCCCCGGCGGCCTCTACGACCTGACGGTCCGCTACCGCGCGCCCTACGGCTTCAAGAAGACCGCCCTCCAGCTCAACGGCGCCGGCGCCGGCGAGGTCTCCCTCGACGAGACGACCTCGTGGTCCGACGCGTCCGCCGGCCGGGTGCTGCTCAAGGCCGGCACCAACACCATCGCCCTGCAGAACGACTGGGGCTGGTACCAGATCGACGCCATCACCCTCGCCCCGGCGCCGCCCCCGCCGCCGCACCGGCTGACCGGCACGACCGTCGACCCGGCCGCCACCCCCGAGGCCCGCTCCCTGCTCCGCTACCTCGGCGACTCCTACGGCAAGCGGATCCTCAGCGGCCAGCAGGACACCGCCTCCGTGAAGTGGCTGGAGGACACCACCGGCCGCGCCCCGGCCGTCGAGGGCCTCGACCTCATCGACTACTCGCCCAGCCGGGTCGAACGCGGCACCACCTCCCAGGAGATCGAGAACGCCCTCGCCTGGGACGCCCGCGGCGGCATCACCACCTTCGTCTGGCACTGGAACGCCCCCAGCCACCTCGTCGACCAGCCCGGCAAGGAGTGGTGGCGCGGCTTCTACACCGACGCCACCACCTTCGACCTCGCCGCCGCGCTCGCCGACCCGTCCTCCGACGACCACCGGCTGCTGATCCGCGACATCGACGCGATCTCCGTGCAGCTGGCCCGCCTCCAGGACGCCGGCGTGCCCGTGCTCTGGCGGCCCCTGCACGAGGCCGAGGGCGGCTGGTTCTGGTGGGGCGCCAAGGGCCCCGGCCCGGCCAAGGAGCTGTACCGCCTCATGTACGACCGCATGGTGAACCACAACCACCTGCACAACCTGGTGTGGGTGTGGAACTCCGTCGACCCCGCCTGGTACCCCGGTGACGACGTCGTCGACATCGTCAGCACCGACTCCTACCCGCCGGCCGGCGACCACGGCGCCGTCAGCGGCACCTACGACAAGCTCGTCGCCCTCGGCCGGGACACCAAGCCGGTCGCCCTCGGCGAGGTCGGCACCATCCCCGACCCGGACCTCCTGCGCGCCTACCGCGCCGACTGGAGCTGGTTCGTCACCTGGAGCGGCGGCTTCCTCACCGACGGCGCCAGCAACTCCCAGGACTTCCTGAAGCGGGTCTACAACGACCCGTACGTCGTCACCCTCGACGAACTCGGCGACTTCAAGCACAGCGGCGGCTGCCAGGCCGAGATCACCACGCTGGCCAGCTGGAACTCCGGGGCCCAGTACCGCGTGACCGTCCGCAACACCGGCAGCACGCCCACCACCGGCTGGAAGGTCGGCTGGAACCTCCCGGCCGGCGGCACCGTCACCCAGTCGTGGAGCGCCGCCCTCACCACGGCCGGCACCGCCGTCCGCGCCGCCAACCTCGGCTGGAACGCCGTCCTGCAGCCCGGGCAGAGCACCGAGTTCTACCTGATCACCAGCGCCGCGCCGGCCTACACGGTGGCCACCGCCCCCAGCTGCGCCACGGGCTGACCGACCCCCGCCGTGACGGGCGACCACCCGTACGCACCCGCACGCACCCGGACCGCCCCCGGGCGTCAGCCCACCGCCTTCTTCACGAGCGCGCCGATCCGCGCCTCGTCGTCGGCGGTCAGCTCCGTCAGGGCGTAGGAGACCGGCCACATGGCGCCGTCGTCGAAGTTTGCCCGGTCGCTGAAGCCGAACGTCGCGTACCGCGTGCTGAACTTCTCCGCGCTCTGGAAGAAGCAGACGATCTTGCCGTCCTTGGCGTACGAGGGCATCCCGTACCAGAGCTTGGGGGCGAGCTCCGGCGCGCTCGCCGTGATCACGGCGTGCAGCCGCTCGGCCATGACACGGTCCGACTCCTGCATCCCGGCGATCTTGTCGAGCACGGCGGCCACGTCGTCGGCCTTGGAGGCCCGCGATCCGCGGCGCGCCGACGCCTTCACCTCGCGGGCACGCTCCTTGATCGCGTCGCGCTCCGCGGCCGTGAAGCCGTCGGTCGTGGTGTCGGTCGCGGTCGTGGTCGTGGTGGTGGTGCTGGTCATGGTGGTCTCCTTCATGGGTGGTGTGTCCTTCGGTCCGCGGTCCGCGGTCCGCGGTTCGCGGTTCGCGCTGCGTGGTGCGTGGTGCGTGGTGCGTGGTGCGTGATGCGTGGCTCGTGGTGCGTGGTGGTGCACCGTCAGGCGGGGGCCGCCGTCACCCCCATGCGCCGGCGGGCTGGCGGGTCGTCACGTTGAGCCGGTTGAACAGGTTGGTGACGCCGACCATCAGGACGATCGCCGCCAGCTGCTTCTCGTCGAAGTACGTGGCGGCCGCGTCCCACACCTCGTCGCCCACCGGGTCGGGACGGTCGGCCAGCCGCGTCGCGGCCTCGGCCAGTGCGAGCGCCGCCCGCTCCGCCGCCGTGAAGTACGGCGCGTCCCGCCAGGCGGCGACCGCGGCCAGACGCTCCTCGTCCACCCCGGCCCGCCGCGCCGCCCTGGCGCCGCCGTCGACACAGGCGCTGCATCCGTTGATCTGGCTGACCCTCAGGTGCACCAGTTCCAGGGTCTGCGCGTCGACCCCGCCGGCGTGCGCAGCCCTGACGATCTCCTGGACGGGCTGCATCGCGTCGGACAGGACGACGGCTGGGTTCCGCATGCGGGACTGCATCTCGGTCTGCTCCTCTTCGGTCCGCCGCCCCGTGCTCCCCGGGGCATGACCCCATTCCAGCCCGGTCCGCACGGCAGCACCACGGCGATGGGACACCGTGGGACAGCCGCAACGGCCTTGAGCAGCAGCGACCGGGCCCGGTATGTTTCCGGCGGAACGGGACGGGGGGTCTCATGGACGTGGACCTGCGGACGGCGAAGGCCGACCCGCACGACGAACTGGCCGCGCGACTGCGCCTGCTGCAGGACCTCTCCGGGCTCGGCGTACGCGCCCTCGCGCGGGACACCGGCCTCAGCTCGTCGTCGCTCTCGCGCTACCTCACGGGCCGGACGGTGCCGCCCTGGCCCGCGGTGGTCGCCCTCTGCCGCTTCGTCAAACGCGACCCCCGCCCGCTGCGCCCCCTGTGGGAACGCGCCTCCAACCCCCTGCCTGCGCCCCCGCGGAGCAGCCGCCAGGGCCGGCCGAGACCCCGCAACGACCTGCCGCGCGACGTACCCGACTTCACCGGCCGCGAGACCCAGCTCGCCGCGGTGCTGGCCGCCGCGGACGGCCACCGGGTGGTCGCCGTCGACGGCATGGCCGGCGTCGGCAAGACCTGCCTCGCCGTGCACGCCGCGCACCGCCTCGCGGCCGACTACCCGGACGCCCAGCTCTACGTCGACCTGCACGGGTTCACCGAGGGCCGCGGGCCGGTCGATCCCGACTCCGCGCTGCGGATGCTGCTCGCCGCGCTCGACGTGCCGTCCGAGCGGGTGCCGCAGGAGGGCGTCGAACAGCTCGCCGCCTGCTGGCGGTCCGAACTGGCCGGCCGGCGGGCCGTCGTGATCCTCGACAACGCCGCCGACGCGGACCAGGTCCGCCCGCTGCTGCCCGGCGCCGGCCCCTCCGTCGTCCTGATCACCAGCCGCAACCGGCTGGTGGGCCTGGACGAGGTGCCCCCGGTCTCGCTGGACGTGCTGAGCCCCGGGGAGAGCGCCGCCCTGCTGGCCCGTGCCAGCGGTGACCCCGGCGGCCCCGACGGCCGGCTGGCCCGCGACCCGGAGTCCGCCGCCGAGGTGCTGCGGCTCTGCGGTCACCTGCCGCTGGCCCTGCGGCTGGCCGCCGCCCGGCTGCGGCACCGGCCGGGCTGGACGGTCGGCATCCTCGTCGAGCGGATGGCGCAGGGCGCGGACGAGTTCGACACCGCGTTCGCCATGTCCGTACGGCAGCTGGACCGGGCCACGGCCCGCATGTTCCGCATGCTGGGCCTGCTGCCCGGCACCTCCTTCGACGAGTACCTCGCCGCGGCGCTGGCGGACGTACCGCTGCACAGCGCCCGGGCGATGCTGGAGGACCTGCTCGACGCCCACCTCGTCCAGCAGCCGACCGCGGGCCGCTACCGGCTGCACGACCTGGTGCACCAGCACGCGCGCCGGGCCGGCGCGGAGCAGGACGCGCCGGCCGAGCGGGAACGGGCCCTCGGCCGGATGCTCGACTACTACGTGCACACCGCGGCGGCCGCCGACGCCGCAATGCCGTACCTCTCACCCGGCCGCCCCGCCACCGCGGGCAGCCCCCCGGCCGAGGTGCCCCGGTTCGCGGACAGGAACGCGGCGTTCGCCTGGTTCGTCGCGGAGTACGAGAGCCTGGTCGCCGCCTTCGAGACGGCCGCCGCCGTCGGGGCCGACACGCACGTGTGCGAGCTGCCGCGCTTCCTCCGCGCGTACTTCGCACGGCGCTGCGGCACGACGCACCTCAACGCGCTCTTCGAGCGGTCGCTGGCCGCCGCCGAGCGCCTGGGCGATCCCCTGCACCTGGCCGAGGCGCACATCGACCTGGGCTTCGCCCGCTACAACGCGGGCCGGCTGGCCGAGGCAGGCGCCGCGTACGAGGCGGCCGAACCGTGGGTCTCCCGGGCGGGGGACGTCCGGTCCGAAGCCGAACTGGCCATGCGGCGCGGCTATCTGAGGTGGGACGAGGGACACGTCGAGGAGCCGCTCCACCTCTTCGGCCTGGCCGGCACGCTGTACGGGGCGGCCGGCTGCCCCGCGGGCGCGGCCCACGCCGCCGCGTCGGAGGCCTGGGCGATGCTCCAGCTGGGACACCGCGAGGAGGCCGCCCGGCGCGCCCGCGAGGTGCTCGGCTTCCCGCACGCCGACCCCGCGTGGCCGCCCGCCCTGACCGCCAGGATCACCCTCGGCGTGGCCATCGCCGACGAGGCCCCCGACGAGGCGGTGGAGCACCTCTCCACGGCACTGGCACTGGCCCGCGAGGACGGGCACCTGCACAACGAGGCCTGGTGCCTCAACTGCCTGGGCGTCGCGCTCCGCCGGATGGGCCGGTACGAGGAGGCGCTCGCCTGCCACCGGGAGGCGTTCGCGCTGCTGGACGAGCTGTTCGAGGAGCACTGGAAGATCCGCTTCCTCGACGGCTACGCCGAGACCTGCCGGCTGGCGGGCCGGCCCGAGGAGGCACTGGCACTGCACCGGCAGGCCCTGGAACTGGCCCCGGAACTGGGACACCGGTACGAGGAGGCGCTCGCCCACGAGGGGATCGCGCGCCTGCTCGACACGACGGACCCCGCGGCGGCCGCCGGGCACCGCACGGCGGGACTGTCCCTCCGAGAGGGCCCCGGCCCCGGCACGCACTGAACGACGCCCCGGGACCGACGGGGGTGCCCGGGCCCGCGGTGGCTCAGCCCGCCGCGTCGGGGTCGGTGTGGCGGGCCAGGAGGGCGAGTTCGTCCGCGTCGAGCCGGCGGGGGCACCGGCCGTCCGGGTCGTAGGCGACGAGGGTGCTCGTGCAGGTGCAGAACGTCCGCCCGTCGCGGGTGATCCGGCTGACGAGCCGGAAGGACGAACGTTTCACCTGGCCGACGGTCGTCCCGATGACGGCCGGTTCGGGCGCCACGAGCAGCGGTGCGCTGTAGTCGAGCTCGTGCCGGGTGTAGACGACCCGCGGGTGGAGCCCGAGGCCGGCCTGCGTCTCGTGCCGGTACAGCAGGTCCATGTGGGCGTCCTGGACCATTTCGAGGAAACGGGCGTTGTTCACGTGCTTCATCACGTCCAGGTCGCTCACCCGGACCGTGCGCCGGTAGAGGTGTGCCCGAGGCGCGGGGACGCCGCCCGTCCGGTCGGCACCGGCGATGCGCACACCGGGCGCCAGAACCTGGGTCATGCGGTCACTCCTCGGACGGGGACAGGGGCGGGGGCAGGGACGGGTGCGGGAACGGGCCGGCGGGCCGGTACGCGCTGGCCGGGCCGCAGGGTCTGCTCGATCAGGTCGGCCGCGGCCCGGGCCCCGCCCGCCCCGGCCATCTCCCGGCGCATGGCGGCGATGCCGTCGCGGACGGCCGGATCGGACATCACCTGCAGGACGGCCTCCCGCAGCGCCCGGGGGGTGGCGTCCTCACGCGGCAGGTGGACGCCGAGCCGCAGGCGTTCGATCTGTGCGGCGTTGACGCGCTGCTCGGCCATCTGCGGCACCGCCACCATGGGGACGCCGTGGTGGAGGGCCTCCATCGTGCCTCCCATGCCGGCGTGGGTCACGAAGGCGGCGGCGTGGGCGAGCACCGCCAGCTGCGGCACCTCGGGATGCACCTCGACGTTGTCCGGCAGCGGCCCCAGCCCGTCCGGGTGAACCCGGGAACCGACGCTCATGACGACGTGCCAGGGGAGACCGGCGAAGGCCTCGATGCAGGACCGGTAGAACTCCGGCCGCCGGGTGAACTGCGATCCCAGCGAGACCAGGACGACCGGACGGCCGTCCTGCGGGGGCCGCCACGAGCCCTGGTGGGAGCGGTCGCCCAGCGGAGGACCGACGTAGGCGACACGCTGCGCCGCGACGGTGTCCGCCCTGCGCTGGAAGGCGCGGGGCAGGCAGGCGACGGCGTGCTCCGCCCGCTCGATGTCGTGGATCCGCGCACTGCTCACCCCGCGCTCGGTGAAGGCGGCCGCCAGCTCCGCGTACCCCGGCAGGTCGCCGAGGCGGGGCACGCCGAACATCTCCGGGACGAGCGTGTCGTAGAACATGTGGGTGGGCGACATCAGCACCGTCGGCACCCGCCACTCGGATCCCAGCAGCAGGCCCGCGAAGCCGTAGATGTCGTACATCACCAGGTCGGGCCGGTCCTCGGCGTACGCCTGCGTCAGGGCGGGCAGCGAGTCCAGCGACACCCGGACGGCCATCCCGAACCCCTCGGCCAGCTGCTCCGGCGGCTCCGCGTCGCCGACCGGCGCCGGGAACAGCACGGGCTCGGCACCGACCGCCTTCACCTGGGGCGCGAAGTCCGCGGTGATGGCGTAGCTGACCCGGTGCCCGCGCCGCACCAGCTCCTCGACGATCCCCAGGCTCGGGTTGACGTGCCCGTGCATCGGCAGGTTGACCACGGCGATGTGGGCGGCGCCCCGGACGGGCGGCCCGCCGCCCTCGGTGCCGTTCCCGGGGTGTCGCGACGGATCGGTGCCAGGCACGATGCGGAGGTCCTGTCCTGTACGGAGCCGGGAGCGCGAGCCCGACCGCGGTCGGTGGTTCGGCGTACGGCGGAGGATGACGGAGGGCACACCTCCGGGCAGGGTCGGCGACCCTCCGCCCGATCCAACAGCTGCGCCGCCGTCCACCGCTCCCGAACCGCGGCAGAATCACTCCATCCGGGCCCTGCCGGGCCTGCGTGTTGACGATCCGGGGACGTCACGGCGTGACCTCCGGCCCGTCACCGCGTGCCCTCCGGCCGGTGCCCGCGGCGCCCGGTCCGTGACCTCCCCGCGCACCGGGCGTTGAGCTACCGCACAGCGTGCGCACCCGCGGCCGGGGGCGCCGGGCCCCTCGTCCGCCCGGCACCCGGCCGCGGGTGCGCCGGCCATCGACAGCCGCCACCGGGAGCCTCCCCATGCCAGGACCGCATCTGCCCTTCTTCGAGGAGGGGATGGCCCGCTGGCCGTTCGGCCCGCCCCACGCCGGGGTCGCCCTCGACCTGGTCGGCACGCCGCCCGCCCCGGACGAGCTGCGCGCCCTGGTGAACGAGCGCTGGGCCGGCCTGCCGCGGCTCGGCCGGGTCCTGGTCGCCCCCACCGACGCCCGGACCGGCCCGGCCTGGTGGGCCCGCCGGCACCGCTGGGCGGCGTGCGAGGACCACGAACCGGCGCGGCACGTCCGCAGCGAGGACGGCACCCTGCAGGACGGCGTGCGGGACTGGTTCGACGCCCCCTTCCCGGCCGGCCGGCCCCCGTGGAACCTCCACCTCCTGCGCGGGACCTCCGACGGCGAGTTCTCGCTGCTCCTCCGGATGCACCACAGCCTGCTCGACGGACGCTCCGTCACCACCCTGCTGCGCGCCCTCCTCGACGGCTGCCGCCCGCCGGACGCCGCCGCCTCCCTCGCCGCCCCCGGCGACCGCAGGCGGACGGCCCGCGCCGCCGCGTGGGCGGGCGGCCCGCCCGGCATGCTGACGTCGGGGCGGCCGGTGCCGATGCCCGGCCAGGGCGCGCGGGAGCCGGCGTTCACCGTCGTCCAGCTGCCCTCCGACGCGCTGCGCGCCGCCCGCGAGGCCGTGCCGGACCGCCGGGCCACCACCAACGAGGTGTTCCTGGCCGTGGTCTCGGGCGTGCTGCGGGCCCGGCTGGCCGTCCCCGGTCCGCGACGGGCGGACGGCCGCGGGCCCGGATCGCCGAAGGTCTGGCTGTCGGTGCCCGTCGACGAGCGGCCCGCCGACCGCGGCGCCTACCTCGGCAACGCCTTCGCCAACATCCGGGTGCCCGCACCGGTGGCACTGCCCGACGCGTCGGCGCGGCTCGCCGCCGTGACCGGTCTGCTGACCACCGCGACCCGCGGCCGCGACCTGGCCGGGAAGCTGGTCGAGGGGGCGCTCACGGCCCTCCCCGGGGCCACCCAGACCCTGCTCCGCCGGAAGTTCTTCCTCCCGGCGTACGCACCGGCGGCCTGCTCCTACGTCCACCTGCGCGACCAGGGGGAGACGCTGGCCGGTCGGCCGGTGCGGAGCGTCACCGCGATCCCGATGGTGCCGCCGGCCGACACGGTGACCTTCGCGCTGGGCGGCTGCACCGGCGGTCACACGCTGAGCGTGGCCACCAACGCGGGCAGCGGGGACGCCGGAATCCTGGCCGGCGCGTTCGTCGAGGAGCTGGAGCGGCTGGCCGGCCGTACCCGCCACGCGGCCGGCACGGTGTGACGGCCCGCCGGCCGGCGCGTGCCGAAGCCGGGATCAGGCGTGCCGAAGCCGGGAGGTCCGGCGGGACGACCGTGCGTCAGGGCCGGCCGTTCAGTCGCCGGGGGGCGGCGGGGCGGTGCTCTCGCGCTCCACGAGGCGGGTCGCGAGTTCGACCCGGGGCAGGTCGACCTCCTCGCCGTCGACGAGGCGCAGCAGGGTGCGGGCGGCCATCGCCGCCATGTCCTGGAGCGGCTGGCGGACGGTGGTCAGGGTGGGGTCGCTCCAGCGGGTGACGGGCACGTCGTCGAAGCCGACGATGCTGATGTCCTGCGGGATCCGCAGTCCGCGGTCGCGCAGGGCGGAGTAGGCGCCGAAGGCCTGGAGGTCGCTGGCGGCGAACACGGCGGTCGGTGGGTCCTGGCCGGCCGCCGCGACCTGGTCGAGCAGGTCGGTCAGCTCGCGGCGGCCGGAGCGGTCGTTGAACTCGCCGAAGCGCAGCCAGCCCTCGGGCACGGCCAGGTCGGCGCGTTCCATGGCGGCACGGTAGCCGTCGGCGCGGGCCCGGCTGCACAGCAGCTGACGCGGCCCCGCGAGGTGGGCGATCCGCCGGTGGCCGAGGCCGATGAGGTGCTCCACGGCGGAGATCGCGCCGGCCCAGTTGGTGGCCCCTATGGTCGGGACGCCGGCGTCCACGGTGCCGACCGGGTCGACCAGGACGAACGGCACCTTCAGGGCGGCGAGCCGGGCGCGCTGGCGCGGCGTCAGGTCGGACACGACGAGGATGGCACCGTCCGAGCGGCGGCCGGCGATCTGCTCCAGCCATTCGCCGGTGCCGGTGCTGCTGCCGTGCACCGCGGAGAGGACCATGCCGACGCCGGCCTCGGCCAGGGCCTCCTGCGCGCCGCGGATGATCTCGATCGACCAGAGGCTGTCGAGCTCGTTCATCACGAGGTCGACGAGGCCGCCGCGGCGGCGGGGGCGCCGCCGCTGGTAGTGGTGGCGGTCCATGATCTGCTGGACGCGCTGCCGGGTGGCGGCGGAGACGTCGCTGCGGCCGTTGAGCACCTTGGAGACGGTGGCGTTGGAGACACCGGCCTCGGCGGCGATCTCGCCGATCGTCACCTTGTGTCGTGTCTGGCCCGCCATCTGCCGTCCGTTCCTCGTGGTCCGCGGTCCGGGGGCGGCCGGGCCGTCGGCCCTGCCCCGGGTCACAGCAGGATAGTGCGCCCGGCCGGCCGGGGTGTCGGGGCTCACGGCCGCGGCCCTGTGTCGGGCTGCTGCGCGGCGGACGGGCCGGTGGGGCGGAGGACGGGGTCGGCGAACGCGGCGGGGAACCGGGCGCCGGTGAGGTCCTGGGCGCAGACGCCGGTGAACGCGCCGGTGAAGCCCCAGCTGGTGTAGTGGCCGGTGGTGTCGTCGCCGACGGTGGCGTAGTCGTCGGAGAGGCGGGCCGCGTCGAGCTCCGGTCCGGCCTCCTGCCAGGCGGGTGTGCCGTCGGCGGGGGTCCAGGCGAAGCGGGCGGCGGCGCCGCGTACGGCCAGGCGCAGCCGGACCGGTCCGGGGCCGACCGGCACGGGGGCCGCCGGTTCCCCGTAGCGTCCGTGGTCGCACACGCCGAGCCGCAGGACGCGGCCGAGGGCGTCGTCCCAGCTGAGGTGGAGGTAGTGCCACAGCTCGGTGTTGTAGAAGTGCACCAGGCCGGCGGCCTGGCGGGCGGAGACGGGTGCGGCGTCGACCGTGGCCTCGAAGGTGAAGTCGGTGTGGGTGCAGCGGCGGGCCAGCAGGCTCTGCCGGTGCCGGGAGGACGGCGACTCGTCGCCGCGCAGCAGCAGTCGGCCCTCGTGCAGGGTGAGCCAGGACGGGTCGGGGTGGCGGCGCAGGGTCATCCACTCGGGGCCGGGGCGGTCGGTGCCGAAGCCGGTGTGCCCGGCGGCGGCCGCCACCGCGGTGGCGACGGCGTCGGCGGCGGTGTCGGGCCGGGCGGCGGAGGGTGCGGGCACGTCGACGGCGGGGGTGTTGCCGCCGCCGTCGAGCCGGGGCCAGCCGCCCGTCGTCCACGCGATCCGCTGGAGGGCGGTCTCCCGGCCGAGGACGCAGGCGCCGAGCGGGGTGAGCGGGCGGGCGGCGAGGTGGGCGAGGTACCACTCGCCGTC
This sequence comes from Kitasatospora sp. NE20-6, assembly GCF_045862635.1. NCBI lineage: Bacteria > Bacillati > Actinomycetota > Actinomycetes > Kitasatosporales > Streptomycetaceae > Kitasatospora > Kitasatospora sp. NE20-6. The sequence goes on from NZ_BPRL01000066.1 coordinate 64,786, forward strand.
CGGGGTCTCGACGAGGCTGCCGTGGCCGGCCTTCTGGAGCGCGAGGTCGGGCCGTCCGGCGGAGGTGAGCAGCGGTCCGGCGGGGTCGGGCGCGTAGGGGCCGGTGAGGGTGCGGGAGCGGGCGACGGTGACGGCGTGGCCCCAGGAGGTGCCGCCCTCGGCGGTGAGCAGGTAGTACCAGCCGTCGTGGCGGTAGAGGTGGGGGCCTTCGGTGCAGCCGAGTTCGGTGCCGCCGAAGACGTGGTGCACCGGACCGGTGACGCGCCGCGCCGCCCGGTCGTACTCCTGCAGGAGGATGCCGGAGAACGGGTTGGTGCCGGGCCGGTGGTCCCATTCCAGCCAGAGCAGCCAGCTGCGGCCGTCGCCGTCGGGGCCGTCGTCGTGGAAGAGCGACGGGTCGAAGCCGTGCCCGGGCAGCGCCACCGGGTCGGACCACGGGCCCTGCGGGGTCGGTGCGGTGATCACCTGGTTGTGGACGTCCTTGTAGGCGCCGGCCAGGCTCTTGACGTCCGAGTAGACGAGGTGGAACTGCCCGTCCGTCCAGGACAGGCAGGGTGCCCAGACGCCGCCGGAGTCGGGCGCGCCGGTGAGGTCGAGGAGCCGGGCCTCGTCGAGGGCGCCGCCGAGCGGGCGCCAGGTGACGAGGTCGGTGGAGTGGTGCAGGGCGACGCCGGGCAGCCACTCGAAGGTGGAGGTGGCGATGTAGTAGTCGTCGCCGACGCGCAGGATCGACGGGTCGGGGTGGAACCCGGGCAGGACGGGGTTGCGGATCGTCGTCGACGGGCCGGCCGGGTGCGCCGCGTCGGTGGCGCCGGCGGTCATGGGACTCCTCGGGTCGGATGGGAGGTGCCGGGGACGGTGGCGGTGGCGCGGGCGGGGTGGTCGGCCCTTGACGGCGCCTGCGGTGGCGCGGGCGGGGTGGTCAGCCCTTGACGGCGCCGGCCATCACACCGGCGACGATCTTGCGCGCGAGCACGGCGAACAGCAGCAGCACGGGGACGACGGAGACGACGACACCGGCGAGCATCAGCGTGTAGTCGGTGTAGTAGCCGGCGGCGAGCTGGTTGAGCGCGATCTGCACGGTGGCGTTCTCCGGCGGCAGGGCGATCAGCGGCCAGAAGTAGTCGTTCCAGGCGAACATGAAGGTGAACATGCCGAGCACGGAGGCCGTCGAGCGGACACCCGGCCAGGCGACGTGCCAGAAGGTGCGCAGCGCGCCGGCGCCGTCCATGCGGGCGGCCTCGACGAGTTCGTCCGGGATGTTCTCGGTCATGGCCTGCCGCATCCAGAACACGCCGACGGCGGAGACCAGGGCGGGCACGATCAGGGCCGACAGCCTGCCGTACATGCCCATGTCGGTGACGAGCAGGTACAGCGGGATGATGCCGAGCTGGGTCGGCACCATGACGGTGCCGATGACGGCGACGAGCAGCACGTTGCGTCCGGGGAAGCGGAGCTTGGCGAACGCGAATCCGGCCAGCGACGACAGCAGCACGTTGCTGACGGCCGTGCAGGCCGCGACCGTCACGGAGTTGCCGAGGGCCTTCCAGAAGTCGACGGTGTCGAAGACCCGTTGCACGTTCTCCAGCAGGTGGCCGCCGGGCACGAGCGACGGGGTCGCCCCGGAGAGCACCGAGTTGTCGCCGTGCGAGGCGACGACGAACGTCCAGTACAGCGGGAAGAGCGAGGCGAGCACGACGGCCGCGAGCAGCATGTAGGCGAGCGGGCCCGCGCTGTCGTGGTGGCGCGGGCCGGTGCCGCGGGCGGCCCGGCGGCCGGCTGCGGCGGCTGCGGCGGGTACGGGGGTGGTGGCGGTGGCCATGGTGGTCTCCCGGGCGGTGGGTCAGCGGCCGGAGCGGCGGACGAGGAGGGCGTTGGCCGCGGCGATGACGGCGATGAGCAGGAACAGCACCCAGGAGATGGCGGAGGCGTAGCCGGCGTCGTTGTTGATGAAGCCGTACTTGTAGAGCATCAGCGTCAGCGTCTGGAACTGGTGCTCGGTGCCGCCCTCGGCGTTGCCCTGCTGGTCGAAGAGCATCGGTTCGGCGAAGAGCTGCAGACCGCCGATGGTGGAGATGACCACGGTGAACAGCACGGTCGGGCGGATCGCCGGCAGGGTGATCCGGCGGAACGTCAGGAGGCGTCCCGCGCCGTCGACCATCGCCGACTCGTACAGCTCGCGCGGCACGGCCTGCATGGCGGCCAGGTAGATCAGGGCGTTGTAGCCCGTCCAGCGCCACATCACCATGAAGCTGATCGCCAGGTGCGAACTCCACGTGTCCGCGGTCCAGTCGATCGGGTCGGTGATCAGGCCGGCCTGCTCCAGCGCCCAGTTGACGATGCCGAAGTCGCGGCCGAACAGCTGGGAGAAGACCAGTGCCACGGCGACGACCGACACGTACTGGGGCACGAGCACCAGGGCCCGCCACGTGGTGCGGGCGCGCAGCCGGCGGTCGAGCAGCCAGGCGACGCCGAGCGCGACGAGCAGTTGGGGCGCGGTGGAGAGGACGAAGATGCTGAGCGTGTTGAAGGTGGCGGTGTAGAAGTCGGGGTCGGCGAGGAGGTCACGGAAGTTCTCCGTGCCGGCGAAGCCCGCGTCGCCGGTGAGCCGGTCCCAGTGGTGCAGCGAGACCCAGAAGGTGTACGCGAGCGGGTAGAGCCCGAAGATCCCGAAGACCAGGAAGAACGGGGCGACGAAGCTGTAGGCGGGCAGGTGACGCAGCGGGCCGGCGCGTCGGGCCGGGGGGACGGCCCCGGCGGGGCCGGCCGCGTCGGGGCCTGCCACGGCGCCGAGGCTGGTGGTGGCCGCCATGGCGTACTCCTCTGGGTGGGTCGGGGGGACGGG
>NZ_BPRL01000067.1:0-64935 GCF_045862635.1 Kitasatospora sp. NE20-6
CCACCCAGGCCCAGAACCAGACCGGTGACTACTACCTCGGCCTCAACGGCCTGGCCAACCACGCCGCCGACGACGGCCCCCGCATCCCCATCCAGACCTGGGAGGAGTACCAGCGCACCCACTGACCCCGTACGGCACCACCCGAGCACGACCGAAGCACGACCGAAGCACGACCGAAGCACCCGTCGATGACACGTCACGAAAAGAGAGAGCCATGAAGAACATACGCACCACGCTCACCGTCGCCGGCACCGCACTGGCCATGGCCGTCCCCCTCATCGCCGCCACCTCCGCCCCCGCCTTCGCCGCGTCCCGCGACGGAGTCTGCGACAGCGGAGAGTTCTGCTACTACTACAACAGCGACGAAGCCGGCTCGGTCTCCGACTTCACCGGCTCCATCAGCGACCTCGGAGACACCCAGCCGACCTGCTACGAATTCAAGAGCGCCGGCAGCGGCCAGGGCGTCTGCGTCAAGAACAACGCCGCATCGGTGTGGAACCGCACCGGGAAGACCGTCCGCGTCTACTTCAACAGCGGCTACGCCGGCGCCAGCCAGGACTTCGCCTCCGGCGCCAAGGGCAACCTCAACGCCACCCTGAAGAACAACGAGGCCTCCCACCAGTTCCTCGGCAGCAGCGGCGGCGGCAACCAGAGCCCCACCAACGACTTCGACCACGGCACCCGCGGCTTCTCCGCCAACAACTGCACCGCCTTCGCGGCGTACCGCATCGCCAGCCGTCTCGGTGTCCCGAGCTTCAGCAACTCCTGGGGCGGCACCACCTGGGGCAACGCCAACACCTGGGACGACGCCGCCCGCCGCGTCGGCGTCACCGTCAACACCACCCCCACCGTCGGCGCCATCGCCGTCAACGACACCCACGGGGACTACGGCCACGTCGCCTACGTCAACGCCGTCTACTCCGACGGCTCCTTCGACGTCGAGGAGTACAACTGGAACAACCCCCTCGCCTACGGCACCCGCAGCCACCTCCGCGTCAGCAGCGCCGAGTCCTCCTTCCAGCACATGCTCCACTTCTGATCGACCACCAGCAGGACAGGCGGTGTTCACCGGCGGGTAATCATGATGGCCGCACACCCGGGCAAGCGACTCGTACACGCCGTGGGCGTAGTCCGACTCCACCGTGCGGCCGTCATGCCCCAGCGGTTCGGTACGTGCGGCGTACGCCTCGTCCGACAGCTGTGCCCATGGGGGAACGCCCTCCGGAGACGCCGCTGTGACAGGTGCGGCAACCTGGTGGCCCAGGGCCCGGCGAAGCGCTCCCAGGACACCGCGGCCGAACCCCTCCCCGTGCAGAACGGGACGGCGCCGGCCGCTGCCAGCACATCGCTGACCTCGTACGGATGCCGTACGCCGACCGGTGCGCTGACCGTCTCCAGTGCCGTCATGGACCGAAGCCAACCCTCTCCGCATCCCGAAACCCGCCGGTGCAAGCCAACCGGGTGGTCACCACCCGTGACGCCCACCCGGGGTTCCGGACCTCGCCCCGCCCGGGAACGGGCTCAGCGGGTCTGTAAAAGGAACGGCTCCGCCTCGTAATCGGTGGTAGCGCTGTGTAGTGATCACGAGAGGAGGATGCGGTGGCGGAGTAGGGGGAATCCGGCTCGGCCGTGCATCTTTCTCATGATCCGTTTGGCTCGGGTGCTGACGCCCTCGGTGCGGCCGTTGTGGAACGGGAGGGTGAGCCCGGCGTCGACGGCGGCGCGGTCGAGTTCCAGCCCGTTGGCGAAGGAGTACAGGTGGGGCAGGTCTGCGGCGCGAACCGTGGTGATCCAGTCGGTGAGCTTGGCGTCGTTGCCCTCTGTCGGCGTCAGCAGCTCTGCGACGGCGGGCTGCGCCGGTGCTGTCGTTCCTCATGAATCCCGAACCACGACGCACCGCCGACGTCTCCCGAGCGCACGCAGGTGCTGTCGGGTCCGGGAACAAAGCCACCGTAGGTGTCGGACTGCGGAGTGGGTGCGAGGGCCGTGGCTGTGTGCACGGCCCTCGCACCGGGTGCGGGGCGCCCCGTTCCGGCCCTCGCCGTACGGCCCTGGGTGCGCGGGTCATAGGCGGATGACGACCAGGGCGATGTCGTCGCGGGCGCCGCTGCTGACGCCGAGGTGCGCGAGCAAGGCGTCCGCAAGGCGTTCGGGGTTGTGGCGGGCGTGGCGGGCGAGCGCGTCGGTGAGGCGTTGCAGGCCGACATCGATGTCCTCGCCGCGGCGTTCGACGAGACCGTCGGTGTAGAGCACGAAGGTGTCGCCGGGGGTGTAGGGCAGGTCGGCCTGAGGGCGTGGGACGTGTTGGGGGCGGGCCCCCAGCGGAGGGTCGGTGGCCTGGTCCAGAAGGTCGTGGGTGCCGTCCGGGTGGAGCAGGACGGGGGGCGGGTGGCCTGCGCTGCTGTACATGATGCGGCGGGCGCGGGTGTCGATGACGGCCTGGACGACGGTGGTGGCCAGTGCACCCTCCACGTAGCGTGCGTACAGGCCCAGGATGTCCAGGGCCCTCGCGGGCCGTTCGACGGCCCGGATGGAGGCGGAGAGCGCGCTGCGCAGCATGCCCATGACGGCGGCGGCCTCCAGGCCGTGGCCGACGACGTCGCCGACCGCGACGGCGAACCTGTCCTCGGGCAGGTCGACCACCTCGTACCAGTCGCCGCACACGTTCAGTGAACCGGCGGCCGGCAGGTAGCGCACCGCGGTGTCCCGGTGCCGGGCCAGGTGGGGCGAGTGGAGCATGGCCTCCTGCAGGGTGATGGCGACCTGGCGTTCCCGTTCGTGGGCCCGGCGCAGTTCCTCGTTCAGCCGTTTGAGTTCGCGCGCCCGCGCGTACAGTTCGGCCTCCATCGCCTCTGCGTCGCTGAGTGCCCCGCCTTCTCGCGGGTGAGGCCGGGAGAGGATGAACGAGGTCACGTCCTCCCCCCGGTGGATGATCCACTCCACCTGCCCGTCCGTCCCGATCACCGGGGTGTTGATCGCGGACCACCACCGTTCCTCGAACACGCCGGGCCGGTCGGCGACGGGAATGTCGTACTTCATCGGCGCCATCGTGTCCGGCTCCCTCGAACGCAGGACCCAGTGCAGGGAGGCGTGCAGGTTCCGCACCCCGTCAGCATTCGGGTCCGCCGGATTCTCCGGAAAGGCGTCGAAGAGATACCGCCCGAGCAGGTCCTCCCGAGTACGGCCGGTCGCCCGGCAGGCCGCCTCGTTGACGTCGGCGAGTACCAGATCCGGGCCCAGGACCATGTAGGAGCTGGGGGCGACCGCGAACAGAGCCCGGTAGTCGATCCCCGGCCGCGCCACACCGTACGGCCGTGCGTCCTCGTCCGGGCTGCTCTCGTTCTCCACCCTTACGTTCTACCGCTCGTCGGCGGCCTCCGCTGCCGGACCGCCCTGCGCCTTGGACCGCGCGATCCGCCGGCCACCAGCCGCTCCCCGGGGAGCCAAGGAACATCAAGCCCGCCGAGGACAAAAGCCAAGCTGAGATCATCCCGGAAGCTCAATCCGGCCCCCGCCACGGTGACTGCCGGTAGGCCCGGCGACCACCGCCACCGTCGAAGGCCACCGACGTCCCACCAGCGAGATCCCGCCCACCGCAGAGTCGCCGACGATCTGCGCCGTCGGCTCGCCGCGGGCGAGTGGACGCCGAGCACCCGGCTGCCCTCCAGGGCCCGGCTCGCCACCGAGTACCAGGTCGGACCGAGCGTCCTGCAACAGGCCCGGGAACAGCTGATCCGCGAGGGCCTTGTCGAGGGCCGAGCGGGATCCGGCACCTACGACCAACCCCCGGACACCGCCGCCCGTTGCACCTGGACCCCCGGCCCACGCCGGTCCACCTCCACCCCGCGGCGGCCGACACCCTGCTGCGCCCAGCTCACCTCACCCCCCAGCTCACCTCACCCCCCAACTCACCTCACCCCCGGAGCACTGCCCTGCAGGGGCTGCCGGTCGGCGACCTGGCGATCGTGATCGAGGACGTCCGCCTGACCGGGGCCCTGCTGGCCGGTGTGCGGGAGGTCACCGTCCCGGCTACGCACCGGAACCTCCTGCGCGCGGAGCCACCTCCCGCAGCCGGCCGCCCGATGCGGACCGGCCGTCACCGCCCGCGCCCCCGCGGCGATACGGGGCTGATACCGCCACCGCCTACGCTCTCGAACTTCCGTCCGGGAACAGCCCCTGGCGGGTCGGACGAGAGTGGAGCGCAGTACCAGATGCACCAGCGAACCAAGCGAACCGTCGCCCGGGCCGGAGTGCTGGCCCTGGTGGCCGGCGCCACCGCGATAGCCGTACCGACGACCGCCCAGGCGGCTTCCTACAACGGAGCCTGCGGCTCGGGCTACAGCACCATCGACCACCGGGACCTCAACTCCGGCGGCACGGTCTGGCTCACGTACAACCGCTCCACCGGCAAGAACTGCGTGGTGACGACCCGCAACAACCCGGGCCCCGCACTGCTGATGCTCGCCGGCCTGAAGAAGGCCGGCGCCTCCACCTGGGCGGATCTCGACGAGGACTACTACACCTCCTACGCCGGCCCGGTGTACCTTTACGCACCGAACTCCTGCATCGACTGGCAGGGCGGGATCGGGGACAACATCAGCGGCGGCTTCGACTCCCACTGCGGCTGATCGCTCGATCCTCCGGACAACCGATCGGCGCACCGACTCCACCCACGTCCTGGCCGTGGTGCGCGACCTGACCCGCTTGGAGCTGATCACCGAGGCAGTACGGGCCGCCCGGAAGAGGTCGCCGACAGCGCCGGGCACCTGCTGGACGGCCTGGTCGACGAGGAGTGGGGGCGCCGCTACGGCCGCCCGGTCCGTCCTGGCAAGGACCCCACCAAGCCCAAGACCAGGATCCTCGCCACCGGCGACAACGCCGTCCGGCTCCTGGAACACCTCTACCAGCACAGGGCAGGCCCCGCGTCCGGCCCCCGCGTGCAGGCCCTGCGGCAGATCATGGTGCAGAACTACCACCGCGACACCGCGGGACGCCTGCTCCGGCGCACCGACGAGGACGGCGGGCCGGGCCTGCCCCCCTCGTCCCCGGGCGGTCATCTCCCCCTACGACACCACGGCCCGCCACGCACGTCACGGACACATCATCAGCTGGAAGGGCTTCGCCGCCCATCTCACCAAGACCTGTGCCCCTGACGGCCCCAACGTGATCACGGATGTGGCCACCACCGCGGCCACCACGCAAGACAGCCAGGTCCTGCCCGGCATCCACACCCGCCTGGCGCGCCGCGGCCTGCTGCCCGCCGAGCACTTGGTCGACAGCGGCTACACCTCTCCGGTCCACCTGGACCAGGCCGCCCGCGAACACCAGGTCACCGTCACCGGACCACTGCCGGGCAACCCCACCCGGCAGCACCGCCGAGGCGAGGCTTCGACCGGGACGACTTCCACATCGACTTCGACCGCCAGCAGGTCACCTGCCCTCAGGGCGAGGTCAGCAGGGGCTGGCACGGCCCGTATCCGACGTCCTCGCCCACCGCGGCACCGCTGATCGTGGCTCGGTTCACCATGAGCCGGTGTCGTCCCTGCCCGGTCCGCACCCGCTGCACGACCACCGCCGACAGTGCCCGAACCGTGGGCTTTCCCCCGCGAGAACTCCGCGACCTGCAACTCCGCGTCCGCGCCGAGCAACAGACGCCCGGCTGGAAGGCCGCTACGCGGTCCGCTCAGGAGTGGAGAGCACGGTCAACGAGTTCGCCCACGGCCGCGGGCATGCGCCACTGCCGCTACCGAGGACAGCCGAAGGCCATTCTCGCGGCCCATCAGCAGCCCGCCTTGCGTTGGCGAATGCTCAGCCGTTCGGACACGAGCGCAGACACTCCGCTGTAGGTTTGGCCCAGTCATCAGCGCGGCCCGCCGGGCTTCCCTCCAGGGACATGCCCCCACCCGCACGAGTCACTTCGTGCTGCCTGGGAGCATGTCTTGCTGTTCCGCGACTCCGCGTCCGCGGTCGCCGCCGAGAGGCTGGCCGGATCACTGTTCGTGCGCCTCATCGACCAGTTCGTCCACCAGCACGGCCATAAGCCCGGCCCGTCCGAGGTGCGTTCCTGGGAGATGAGCATCCCGGAGTTGACCAACGCCCTCCTGGACGCCGGGCTCGGCATGGTGGAGGTGCTCCTCGAGTACGCGCTCCCGCTGAACAGCAAGCGCGCGGACGTCGTCCTCGCCGGCGTCCACCCGGGCACGGGGGAGCCCTCGTACGTGGTGGTCGAGCTCAAGCAGTGGAGCAGCGCGCTCCCGGAGGACGGCGAGCCGCTGCTGTGTCGGGTCGACGCGTACACCCGGCCGGTGCTGAATCCGATCGAGCAGGTCCGCGGCTACTGCGACTACCTGATCTCCTTCAACGGGGCTCTCGCCGACCACCCCGAGCGGCTGTCCGGGGTGGCTTTCCTCCACAATGCGACGGAGTTCGGCGTCCAGGGCCTCTACGAGGTGTCGCAGGACGAGCGCGGCCGGCTCTTCACCGCCGAGCGCCGCGGGGAGTTCGTCGAGTACCTGCGCTCGAAGCTGAAGCCGGTCTCCGGTGCGGAGGCGGCGGACCTGTTGCTCGCGGGCAAGGTGGCCCCGTCCAGGCAGTTGATGGCGGTGGCCGCCGAGGAGGTCCGCGAGCGCGAGCAGTTCGTCCTGCTGGACGAGCAGCGGGTCGCCTACGAGCTGGTGCTGCGCGCGGTGCGCCGGGCGCAGCAGTCCGACCACAAGCAGGTGGTGGTCATCACGGGCGGTCCGGGCACGGGGAAGAGTGTGATCGCGCTGTCCCTGCTGGGTGATCTGTACCGGCGTGGTGTGACGGCTTTCCACGCGACCGGGTCCAGTTCGTTCACCACCACGATGCGGCGGGTGGCCGGGGCGCGGAAGCGGCAGGTGCAGGAGCTGTTCAAGTACTTCAACAGCTTCATGACGGCCGAGCGCAACGGGTTCGACGTGCTGATCTGCGACGAGGCCCACCGGATCCGGGAGACGTCGGCGAACCGGTACACCCGGGCCGACCGGCGCACCGGCAAGCCCCAGATCGAGGAACTGATCGATGCCGCCCGGGTGCCGGTGTTCCTGCTGGACGAGCACCAGGTCGTCCGGCCGGGTGAGATGGGCACGGTGGCCCAGATCAGGGCGGCTGCCGCGGTGAAGGGCCTGGAGTGCCAGGTGGTCGAGCTGGACAGCCAGTTCCGCTGCGGCGGCAGCGACGCCTACCTGCGCTGGGTGGTGCGCCTGCTGGGGCTGGAGCCCGGCGGCCCCGTCGGCTGGGAACCCGACGGCAAGGTGGTCCTGGAGGTCGTGGACACCCCTCAGGAGCTGGAGGCGTTCCTCGACGCCCGGCGCGCGGAGGGATACGGCGCCCGCATGTCGGCCGGTTACTGCTGGAAGTGGACCACGAAGGTCGCACCGGGGGATCCGCTCCCGCTCGACGTGCGCATCGGTGACTGGGCCCGACCGTGGAACGTGTACGGCGACCGTTCGATCGCCGGTGCGCCTCCGGCCGCGCTGTGGGCCACCGACCCGGCCGGCTTCGGCCAGGTCGGCTGCGTGTACACCGCCCAGGGCTTCGAGTACGACTGGAGCGGCGTCATCCTCGGGCCGGACCTCGTCTGGCGGACCGACCGATGGACCACCGACCGGACGGCCTCCAAGGACCCCGTCTTCCGCAAGTCCACCAGCGACGCCGACATCGACCGCCTGATCCGCAACACCTACAAGGTGCTGCTGACCCGCGGCATGATCGGCACGGTCGTGTACTCGACGGACCCGGAGACGCGTACCAAGCTGCGTGAGCTGGTCACCGGGCAGCGGGCGGGGCGGGTCGAGGTGTGGCACGGCCGTCACAGCTGACGTCCGCCCGACTGCCCGTGTGGTCAACGCTGATGGGCCGGTGGTCGGACGGCCACGGTCAGACGTTGGACAGCGGGTTCGGGGATTTCCGGGGCTCGCCGCGGAAGACCTGTTCGGCATGCCACTTCCGGTGCCGGTCCGCGACCGGTGGAATCCCGGCCTGCGGGCCGATGACCGGCCGTCCGGTCAGGGCGAGCACGTGCTGTCTGCTGGCCTCGCTGCGTCCGACGAAGCGCTGGGAGACGAGTATGCGTTGCCCCTCTCCCAGTCCCAGGACGCCCTTGTCGAAGAGCTTGTGGTGCAGGGAGCACAGGCACAGGCCGTTGTCGACCTCGTCCGGCCCGTCGTAGGACCACCACCGCACATGGGCTGCTTCCAGGCCGACCGTGCTCGTGCCCAGCATCCCGTCGTAGCCACAGAAGGCGCACTGGAACTCGTAGGCGGTCAGGACGAGTTCGCGCATCCGCCGGTCCCGTTGCCGCCGCGCCGTCCGCTCCCTCCCACCCGGGATGCCTCCGGTCGCGCCCTCGGTCCCGGCCAGGTCCAGATCGAGGTCGAGTCCGACGGCCTCGCACAGATCGGTGTGCAGCGACGGCGGGAAGTGGAAGTCCAGGAGCACCCGCGCCAGCCGGCCAAGCAGCACCGGCTCCTTCCTCAGCGCCACCCGCAACTCCGGCGCGAGCCTCCCGGTCGCGCCGCTGGAGCGAAGGACCCGCACTCCACTTCCGGGGCTCCCGGGCCCCTTGTCGGTCCTGACCTCCCAGACGCCGTCACTGACCAGATGGTGGAAGGGGTAGGCGGGGGTGGTCGGATGGGACGGCCCGTACTCTTCGAGCAGCCGCTTCAGCTCCTCCTCGACCGCGCTGTACCTCAGCTCGCCGTCGGCATCGCGCTGGAAGCTGCCCAACGCGTACAGCAGCAACAGCGGTTTGTGCGGCGCCCGAACGTCGTTGTTCGTCCACCGTCTCAGCTTCGCCACCCGCTCCAGCCAGTCCATGACCACCCAGCGTATTCCGGGACACCGACGCGACCACAGTCGCAGGCCCGCACATCCACCGCTGCCCGAACCCGCTGCGGCCGGGCTCAGTCCTCCGTCCTGACTGACTCGCGCTCTCCTGACGGCTGGTCCCGTGGTCAGGGTTTCCCCGGTGCCAGGTCGGCGACGAGCCGGTCGAGTGCCGACTCCTCGTGCAGGGCCACGTTCAGTACCGTCATGGCGGCGGCGAGGTCGGCGTCCCAGCTCGCCTCCACCAGGGCGCCGACGAGCGGGAGGCCGGGGCTGCCCTGGTCCCGGGCGTGGACGGCGAGTTGTTCGTAGTCCTCGGCTGCCATCCGCCACGGCAGGGCCGAGCACCGTCGGATGATGCGGTTGGCGAGCGTAATGCCCGGCCAGTCGAAGTCGCCGTGGTACCGCAGCCGCAGGCCGGCGGCCGCGAGGGTGTCGAGGAGTTCGAGGAGTTCGAGGAGTTCGAGGACGACGGTGGAGGCGCTGCCCGAGGTGCAGACCAGGACGCCCCCGCAGCGGGTCTCAGCCGCCGCCTCGACCACTCGGGGGTTCTCGCAGATGTGCACCAGGGTGTCCGACGGCGGTACGACATCCAGCTCACGCAGTGTCAGGTGGGACGAAATGAATGCGCAGGTCATCACCACACCGGACGGCACTCCTCCGTGGTTCTCCCGTGCCCTGCCCGGACGCACCCATGACCTGACCGCCGCCCGCGCCCACGGCATCGTCCAGGCCTGCCCGACCCGCGAGATCCTCGCCCTGGCCGACCGCGCCTACCAAGGCGCCGGCTCGACCGTCCGTGCCCCTACGACAACCACCATGAACTGCCCGAGTACTACAAGCAGTACAACCGCGACCACGCCCGCCTCCGAGCGCCCGGCGAACGAGCCTCCGCCCGACTGAAGACTCGGAGGAGCCGGGACACCGTTGTGCGAGGGAGGGGGTCGGACGGCGGGGAGGATCCGGCTCCGGTCGTACCGGCCCGGCGTGGCGAAGTCGTCGCCGCCGCTGGAGAGTTCGGCGGTGATGGCTCCGTTCGTGATCCTGGGGCGGAGGTACCAGCCGCTGGTGACGACGTCGCAGCCCTTGTTGAGCTTGACGCTGATCGAGCCGTTGTCGGCGATGGTGAAGGCGTTGGCTTTGCCGTCGCCGCCGAAGTCGCCCCAACGGACCTTGCCGGTGCTGCCGGACTCGGTGCCGGCCGAGTGGTGGCCGTAACTGTAGGTACTGGTGGACCAGAGGGCGCTGCCGTCGGGGCGGTACATCACCGACCAACCGATCAACGAACTACAGCTGCCGCGCCAGTCCGGAGCTGAATGAATCTGTTCGATCATGTCTACTTTGTCGGATGCATTGACACCTGATCGAACACTGGGGCTCAATACTGAACAGCATGAAACACCTGACGTGAAGTCAATCGACTCGAAGGAGAGTCATGTACAAGCGCGCGCTCGTCGCGACGGTTGCCCTGGCGTCGTCGCTGTTCATATCCACCCTGACGGGCTCGACGCCCGCGCAAGCCCAGGACAACGGCGCGTCACGGACGCCGCCGATGGGCTGGAGCAGTTGGAGCTTCGTCAGAAACAACCCGACCGAGGCCAAGATCAAGGCCCAGGCTCAGGCGATGCACGACTCGGGCCTGATGTCTGCGGGTTACAAGTACATCAACCTGGACGACTACTACATCAAGAACCCCGGCACCACCGTCGATCAGTACGGTCGCTGGGTCGTCGACACCGGCAAGTTCCCGAACGGCATGAAGAACCTGGGCGACTTCATCCATGGCCTGGGTGAGAAGTTCGGCATGTACGTGACGCCGGGCATCCCGAAGGCGGCGTACGACCAGAACACCCCGATCGAGGGCACGTCGTACCATGCGCGGGACATCGTCTCAAGCACGTCGACCTTCGAGTCGAACTACGGCGGGTTCGGCGACGTCATGTACTTCATCGACTACAACAAGAACCCCACCGCGGCACAGGCGTTCGTGAACTCGTGGGCCAACCTGTTCGCCTCTTACGGGGTCGACTACATCAAGATCGACGGCGTGCACACCAGCGACCAGAACGACGTCATCGCCTGGTCGAAGGCGCTGAACCAGACCGGCCGCACCATCCACTACGGCCTGTCGAACACCCTGGACATCAACAACATCAAGACCTGGCAGCAGTACTCCAACAGCTGGCGGACGGGCGGTGACATCGAGTGTTACTGCTCGACCCTCACCACCTGGAGCAACGTCGGGCCGCGTTGGGCGAACCTGGCTCAGTGGGGGCAGTACGCCGGTCCGGGTGGCTGGAACGACCCGGACTCGATCGAGGTCGGCAACGGTGACCACAATGGTCTGACCGTGAACGAGCGGCAGAGCGTGATCACTCTGTGGGCGATCACGCGGTCGGTGATGATGCTGGGGAGCGACCTGACCAACCTGGACGCCGGTGACCTCAACATGCTGAAGAACGCCGAGGTCACCAACGTCAACCAGACCGACTCCGTGGTGGCCAGCCAGATCTCGAACAACAACGATCTGCAGGTGTGGGCCACGAAGCAGAAGAACCCGGACGGCAGCTACACGGTGGCGTTGTTCAACCGTTCCGACCGGGCCGGCAACGCGACGGTGACGGCCAACTTCTCCGACCTCGGGTTCAGCGGTTCCGCCACGGTGCGCAACCTTTGGGGCAAGTCGAACGAGACTCTCACCAACTCCGTCAGCCGGAGTCTGGCCCCGCACGAGTCCGCGTTGTTCAAGGTCACCCCGTCCGGCTCCTCGACCCCGGTCGGCGGCGACCTGACCAGCGGCCTCTCCGGCCGCTGCGCCGACGACCCGAACAGCGCCCTGGTGAACGGCACTCAGCTGGACGTGTGGGACTGCAACGGCGGCGCCAACCAGAAGATCACCTACAGCTCCTCGGCCAAGACGCTGAAGGTGCTGGGCAAGTGCTTCGACGCCCACGGCGGCGCTACCACCGCCGGTACGCACGTTGAGATCTACGACTGCAACGGCGGCACCAACCAGCAGTGGAACGTCAACTCCAACGGCACGATCACCGGCGTTCAGTCCGGGCTCTGCCTCGACGTCACCGGGGCCACCAACCCCAACGGCGCCGGCCTGGAGTTGTGGAACTGCAACGGCGGCGCCAACCAGAAGTGGACCCTCGGGTCCGGCGTCAAGGTGGCCTGACGAACCGAGTCGTGACCGTCGTTCCTGATTGAACGGGCTGTTCGCACGGACCGACTTCTGGTCCGTGCGAACAGCCCGTTCAGATGAAGGCAGAGCTGGACAGGCTCAAGTCCCGATGCCGTGAAGGCTGGTGCTGGATTCCTCAACTTGTCGTCCTACCTCCGGTGATCATCCTTCTGCCGTGTTCGAGTTCTCGCCTGCCTGTTCGCTATCGGTCGGTGACCAGGGCGAGTCCGACGTCGTAGCTGGGAGCTCGGCGGAGGTTGGGCCGGCCGGGTGGGCGTCCGGGGCGGGAGGGTCTCGCAACAGAGGCGGGGCAGGCCAGGCGGGGACGGGTCCAGCCGATCCCGCACCGCCGAACCCAAAAAGCTCCGCTACCGCCTCCTGCACACCGCCGCCCGCATCACCCGCGGAATGGCTACGAATCGCCGCCGACTGGCCCTGGCCCCACGAAACCCCCACCGACCACCCACGACCCGAGGATCCAGGAGCACCCGACCCGCGCGTCGGGCCCTCGGCATGCCCCCGTCCGAAAGCGGCCGCACGATCCTCGGCACGGAGACCGACCCGGCTCAGCCGGCCCTCACCGGAACACGGAGGCTGAAGTACCTGACCCCGGAGGGCATGAAGGGGTCGCCTCAGCCGCGGTGGTGCCCCTCGAAGTAGACGCCGGTCAGCGCACCGTCCTCGCCGACCACGGTGAGCCCGCACAGCGGCTGGTCCACGATCGCACGGGTCCTCATCACTTTGCTCCCTCTGCCGAACCGGCGCTCCGGGCGGCCTCGTCCGGTGCACACCTCGTGGACGCCGCAGCGGCCCGCAACGTGAGATCCGCTCCGGGCCGCTCCGGACCGCTCCGGTCCGCGCCGTCGATGCCTCAACCGGTGGCCGGTTCCGCCGCCGGTTCCGCCGCCGGTTGCGTCCGGTGCGTCGCGCGCTCCGCCCACCGGGTCGCCACCGGGACCGCCAGGCCGGTCAGGGCGAAGCCGGCTCCGAGGATCCACCAGCCCGGGCGTCCCAGGTCGATGCAGAGCGCGGTCAGAACAGCGGGCCCGACCGCGGTGCCGAGGCCGAGCCCCATGCCGAAGAGGCCCTGGTACTGGCCCACCGACTCCGGGCGGGCCAGCGCGAAGGAGAGCTCGAAGCCGCCTGCGGCCTGCCAGATCTCGCCGATCGAGTGCACCGTCGCGGCCGTGAGCACAGCAGCCACGGCCGCCCAGGGTGGCATCCCGGGGAGTAGTGAGAACACCGCGCTGGAGAGGAGGAAGGCGAAGCCGGCCCGGCGGAAGGCGGCGGAGGAGGTGGCCACGGACGTGATGCTCCGGCTCGCGCGGACCTGGAAGAAGACCACGATCACCGTGTTCGCCAGCACCACGGAGGACACCGACCAGCGCGGTGCCGACGTGAACCCCACCAGCCACAGGGGTACCGCGAAGGTGAGGACCCGGTACTGCACCGACATGAGCCCGTCCAGGACGGACAGCACCACATAGGGGCGGTCGCGCAGGGCGACCCAGCGCGGGCCCTGCTGTTCCGCCCGGCGCAGCGGGACGCTCTTGATCGACCATGCCATCACCGCACCGACCAGGTGGCACACGGCGCCGAGCGCGATGATCGCGATGTAGGCGCTGCGGGTGTTCAGTTCGAGCGCCCACCCGGCGCACACGGCGCTGGCGGCGAAGGCGACGTTGGTCAGCGCCCGGATGTAGCCGCGGAACTCGGCCGGCCGGTCTCCGGCGTAGTGCTGGATCAACGGGCTGCGGGCGGCGTAGCCGGCTGTCTGGGCGAAGGAGAAGACGGTGGCGTAGAACAGGAACGGCCAGAACGTCCGGGTGAAGCAGAGTCCGATCATGGCCAGGCCGCACAGGAGCAGCATGACGGTGTAGACGCCGCGCGCGCCGTGCCTGTCGGCCAGGTGGCCCACCGGGATGCCGGCCGCCAGGGCGACGGCCCCGGCCACGCCCATGCCGAGGCCCACCTCACCGGCCGGAAGGTGCAGGCCCTGCGTCAGGTACAGCACCTCGCCGGTCAGGTAGATGCCGTAGCCGAACGTGACCAGGAACGCGATGCCGGCGAGCAGCCGCTGCGCGCCGTCCTGCGGCAGCAGCGCGCCCGGGCGCGGAGCGAGTCGCTTCAGGGGGTTCACCCGGCCACCGGCCGCTGTCCGATGCCGACGGGCGTGGCCGCGGGGCGCACCCAGACCGGCCTGGTCACCACCACGACCGTTCCCTCGGCGACGACGAGTCCGCGCACGTACTCCTGGTGCAGCCGCGCCTCCTGACTTACCGCCACCTTGACGGTCAGTCGGCCCGTACCGGCCGCGTCCGGCCGGATGCGCTCGACGGCCGCGGCTCCGATGCCGATCTTCTCCGCGCCGGCCACGAACACCGCCGCCGCCACGGTGGACCCCGCCGCGTGCCCGGGGCCGAGCTGGAAGGTCAGCGTGACCTCCTGGCTGCTGTCGCGGGACCACGACTCCTCGCACGCGAGCTGCGCGGAGGTGACCGGAGAGGCGTCGTCGGAGTCGATGACGACGACGCACCTGGGGCATATGGTGGCCGTGCGCCGCAGTCGCCCGAACACCGAGTGGGTCGCGCGCTGCCAGACGAGTGCGCGCCCGCAGTACGGGCAGTCCTCACCGCTCAACTCGGGCTCGTCGTACTCGAACCGCTCGCCCCAGATGTCGTTGAAGGTCTGGATGCCGTTCACGCCCCGCTGGGCGAGCGCCTCCGCCAGGCCGAGCTCCGCCCGCTCGACCGCCTGCACGACCGTGTCCAACCGCCGTGTGAGGCGGTCGATGTCCCCGGCCAGGGCGGCCCGGGACAGGGCGGTGGCCAGGCTGGTCACCTGGGCCCGGACGTTGTTCATCACGTTGCCGTGGCGGGAGTAGCGCAGCCCCAGGAGCGGCACGTCGTCGAGGTTGGTCATCGACCGGCCCAGCGCCCGGGCCCGGGCGCTCAGGTCGGACACGTCATCGGTGTCGACCTCGGGCAGGGCGGTGGCGCCGGGCACGGCGGCCAGGGCGGCCGCCGACCTCGGCGACGTCGCCAGGACCAGGGCCCGGCCGGTCCGGGTCTCGGCGGAGAGCGAGAGCGCGGTGGCCCTCGCCGCTCCCCAGTGCGTTCCGGCTTCGGCGCGCAGCTGCGCGAACGCGTCCCAGGCGGCCGGGTCCGGGTCGGCGAGCCGGGCCCACGGCAGCCCGAGCATGGTGAAGCTGGGGAGGTCCACCCGCTCGTGGCGCAGGTGGTCGTTCATGACGGTGGCGGTCTCGCCGAGGGTGAGCCCGCCGGCGCTGCACGCGTGGAAGACGTCCGCCAGCTTGGCCGAGCCGTTCACCACCATCGGCGAGCCGATGAAGCCCGCCGCGGTGCCGCGCACGAAGCCGTGGGGCAGGAGGTAGCGCGCGGGGAACAGTCCGTCGGACACCCTCAGCGACATGCAGACGTTCGCGAACACCGCGTCCGCGAGGATGAGTTCCGCCTTGACCACCTGGTCGGGCTCGACGCCGGGCCGGTAGCAGCGGCCGGTGAAGGCGCACGCCGGTGCCCGCTCGCGCTCGGGGTCGTCCGGCTCCAGCCGCAGCGGGCCGGGAGCGCACACCACCATGTCGTTGAAGATGGCGGCGTCGTCGCGCCCGTGCGTCATCAACGACAGGTCCCGCCAGCGCTGTTCGGTGAGCAGTGGCCGCAGGACACTCGTCCGCGAATCCTCGGCCAGCAGCACCCTGCTGCTGACCCTGCGTTCCAGCGACTCCAGCGCGGACCACACCCGCAGGGCCGGGTCCTGGGGCGCGGACCGGTGCGGCAGCCCGAGCCCCTTGGCGATCAGCCAGGCGACATCCGCCCGGGTCACGCCGGTCAGGAGGCCCAGGTGGCCGCCGTCGCCGCCGCCGAACTCCTGCCAGAGGCTGTCCTGCGCGGCGGCGAGTTCGCGTTCGCCGATCTCTCCCGCCAGCGCGACCAGCGCCACGTGCCGCGCACCGGCGCAGGCGCGCCCGATCCCGCCGAGGTCCGCCGGCTCGACATGGCGTCCGCCCACCGACTCGGCCAGCGCGGCCGCGATGTCGGCCACGGCGGAGCCGGGCGGGGACACCACGACGACGGCGCCCGGCTGCCCGGGCGAGCGCTGCGGGGCCGGTGTGCTGACCGCCTCGACGGCGTGGTGGGCCGCGGTCGGTGGACCGAGCACGGGGATCCGGGCCTGCGCGCCGGAATTGCGCGGAACCGCCAACGCGTGCAGGTACGCGTCGTCGTCGGCGCCCTGCCCGACGTGCTCGTACACGGCGAAGGGTGCGTCGAGTCCGAGCTCTTGAGATGTGGTCATAGCGAGAGGTACCTGTCGTCGAAGGTCCCGGTCGGCGCCCTGCGGTGTGGTGGGGCGGAAGGTGCGTGTCCCCGCCGGATGTCGGCCGGGTAGTCGTCCGGAGCCGCGCGGATCATAAAAAATATCACCCCGGACGGCCTACGGCCGTACTCGGGGCGCCTCTCGCGCGAGTGTGCGGAAAGTTTATGGACAGTACAGTAAACAGTCGTTCTGGAATACGCTTCGGATAAAGACGGTGCAGCACCTTTTATGACAGAAGGCGGGCCGCTCGGACAAGGAGCCCGGCCTGGCCTCCGCATTACCCGAAGAAAGCCGGAAACCCCCGCCCGACTCAAGATGTGACGTGATCATCCACGAGGACCGATCCGGCTGTCAATGGGTCAGCCACGATCTGGACTCCCCGCCTCCGCTGCGCTGCAGGCCAACCCTGTGCAGGTAACTGATGGGGTGTCCGGGACCCCCGCCCGGGGCTGCTCCCCGGCGATCGGGCAGGGCCGCCCCCGCCCATCGGGCAGGGCTGCCCCCCCGGCGACGGAGCAGGGCCGCGCCCGCCCGTGGACGCCGCGCAAATCGCCCAGAACCCTGTTTCCCGTCATCTTGGGCGCATATGGATGCCAGGACTTTACGGTCAACGTCACAGTCCCTAGGGTTACCGTCGTCATCCCGGGCCCGGAAAGCGGTCCTCTTTGGCGCGGCCAATTGATCGAGAAGGGCTGTTGTGGGGAGCTTCACAGGGCAGGGCATGGAATACCGCGCGCAACCATGGGCAGCGGCCACATGAATCCGCTGACCTACTCGCCGCGCCTGGTGAAGGCGCTCCCGCCGGTCGAGGCGTGCGGCCGGGTGCTGAAGGCGTACGCGATGTTCGCGCAGCCGGAGCACGGGTCCACCCTCCCGGAGCCGGAGTGGCTGCGGCAGCACGCGGCCTCGGTGCTGGGCGAACCTCCGCAGGAGGGGGACCACCCCGTCGGCTTCCTGATCCTGCACCACGGGAAGGAAGCCGACTACCTGCTGGTGAGCCAGTGGTACGACGCCGACATGCTCAAGCACTGGGTGCGCGGATCGGTGGTCGACGCCGAGGGCGGCACGACGTTCGTCCCCCTCGCCCAGCGCGACCTGATCGCCTGTGTCTGGGAGCTGGAGATCATCAGGTTCGAGCGCGACGCCTGGGTCAACACCGTGTTGTCGCAGGGCCGGCTCGACCAGGTGGCGATCGACGCGTACCTGGCCACGACCTTCTCGGGGTGGGTATGAGCCGCGACGTCCAGGTGCAGCCGATCGAGCCGTCCCAGCTGGACGCGCTGCTGGCCCTGTGCCGCGAGCACGCGGTGTACGAGGGGGCGGACTTCCACGAGAACGGCCAGGTCGAACGCTGGCGTTCGGCGTTCTTCGCCGAACGGGCTTCGCTGTACGGCTGGGTGGCGACGGACGGCGGGGTGCCCTGCGGCTTCATGACGGTCACCACCGACTTCGCCACCTGGAGCGCCGAGCGGTTCGTCTACATGGACTGCCTCTACCTCCAGGAGCCGTACCGCCGGATGGGGCTCGGCCGCGTCTTCCTCGATCGGCTGCGGGAGTTCGCCGTCACCCAGCAGTGCGGGTGGGCCGAGTGGCAGACCCCTCCGGACAACGAGCTCGGCGTCGGCTTCTACCGACGGATGGGCGCCAAGGACAAGGCCAAGCTCCGCTTCAGCTACAACGTTCCTGCGCAGAGCCCCTCTTGACGGAGAGTTGGAATCCGATGGTGTCGCCGATACCGATGCCCCCCTGGTCCCTCGACCCCGCCGACCAGGCCTTCCCGCCGCCGGAGCTCGGCGACATCGTCCGGGCCGCGGCGACGAACCGGCCGGACCGCCCGGCACTGCACGACGGACGGGCCGGACTGACCTTCGCCGAACTGGAGCAGCAGGCCAGGGCGCTCGCCGCCTGGCTGGGCGAGCAGGGCGTCGGCAGTGGCGACCGGGTCGTGGTCCTCGCCGAGAAGTGCGCGGTCATGCCGGTCCTGGCGATCGGGATCTGGAAGTGCGGGGCCGTCTACGTCCCGCTCGACGCCACGCAGCCGGTGCTGCGGCTGCGCGGCCTGCTCGACCGGCTGGAGCCGAGTGCCGTGATCGCGCTCGACGACCGGGAGCAGACGGTGCCCGGCGTCCGCTGGGTCGGCCGGACACAGCTCGACGCGGTCCTCTCGGGACCGGCCCCGGACCGGCCGGCCGTGGCCAAGCGGCCCGAGGACACGGCGTACATCATCTTCACCTCGGGCTCGACGGGCGAGCCCAAGGGTGTCGAGATCAGCACCGGCAGCCTGCTCGCGTACTTCGGGAACCACAACGAGGTACTGCGGTTCACGCCGGAGTCACGGGTCTTCAGCCTCTCCCCGTTCCACTTCGACGTGTCGATCGAGGACACGCTGCTGCCCCTGTCGCTGGGCGCGTTCGTCTACCAGTTCCGCGGCGTCCACGCAGGTGCCGTCATGCGCGCCGTCATCGCGCGCGAACGGATCACGCACCTGATCGCGGTGTCCACGCTGCTGACCATGATCACGGATGGCGGACGGCACGTCAGCCGGGAGAAGTTCCCCGCCCTGGAGCTGGTGATGACGGGCGCCGAGGTGTGCGACCCCGGTGTCATCAACGTCTGGAAGAGCGGCCTCCCCGAGGTGCGCGTCTTCAACGTGTACGGGCCGACCGAGGCGACGATCGTCTGCACCGCCTACGAGGTCGAACGGGCCGACCCGGAGCGGACGAACACCTACCCCATCGGACGGCCGCTGCGCGGAGTCGCGGTGCGGCTGGTGCACGACGGCGTCGAGGTCCACGAGCCGCACCAGGCAGGTGAGTTGTGGATCGGCGGCGAGCAGGTGATGCGCGGCTACTTCAACCAGCCGGAGGAGACCGCGCGCCGCGTGGTCGAGGTGGACGGCGTCCGGTACTACCGCACGGGCGACATGTGCAGCTACGACGAGGACGGCGACCTCGTGTTCCGCGGCCGGAACGACGACGAGGTGAAGCTGGCCGGCCGCCGGATCCACCTGGGTGAGATCCGGCAGATCGTGCTGGGCTGCCCTGGCGTCGAGCGGGCGGCCGTCGGGCTCGTCCCGCGCCACGGCCACGACGTGATCGCCCTGGTGGTGGTCGCTCCCGATCGCACGGTGCTGGCCCACGTCGAGAAGCTGCTGGCGGACCTGCTGCCCGAGTACATGCGCCCGGCGCTGCTCGCCTGGTCGCCGGAGTTCGCCGTGTCCTCGACCGGAAAGACGGACGAGATCCGGCTGATGCGGCTGCTCGCCGGGGCAGTCGACGGGTCGAGTGCGACGCGCTTCGCGTTCACGCCGGACGCCGGCGTCGGGCCCCTCGACGGGGACGGCGATGTCTGACCGGGAGGAGCGGGCGCTGGACGTCGGGTTCCGCCGTCTGGCCGCCGCCAGGAAGATCATGGGGGTCGCCGCCTCCACCGGCTCGCTCGCGCAGGACCGGCTCAACGCCGAACGGTGGATCGCCCGCTTCGGGAGCCCGGCCGAGCCGGAGGACGTCGCGCCGACGGGTCCGGGTCCGGGTGAGCACTCGGTGGTCATCCGGCCGGAGCAGGAGGACGAGGGCGCCCCCTGGGTCCTCTACATCCACGGCGGCGGGATGGTCTACTACTCGGCGGCCGTCTTCCGGCCCTTCCTGCGCGTGCTGGCGGACACCCTGCACGCGCCCGTGGAGGCGTTCGACTACCTGAAGGCACCGGAGTCCACCGCCGAGCAGTCGGTGGACCTGCTGGCGGAGCAGATCGCGGCACGCTGCGCGGCGCTGGCCGGCCGGCCGCTGGTGATCGCCGGTGACAGCGTCGGCGGGCTGCTCGCGCTCTACCTGAGCCTGCGCGTCCTGCCCGGGATCCCCTCACGTGTCGTGCTGATCTATCCGGTGCTCGACCTGGAGACGGAGCGCGAGTCCTACCGGACCTACGGTGAGGGCTACTTCCTGGACAGCAGCGCCATGCGCACGTTCAGGTCGATACTGCACCCCTTCTTCGCGAAGCGTTCCTTCGACCCGTTCGCCCTGACGCCGGACGACCTGGCCCTGCTGCCCGAGTGCTCGGTCGTGACGGCAGGCTGCGACGTGCTCCGCGACGAAGGACTCGACTGGGTGGGGCACCTGGGCGAACGGTCGGTCGTGGTACGACACCGCCACTTCCCGGACCTGCCGCACGACTTCTGCCTGTACGCGGGAAGGCTGGACTCGGCCGGGCGCGCCGTGACCGAGATCGCCAGGACCGCGTTCCCGCTCCCGTCGGGCACCGGAGTCCGTCGAGGGAACACAGATGGAAGGGAACGGGCGCGAGAATGGTAGCCACAGCCGAAGCGGGTGCTCCGCCGCCCTGGTCGGTCGATCCCGCAGACCGGTCCACGCCGCTGCCCGCCCTCGGTGACCTGCTGGTGGCGCCGGCCCTGGCCTACCCGGACCGCACCGCCATCAGCGACGGGGACACCAGCTACACCTTCGCCCAGCTCGAACAGGGTGCCCTGGCGGTCGCGGCCTGGCTGACCGGGCAGGGGGTCGGCGAGGGGGACCGCGTGGCGGTCCTGGCCGAGAAACGCTCGATCATGCCGGCACTCGCCGTCGCCGTCTGGAAGTGCGGAGCCGTCTACGCCCCGCTCGACGGCTCCGAGCCGACGGGCCGGCTGGAGGCGCTGCTCGCGCGCCTGGAACCGGCGGTCGTGATCGCACTGGACGACCGGGAGCCGACCGCCTCGGCGAGCCGCTTCCTGGGCGGGACGCAACTGGCCGCGATCCTGTCCGGACCGGCGGCGGCGCACACCACCGCGGCCCGTGATCCGGAGGAGGCCGCGTACATCGTCTGGGCCTCCGGTTCGGCCGGTGAGCCCCAGGGGGTGGAGACCAGCGCGGCAGCGCTGACCTCCTACTTCGGCAACCACAACCAGGTCCTCCGGATCACCCCGGACTCCCGCGTGCTGAGTCTGGCGCCGTTCCACGCCGATGTGTCGCTGGAGGACACGCTGCTCCCCCTGTCGTTGGGAGCCTTCGTCCACCAGTTCCGCAGCCTCCCCGCCGGGGCCGTCATGCGCTCCGTCATCGGGCGCGAGCGGATCACCCACCTGATCGCGGTCTCCATGCTGCTGGCCATGATCACCGGGGACGGACGCCAGATCACCCGGGCCAAACTGCCCGGCCTGGAGGTGGTGATGACCGGTGCCCAGGTGTGCGACCCCGCCGTGGTCCGCATCTGGCGGCAGCAGCTGCCGGAGACCCGCTTCCTGCACGCCTTCGGGCCGCCCGAGGCCACGGTCTTCAGCGTGGGCAACGAGATCGGGCCCGCGGACCCGGAGCAGGGGCCCGCGCATCCGATCGGCAGGCCGCTGCGGGGGATGACGGCGAAGCTGGTGAAGGACGGGGTCGAGGTCCGGCAGCCGGGCGCCGAAGGGGAGTTGTGGATCGGCGGCGCGCAGGTGATGCGCGGCTACTTCGACCGGCCGGAGGAGACCGCCCGCCACGTCGTGGAGTCCGACGGGATCCGCTACTTCCGGACCGGGGACGTCTGCGCCTACGACAACGCCGGCGACATCGTGTTCCGCCGCCACGACGACGAGGAGGTCGTGTGGCTGGCCGGGCGCCGTACCCATCTGGGCGAGATCCGGCGCAGCGCCCTGAGCCGGCCCGGTGTCGACCGGGCGGTCCCGGCCGTCGTCCGGCGGAACAACCGCGACGTGGTCGCCCTCGTCGTCGGCTCGTCGGCTCGACAGGCGGTGGCCGACACGGAGGAGCACCTGCGCGCCGTGCTGCCCGGCTACATGCGTCCGACCCTGATGGCCTGGGTGCGCACCGGACCGGCCACAACGACCGTGCAGACCGACGAACGCGAGCTGGTCCGGCGGCTCGGCGCGGCGGCTCAGCAGTCGAACTCCAACCACTTCGCGGTGTCGGCCGACGGCGCCTTCGAACCCATGGATGAGGTGTAGCTATGTCAGCAGCGGTGAAGGACAAGGTTTCCGAGTACCTGGAGGAGGCGCTGGGCGAGCCGGTCGACGTCGCCGGACTGCCGGAGGACACGACGCTCAACGCCCTCGGCCTCGACTCCCTCACGACCATCAGCGTCCTGGTCTCACTCCTCGAGGACTGCGGCGTCGACCTGGGAGAGCACGCGGACTCACTGGTCACCCCGAGCACCCTCGGAGACCTGTACGGCATCGCCGGCCGGTTCATGGAGGCCGACGAGGGGTCCGGCCCGGACGGGGAGGAGCCGGCCCGGGGGCAGCGCAGTCAACTGGACTACTACCAGGAGAAACTGGCCTACGAGATCGACTCGGCGGACCTGAGGACCGCCCTGGACGAGGGCCAGGACATCGTGGTCGTCGACGGCCGCAGCAGCGAGTCCTACGAGCGGGAGCACATAGCCGGAGCGATCAGCGTTCCGCACCGTTCCATCTCGCAGGAACTGCTCTCCGGATACCCCAGGACACCGCTGTACGTCGCCTACTGCGACGGCATCGGGTGCAACGCCTCCACCAAGACGGCGATCAAGCTGGCGACCGCGGGCTTCCGGGTCAAGGAGCTGATCGGCGGTCTGGACTGGTGGAAGCGGGACGGCCACGCCACCGAGGGACGTGAGGCCGGGCGCCCCGTCCACCACGCCGGCTGCGGATGCGCCGGCTAGCTCCGGAGCCGACCGGAGCCGATCAGAGAGTCCAATCGAACCGAAAGATGGAAGTCGACCTGTGAGCACTCCGAGTTCCGACCGCACGCAGCTGGACGTCGCGGTGGTCGGTGGGAGCATCGCCGGCTTCGCCACCGCGATCCGCTTCAGCCAGATGGGCCACCGGGTCGCGGTCTTCGAGAAGAAGGCGACCGACGACCGGTCCCACAAGCGACTCTGCACGCATTTCATGCAGCCGAACGGGGTGCCGCTGCTGGACCGGCTGGGGCTGGCCCACCTGCGCGAGCCTGCCTGGTCCACGACCACCAAGGCCGTGTTCGTCACGCCCGGGGGCCTGATCGAAGGACCCGGGGGATACCTCCCCGAGCAGCCGGACTCGTATGCCCTCAACCTCGAACGGCGGGTGCTCGACCCCGCGTTGCGCGCGGCCGCACGGGAGCAGGGCGTGCAGTTCATCGACGGCACCGGCGTGGAGACGGTCACGGAGGACGAGTCCGGCTGGACGCTGGACACACTCGGCGACGCCGGACCCCGCCGCTTCCGTGCCGGGCTGGTGGTGGCCGCGGACGGGCGCCGTTCGCGCATGGCCAGGGAGCTCGACAACCCGGCCGAGACCCATCCCAACGAACGTGCCTGCCTCTTCGGCTACTTCTCCGGGATCGAGGCCCCGGAGGGGAACCGCTCGGTCTTCGTCATGAACGAGCACGACCTGGCCTGCACCTATCCGCTCCCCGGCGGCAGGACCCTGCTCGTGCTGTTCGCGGAGAAGGCGCGGATCGAGGGCTGGCGCGGTCCGGAGGAGCGGATGCGGCAGTTCCTGGCCTACTTCGACGCACTCCCGGAGGCACCGTCGATGGCCGGCGCGGTCCCGCAGTCGGAACTGCTGGGCTACACCGACTATCCGAGCCAGGTCCGGCAACCGGTGCTGGGCCTGGTCCCGTTCGTCGGCGACGCGGCCCTGTCGCTCGACCCCATGAGCGGGGTCGGCTGCGGCTTCGCGTTGTCGTCGGCCGACCTGCTGGCCGACTCGTTCGCCGGCCGGTCCCTGGCCAGGGCCGATCTCAAGGCAGGGCTGGACGAGTACCGGCAGCGGTTCGCGGACACCATCGCCCCGCACATCGAAGGCATCTGCGCGGACTCCCTCGTCAGCAAGAAGGAGGCGTTCCGGCGAAAGATGTTCCAGACCATCAGCGGTAGCCCGGAGCTGAGCCGGAAGTACCTGGCCATCACCGGCCGGCTGACTTCGCCGGCCGGCTTCAACCAGGACCTCCTGCGCGCGATGCTCAGCCGAAGCACCCGCTGAGCGAAGGAAGTTGACCGGTCGGCCACCGGGAACTCCACGACGATGAACACACAGATGGGGAAGAAAGACTGATGCCGCGCGTCGCGTTCACGACCTTCGCGATCCTGAAGAAGCCCTACGGGGACCCCGAGGTGCAGGCGTTCGACGACCTCACGCCGCCCACCTTCGAGGAGGCGGAGGGCAGCCCCGGATTCATCGCCAGGGCGAAGGAGGACCCCGGGCAGAGCCAGCTGACCAACTTCGAGCGCCACTGGGGAGACTGGGGCACGTTCGACGTCCCGCGCTTCTACACCGGCGGCCGGACCAACGAGACCGACAGCCGTGCCTCCACCCTGTCCCTGTGGACCGATCTGGAGTCCGTCTTCTCCTTCGTCTACACAGGTCTGCACCGCAAGGCCCTGAGCAGTCGCCACGAGTGGTTCCTCAAGCCGGAGTGGCCCAGCTACGCGGTGTGGTGGGTCTCCGACACCACCGTCCCCACCTGGGCCGACGCCTGCCGACGACTTGAGCACCTGCACGACAACGGCGCCTCTCCGGTCGCGTTCACGCTCCGCCAGCCGTTCACCCCCGACGGCGCACCCACCCGGCTCAACGGGGCGGCCGAAAGACAGCAGGGCCCCCGATGAACCGCTCCGGCCCGCCCCGGCCCGGTGCGCCGGGCCCCTCCTCTTCCGCCCCGAGCCAGTGAGGACTCTCTGTGATCACGCGTAAGTTCGACAGATCGGCGATGAGCTGGTCCTACGAGATGGATCTCCAGCACATGCTGGACGCCACCGACATCAAGGGCCTGCCCTTCGGGTCGGTCTTCGGCAGCGTCGCCGCGCACAGCGTCTCGAAGCGGCACGCCCACCAGGACGGCGAGATGTTCATCGTCCTGGCCGGGCAGGCCACCGTCGTGCTCGGGGACGAGGAGTGCCTGCTCGGACCCGGCGGAGTCGTCCACCTGTCGCCCTTCGGCTTCCACGAGATCCGCAACACCTCCGACGAGCCGTTCGACATCGTCTCGATCTACTGGGAGGACATCCCGGCCGCGGTCGAGGTCCTCGACCAGACCTCGCCGCGGGCCCGGTTCGCCGAGCGGACACTGGTCTTCTGCCCCCCGCCCACGCCCAACGGCGGCCTGCACCTGGGCCACCTCGCGGGCCCCTACGTCCGGGCCGACATGCTCGTTCGCGCGCTGCGCAGCGCGGGCCGCGACGCCCGGTACGTCACGGGTACCGACGACCATCAGTCGTTCGTCGTCACCGCCGCCCGACTGCGCGGCACGGAGCCGGCCGACGTGGCCACCACCACGGGCGACGCCATCATCGCGACCCTGCGCGCGGCCGGCGTCAGCCCCGACCGGCTGACCCGCCCCCTCGGGAACCCGGAGCACGCCGACCGGATCCGGGAGCTGTTCGCCCGGCTGGCCGCCTCGCCCGCCGTCACGGAGGAGGAGCGGGAGACGGCCCACTGCCCGCAGTGCGAGCTGTCGCTGCACCAGGCCTTCGCCCTCGGGGTGTGCACGCACTGCGGCGCGTCCAGCAACGGGGAGATCTGCGAGGCCTGCGGCCGGCCCAACGAGGCCCGGGAGCTGACCGGTCTCGCATGCCTGATCTGCGGCACCCCGGCCGTCACCCGCTCGGAGCGGGCACTGTGGCTGGACCTCGGCGCCTACGCCGAGCGGCTGCGGGACTACCTGCGGCTCACGTACACCTCGCCCGACCTCCAGGCCCTGGTGGAGCGGCTGCTGGCCGAGGGGCTGCCCGCGTACCGGCTCGACCGGTCCACCGAGTGGGGCGTCCCCCTCGGCGACGGCCGGGCCGTCGACGCCTGGGTGGACCTTGCGCTGACCTTCCTGGACGCCGCCCGGGCCGAGACCGAGCAGGACGGACCGGCGAAGATCTCGCTCTTCCTCGGCTACGACAACAGCTTCTTCTACGCGGTCCTGCTCCCGGCCGTGGCCTTCGCCGCCGAGCTCACCGAGTACCTGCCGACCTCGTTCGTCACCAACCAGTTCCTCCACCTGGACGGCGAGAAGTTCTCCACCAGCCGCGGCCACGCGGTCTGGGCCGACGACGCCCTCGCGGCGGCGGGACCGGACGTCGTCCGCCTCGCCCTGCTGCGGGACGCCCCCGAGGGACGCGTCACCCGGATCGCCCGGACGACGGCGGACCGGCTCGACCAGGACCCGCTGCACCTCGGCGCCCAGGCGTGGCTGGCCGGCTTCGCGGCTCCGACCGAGGAGCTCGACGGAAAGGTCCCGGGCACCGGCGCCTGGACCGACGCGCACCGCGAGTTCTACCGGTACCTCAACCTGGCCACGCAGCAGCTCGACGCCCTGCTGCTCCCGGAGTCGTTCAGCGCGCGCGGGTACATCCGGCTGCTGGAGTCCTTCGTGGAACGCTGCGACGAGTTCCGGGCGACGGAGCAGGCGGTCCGCCTCGTCCCGTCGCTGCCGGAGGAGGCACGCACGAGCCTGGCTCTGGAGTACCTGGCGGCCAAGGCGTTCGCCGCGCTGGCCTGGCCGGTCACGCCCGGGCTGGCCCAGCAGGTCTGGGACTGGCTGGGCCTGCCCGGGGAGCCGGTCCGCGAGGCCGAGTGGACCTTCCTCCCTTCCGGCACCCGGTGCGCGACCCCCGCTCCCCGCCTCGCCACGGCGGCCCTCGCCGGGAGCGGGTCCTAGTGGACGGCCCCGGTGCGGCGACGCCCCTGCACGGTGGGGAACTGCCCGCCGTCGCCGATGTCGTGGTGGTGGGCGCCGGGATCACCGGTGCCTCCGTCGCGCACCAGTTGGCGCGCCGGGGTGTGTCCGTCGTCCTGGTCGAGCAGTCGCCGCACCGTGCCGCCGGAGCCACCGGCCACTCCGGCGGCATGGTGCGCGCGTACGACTCCGACCCACTGGTCGGGGAAATGGCGCTGCTGAGCCTGGCCGCGTACCGGGATCCCGGACGCTGGGCGTCGGGGCGGGCCCCGCTGCACGCGGTCGGCGCGGTCACCGCGGCCGACCCGGCCCTGGAGCCCGCTCTCCAGGAGGCCGCCGGGCGGATCAACGACGCACTCGGCTCCTCGGCGCACGTGGTGGCCGGCCGGGACGAGGCGGCCGGGATCCGCCTGGCCGGCGGTGTCGCCCTCGTCGAGCCCGAGGCCGGCTGGGTGGCGCCTCCGGAAGTCGCCGCGGACTGGTTGGCGCAGGCGGCCGCCGACGGCGCACTCGTCCGCCACGGGGTCCGCGTACTCCAGGTCGGGGAGCGCGGCGGACGCCCGACGGTGCTCACGGACGCGGGCGTGATCAGCGCGGGGGCCGTGATCGGGGCGGTCGGGCCGTGGGCAGCCGACCCGGTGCCCGGCCTGCGGCCGGCCTCACCGGTCCGGTCGCGGTCGATCCAGGTGAGCATCGTCGAGCGCCGCCCTCCCGCACCGGACCACGCGACCTTCATCGACCTGCGGACCGGGCTGTACGCCAAGCCGGTCGGCTCCGACCGGACGCTGATCGGCATGCCGCACCTCGTGTGGGACTCCCCGGTCGAAGCACGGCCGGACCCGGCCCACGAGCGGGCCACCCTGGCCGCGCTCACCGCCCACTTCCCGTGGCTCGCCACCGCGGCGCACCTGGCCACGGTCCGCGCCGCCGACGCCTACGGCCCGCCGGACGGCGGCCGGGCGTCCGGGCTGCTGGAGGCCACGGGCGTGCCGCACGTGTGGTCGGTACGGGCCTGGAACGGCGGCGGCGTCAAGACGGCGCCGGAGGCCGGCCGCCGCATCGCGCGGGCGTGCCTGGCCGACGCCTTCGCCCACTCCGCCTGACAGCCGTCCGCCCCACGGCACCGGCCCCCCGGACCCTTCCCCACCACTGCGCCGAGGTGTCTCATGCCGGACGCGTCCCGTCCCGTGACGTTCCCACCACTGACCGCCATCCATTCGCACCTGCCTTCCGTCAAGGGGGAACAGTGACCCACTGCCACGATGTCCTGGGCATAGGCTTCGGTCCGGCCAACCTGGCTCTCGCCATCGCCCTGGAGGAGGAGGGCCACGACCTCGACGTGCGCTTCCTGGAGGCCCGTCCGGGGCCGTCCTGGCAGAGCGCGATGATGCTTCCGGGGTCGGACATCCAGAACCACCCGGTGCGCGACCTCGTGTCGCTGCGCAATCCGCGCAGCCGCTACACCTTCATCAACTACCTGTTCGAGAACGGGCTGCTGCTCGACCACCTCAACGTCCCGATGGAGTTCCCGCTGCGCAAGGAGTACGCGCAGTACGTCGCCTGGGTCGCCGGCCACTTCAGCCGACTGGTCGACTACGGCGTGCACGTCACCGGCGTCACCGTCGACCGCGACACCGACGGCCGCGCGCTCTACACCGTCACCACCTCCGCCGGGGAGACCGTCCGGGCCCGCGCGCTGGTGATCGGCACCGGCCGCACCCCCTTCGTCCCGGAACCCTTCGACGCGGTGGACTCCCCGCGCGTGTTCCACCTGACGCGCTACCTGCCGGCGCTGCGGGCGCTGGAGGAGCAGGGCGGGACCGGTGCGGGTGACTGGTCACCGCGCTCCGTCACGGTCGTCGGCGGCAGCCAGAGCGCGGTGGAGCTCACGCTCGACCTCGCGCGCCGCTACCCCCGCGCCCGGGTGAACCTGCTCGTGCGCTCGCTGTCGCTGCGTCAGAAGGACACCAGCCCGTTCAGCGAGGAGGGGTACTTCCCCGACTTCACCGGGTACTACTACCGCGCCTCCCGCGAGCGCAAGAACGCCATGGACTCCTACATGCGCCTCACCAACTACTCGTCGGCCGACGGGGACGTGCTGCGCGAGCTGTACCGGCTCATCTACGAGCAGCGCCTGGACGGGGATCCGAAGGTGTCCGTCAGCACCAGCCGACAGGTGCGCGGGATCGAGGTCCGCGAGGACGGCGTCCACCTCGGCGTCGAGGAGCTGAACACCGGGGAGCGCGAGGAGCACCGTGCCGACTTCGTCGTCCTGGCCACCGGATTCCGCGACCTCGGTCCGGCCGCCCACCAGGAGCGCGTCCCCGCCATGATGCGCGGCATCGCCGCCGACTTCCGCTTCGACGGCCACGGCTACCTCTCCGTCGATCCGGACTACGAAGTGCAGCCGGTGAGCGCCGACACGCCCGCGCTCTTCCTCAACGGCCTGTGCGAATCCAGCCACGGCATCGGTGACGCCGGTTCGTTCAGCCTGCTGTCGCTCAGGGCGAAGACCATATCCGAGGCCCTGAGGAAGCGTCTCCCGTAATGGAACCAGCAGACACCCGTGCTCCCGGCACGGCGGTCGGGCCGCGCGGGCCGGGAGCGGACGCCGCGGCCCGACCGGCGCGGGGGGCCGAACGGGAGATCGCCGGCCGCCTGTCCGGCCAGGTCCTGGGAGCCGGGATGCTGGTCATGCCTCCTGTCGTCGCGGTCCTGGCCGGCGGGGACGGCCTCCTGGTCTGGTCGGCCCACCTCCTGCTCGGCGGTTCGGTCAGCCTCCTGCTCGCGCTGCTGGTCCGTGCGGGGATGCGGTCGGCCTCGCTGGCGGACACCGTCGGCGCCCTGCTGGGGCCGTGGGCGCGACGGACGGTGGACGGCGCCTTCGCCCTCGCCTTCACCCTCGGGCAGGCGGCGATCGCCTGGTTCGCCGCGACCTGCCTGGAGACGGCTGCCGACGGCGGGGTGCCGCGTCCGGGGGCGGGCGGCCTGCTGCTCGCCCTCGGCATCCTCGCGGTGGCCGTGCTCGCGGCGCTCAGCCCGCTGACCCTTCCGGCCGCCGTGCTGCGGCTCCGCCCCTGGGCCGCCGGAGCCGTGGCGCTGGCCTGCGCCGCGTACGGCTGGCCCGCCGTCGCGGCGGGCCCGCACACACCCCTCGCCCCGTCGGGGCTCTCCCCCGACGGCGCCCGGTGGCTGGCCCTGATGGCGCTGTTCTTCGCCGGTGTCGGATGGGAGGCGGTCACCGGTATCGTCCCTGCCACGACCGCCGGGCCCAGGCGCACCGCGGTGGGTGTGGCCCTGGGGACCGCATCGGTGGCTGCCGTCTGCCTGGGGCTGGCCCTCGTCGAACACCTGGGCGTCGAAGGGTCGGCTGTCGGCCGGGACGCCGTTCCCGCACCCGTGCGCTGGGTCCTCGCCATCGCGACGGCAGCTGTGCTGACCTGCTACTGCTTCACCAATGTGCGTACCGCCGCCCGGATCGCCTCGCGACTGCGCCGCGGCGGTCCCGGATCCCCCGACCAGGGCCCCGCCAAGGCCGTCGTCGCGGCCGTCGGCGTCGCCTGCTGCGTCTTCGCCACTGCGGGGGCCACCGGGGACGGCGCCGTCCCGCTGCTGCTGCTGGGTCCGGCCGCGGCCGCGCTCATCGGCTACGCCCTGGCAGCAGCAGCCGCCGTACGCCGGGGCGGGGCGCTGATGCGGTGCGCCGGAGCCGCACTCCTGGTCGTGCTCGTGCTCGTGAGCACGGTGGTCCCCACCGCTGCCGGCCTGCTCGGGGGATGAGCGATGGCCGAACCCCTGCGCAGCCGTCCGGCAGGTCCCCTCTTCCCGACCGCCTCCTGTCCCGGCTCCCTCCCCGAGGAGACATCATGACCGCACCCACCATCGAGTCCGAGGTCCGCAGCTACTCCCGGAACTGGCCCGTGATGTTCGAGCAGGCGCGCGGCAGCCGCATGTTCGACCGTGACGGCCGCGCCTACCTGGACTTCTTCGCCGGCGCCAGCGCCCTGAACTACGGCCACAACCACCCCGTGCTCAAGCGGGCCCTGCTCTCCTACCTCGAACAGGACGGTGTGACCCACGGCCTGGACATGCTGACCACCGCCAAGGAGGAGTTCCTCTCCGGGTTCGCGACGCGGGTGCTCGCCCCCCGCGGGCTCGACTACCGGGTGCAGTTCCCCGGCCCCACAGGGACCAACAGCGTGGAGGCCGCGCTCAAACTGGCGCGCAAGGTGACCGGGCGACAGACGGTCGTCGCCTTCACGGGCGGCTTCCACGGCATGTCGCTCGGGGCCCTGGCAGTCACCGGCAACGCCTCCAAGCGCGCGGGCGCCGGGGTCGCGCTCGGCAACACCTGGCGCCTCCCCTACGACGGATTCGCCGGGGACCAGGTCTCCGGACTGAAGCTGCTGGAGACCATGCTCGCCGACAGCAGCAGCGGCATGGACCTGCCCGCGGCCGTCATCGTGGAGACCGTGCAGGGCGAGGGCGGCGTCAATCCGGCCCGCCCGAAGTGGCTCGCCGACCTCGCGGAGCTGTGCGACCGCCGGGGCATCCTCCTGATCGTCGACGACATCCAGATGGGCTGCGGCCGCACCGGTCCCTTCTTCAGCTTCGAGGCCGCCGGGATCACCCCGGACATCGTCTGCCTGTCGAAGTCCATCAGCGGATACGGCCTGCCGATGTCCCTCACGCTCTTCCGCAGCGAGCTGGACGTCTGGGAGCCGGGCGAGCACAACGGCACGTTCCGCGGCAACAACCCGGCCTTCGTGACGGCTGCCGCCGCCCTGCGGGAGTTCTGGGCGGACAGCACCCTGGAGAAGCAGACCGGAGAGAGGGCCCTGCTGTTCGAGGAGGAGCTGGGCGGCCTCGCGGACCTGCACGCCGAGCGGGTGGCGGCAGTGCGCGGCCGCGGCCTGGTGTGGGGTCTCGCCTTCCGCGAGCCGCTCCTGGCCAGACGGGCCGCGGACGCGGCGTTCACCCGCGGGCTCCTGGTGGAGACGTCCGGCTCCTACGACGAGGTGGTGAAACTCATGCCGCCGCTGACCTCCACGGACGAGGAACTGGCCGAGGGGCTCGGCATCCTGCGGGACGCGGTGGCATCAGCCGTGGCCGCCGGGTGAGGGGTACGACCGGAGGCCGAGCCGGCCACTGCACGAGGTCCGGGCCCTGTCCCGGCGACCAGGCGAATCATTGATCTACGGTGACGCCGCCTCGTACTATGGCGCACGCGCTGCTCCCGGGAGGATCTCCGTGAGGCAAGCACGTCGACCTGCCGAGGCAGCGCGACCAGCAGCGTGACCGGCGACGCGATCGGCGACGCGATCAACACCCTTTTCCAGCCTGCGCCACGGACGGCCTCCACGCCGTCGGACGCATGGGACGACATCCCACTCTAGGAGTTCTGTTGGACCGTCAGAACGAGCGCCTGTCCGCCGTGATCGTCATGAGCGACCTGGCGGCCCTGGCCCGCCAGCACCGCCTCATAACCGACATCGCGGAGCGTGGGCTGGCGCCACTGGTCATCGTCGGGCCTTCGACCGACCTGGCGAAGCTGAACGGCTTCATCGAGGACGAGACGCACCCGCTGTCCCGGATCCCGGTCGTCCGCCAGCTCCCTGACGCCGCGATCGACGGAGTCCTCTCCTGCGTGCAGGACTGGATCACGGACTACGACGTGCGCGGGGTCATCTGCAGCGGCGAGATCTTCGTCGACGCGGCGGGATTCCTGTGCGACGCGCTCGGCCTGCCCGGCGCCGGCACCTGGGCGGGCCGGGTGTGCCGGGACAAGGTCATGCAGCGCGTCGTCCTGCGCGAGTACGGACCGTCGTGGCGCACCTTCGCCGCCCACGAGCGGGACGCCGTGACCTCCGACGTGTACCCGTGCGTCATCAAGCCGGCGGGGCGGATGTTCAGTTCGGGCGTCTTCCGGGTCTCGGACGAGGCGGAGCTGCACGCCGCACTGCCCTCCTACGGCCCGGACGAGGCGCTGCTGGTGGAGGAGCTCGTCACCGGCCCGGAGTTCTCGGTCGAGGCCCTGGTCCACCACGGCGACGTGCTGTGGAGCGGCGTCACCGCCAAAATCACCAACGAGGACAGCAGCCCGTACTTCACGGAGATCGGCCACACCAGCCCCGCCAAGCTGCCGGTGGCCGAGTCGGAGGCGCTCGTCGCGGCCAACACCGCCATCCTCAAGGCCCTGCGCTTCGGCAGCGGAATCACCCACGCGGAGTTCCGGCTGCGCGACGGAGAGCCGGTGCTGATGGAGGTGGCCGCCCGTCTCCCCGGCGACGCCATCACCATGCTCTGGTACCTGGCCACCGGCGGCCTCGTCGAATCGGCCATGGTGGACCTCGCCCTCGGCGTGAAGCCGGACTACCCGGCACCGACGCGCCGAGCCGTGCAGCGCTTCGTCGAGCACCGCCCGGGCCGTCTGGCGGACGTCACCTACGCGGGCGAGCCCGTGTCGTGGACCGCGGACGACGGCTACTGGCCGACCGTCACGCCGGCCGGGGCCGACGCCCCGGCGCGCTGCGTGTCGGTCATGGTCGGACTGCCGCGCGGTGCCGAACTCGGCCCCCTGAACGAATCGAACGGACGATCGGCATCCGCGGTCGTCGACCTCCCCTGGGAGGCGGACCCCGACACCGAGGTCTCCGCCTTCCTGGACCAGGTCGAGCTGACGATCGAGACGGAGACCGCCGGCTAGGTACGGCGGATCATCGTCGGAGCCGGAGCCGGAGCCGGATTGATGCGACGGTGCCGGTGCCGTGGAAGACGTAGGCGCGCTTGTCGTAGCGCGTGGGTGCGCCACGAGGCGCCATGGAGCCGAGTGGGGTGAGAGACCATCACCGCCGGGTTGTCGCAGCACTGCCGGGTTGTCGCAGCAACCCGGCCGAAGCTGGGGGCAGTTCGTCCCGGGGATGTCGAGGTGGGCGGTAGAGCTGGGCACCTCACCCGTCGATGCCTCGCGCTCGGCCTCGGTGCAACCGGCCGGCGTCGGCTCGCCTGCCTTCGGGCGGTTGCCGGTGCGGTCGCGCGGGGCGGCGGGGTGCCCGTGGTCACTCGCCCTGGCCGGCGCTTCCCATCGGGCCGATCCTGACCGGGGAGCCGCTGCCGTCCGTGACAGGCAGCGAGCCGGCGCCCGGCCAGGACAGGGTGACCGACTGGGTCTCGTCCGGCGGGGTCACCACCAGGCCGGTGATCCGGACGCCGGAGCCGCCCGAGGTGTTGGCCGGGTAGCTGATGCCGAAGTACGTCGACCTGCCGTCCTTCACGACGGCCACGACGACCGGTTCGCCGGAGCGCTTCGCGGACAGCGCGCCCGCGGAGGTCTGCAGGTCGACGCCCGCGTACCCGGAGAGCGTGCAGTCCTTGCCGCTGTGGTTCTTCAGCTCGACCACGACCGTGTTGTCGGCGTCACCGGTGATGGTGCGGTCCGCGGCGGTGATGGTCAGGTCCGCGGTCCGGCACCTGGCGGCCTTCCCGGCCCCGGTGGAGCGGGCCGGTGCGGCGGTGGACGGCGTGCTGCCCTTTCCCGGGGCGCCGGAAGCCGGAGCGCCGGAAGCCGGAGCGCCGGAGGCCGGGGCGCCGCTCGGGGAGGCGCCGGTGGACGCGGTCGGGGCGGCGGGCGGGGCGCCCTGCGCGGTGCCCGCCTCGTCGTCCTGGCAGGCGGCGAGCGAGAGGGCGGCGGCGACGGCCAGGGTGGCGAAGGCGAGTTTGCGGACGCGCATGGTGTTTTCCTCCGGGTGGGGCGGCGGTGCCTGGTGCTCGGTGCGAGCGGGTTTCCGAAGACCAGGACCGCCCGCCCGGACGAACCGTTCCGCCCGAACGGGCCTCAGGACAGTGCTGTGACATGTATGGCCGGGAACCACCCGCGCCGCCGCCCGTCGCCCCGGGGCCGCACCCCGCCGCCGACCTGCCCGGACGCCCGTTCGCCCTGCCGTCACGCACTGCCGTCACGCACTGCCGTCGCCGTCGCCGCCGGCCGGGACAGAGCCGTGACCCGGACGACCTTGACCACGGACCACGACAGCACGCGGGTTCGTGGTGCCCCGGCCCGGCCGGTCGGCCCGTCAGTTGCCTGCGGTGAGGGTGGCTTCGCCTCGGCCGGTGAGCAGGCTGCGCCGCTTCTCCGGTCCGGGTTGGGGTCCGCCGTCGTCGCCGTCCGCCGCGACTGCGCCGAGCAGCCGGAATTTCACCGTGCGCCCTCCTCGTGGCGCCTTGTCCGGTCAGGGAGGCTGTCCGGTCAGGGAGGCTGTCCGGTCGTCATCCGGCGCATGCCACCGGGCCCCGTGTCCGGGCTCCGTGTCGGGGCTCCGACAGCCGTTCCGTTCCAGCCGGGTCAGTCGGACACCTCCGGGGTGCCGGCCAGGCCCGCGACGAACGCGCCCGACGCGGCGATGCGGGCCGCGGCGGCGTCCCGTGACGGTCCGTCGGCCTGCGGGGCTTCGGCCTGCGGAGCCCCGGTCTGCGGCTCGTCCGGGTCCGGTGACGGCGGCTCCTGCGCGGGCGTGCGGTGGCGCAGCGTCAGTTCGCGGCTGCGGTCGGCGCGGGCGGTGACCCGGTAGTCCCAGTCCTGGCCGATCCCGGGGGCACCGGCCAGCCGGACGGTGACCTCGCGGGGCGAGGTGCCCGGCTTCAAGTAGGTGGTCTGCTCGATCTTCCGGATCTGTTCCGCCGGGTCGCCGCCGTCCAGTATGTGCTCCTGGCGCAGCGGTAGTTCGGCGCCCTCGCCGGTGACGGTGAGGTGGAGCCGTCCGCCGGTCGGCACCCCGCCCGCGAGCAGCGGCCGGACGGCGTCGGCGGCGGTGGCCATCGCGGCGGTGACCAGTCCGTTGGCCGGGCCGTGGTCGGTCCAGGTCTCGCGGTGGACGTCGTACGGCGGGTGCGCGGGCCAGCCGTCCTGCGCGCCGGTGATCAGGTCGTCGAGGGTGAACGGCCCTTCGGCGGTCCGCTGTCCGACGTAGTCGATCGCCTTGCGCGCCTCGGCGGCCGGCAGCGGGGTTCCTTCGGGGGTGCCGAGCAGGTCGCCGAGCAGGGTGGCGGCGGCCTCGGAGGTGCCGCCGGCCATCTCGACCAGCCGGTGGGTGGCCCGGACACGGGCCAGTCCGGCTTCGGTGCCGATGGTGAACTCCCCTCCGTAGACGGCCCGTCCGAGCCGGACGGTACCCGTCAGCCGGGCGCTTTCGGCAGGGGTGGCGGCGGCGTGGTCGAACGGCCGGCCGCTGCCGTCCAGTGCCCCGTGCACCTCGTCGAGGATGCGGGCGTCCGCGTCGAAGCGCAGTTCGCCGGAGCGGCGGTCGCCGGTGAAGGCGAGGTGGTGGTCGTCGGGCACCTGGGTACCGGTGGTCTCCGAGAGCGGGAGGTCGACGGTGAAGGGAACGATGCCCTTCTCGGCGACCGGGGTGCGGTTCCCGTCGAAGAACCTCACCTCGACCTCGGCGTGGCCGGTGTAGCGCGCCATCGGGGCGGCGATCTTGCCGTTGGAGACCGTCTGGCCGGAGTCGCCGTGGCTGCCGCCCTGGCGCCACAGGCGCTGGGCCCCGCCGGTGAGCGCCGGGCTGTGGGTGACGTCGCCGGTGATCTTCGCGCCGATCTGGCCCTGGGCGCCCGCGTTCCGCGCCGACAGGTCGGCGTGCACGGTCCCGGCGGAGGTCGTGTTGGCCGGGCTGAGCTCCACCGCGCTGTCGGTGTCCCGGTGTTCGAGGGAGACGACCTTCACGCCGACCTCGACGCCCTTGCCGCCGCCCAGCGACACCCGCCCGGTCGGGACGGTCGCCGCCACCTCCGCGCCCTGGGTCGCGGCGCCGAACAGCGCGGAGAGGTGGCTGTGCTTGGTGACGGTCCCGACCGTGGGCGCCATGGTCTCCCAGGCGGACCTGCCGAAGTACTCCTCCCCGCGCAGCCGCACCAGGTCCTGGACGCCGCCGACGTCGCCGAGGAAGCGCAGCACGTCGGTGTCGCGCAGCCCGGTGTTCCAGACCCGTTCCGGCGGGACGGGGACGCCGACCGTCTCGGGCGCCTTCACCGGGACGGTCCTCGGCGGCTCGCCGCCGGTGGACCTCGACGGCAGCGGCACGGTCTCGCCCGTCTCGACGATGGTCTCGAAGCCGACGGTCGCCGTCCGCCGCTGGTGGACGGAGGCGCCGATCCACGGCCGCCGGGTGATGGTGAACTGCAGCTCGGCCTCGCCCCGGTAGGCGCTGCCGGGCAGCTTGGCCTTGGTGGCCATACCGGCGGAGGTGCTGCTGTTGCGCACGTCCACGTGGTCCTGTCCGCGGCCGCCGGTGCCGATCAGGCCGGCCGTCACCGAGACCGGCGCGCCCGGCACGGGCGCGGCACCCACCACCCCGAGCACGCCCTGGTGGCCGGTGCCGGTGCCGGAGGTGTCGGCGAACGACCGCTGCACGTCGGTGCCGGTGTTGAACTCGGTGGTGCCCGTGTCGCCGAGGTGCTCCATCCCGTCGCGGAGCACGGCGCCGACCCGGACGGTGGTCTGCCCGTGCCGCACGACGATCTCGTCCCCGGCGGTCATGCCCTTCAGCCGGGACTGCAGCCGGTCGGGGGTGAGTTCCGCGTCCAGCTTGCGGCTGATGCCTTCCCAGTCGCTCGCGAACGGGTTGCGCTCCGACCGCTGCTTCCCGCCCCGCCGTCCGGCCGACCGGCGGGGCTTCCAGCCGGACTCCACCTGGGCCCGGATCGACTCGCCCATCGTCCGCCGGGGGCCGCTCGTGCCGCCCGTGCCGTCGGTGGCGTGCGGCAGGACGTGGACGTCGGTGACGATCGCCGACGAGTCCAGCCGCCGCCGTCCTGCCACGAAGCCCCCGGGCTGCTTCTCGGTGGTCCGCTCGACCGGCCCGGACACCGGGACGGCGTCGCGTGTCGGGACAGCCACCCGGGCGACCGTGTCGACCTGCTGGGTGACCGTGCCGTCCGACACGCCCAGTCGGGTGAACTTCACCGTGACGTCGTACGCCGCCCCGACGTCGAAGAACACGGCCGGTTCGACGTGCTTGCCCCGGTTCGAGGCCGATCCGACGGTCTCCACCCCGCGGCCGTAACTGCGGTCCACCCGGTACGCGTGGCCGCCCAGGACGTCCACCCCCGGGGCCTTCACCTTGAACTGCCCGCCGCCGGCCTTGCGCCGGCGCATGTCCCGCAGGTTGCCCTGGCCGCTCGACGTGCGGGTGCCGGACTCGAACTCGTACTTGTCCGTCTTCGAGTGGTAGGTGGCGTCCGCCAGCCGGGCCGTGACGGTGACCTCGGCCTTCCAGGTGGCGCCGGAGACCGTCTCGGTGATGTTCCCGCCACGGGTGAGCTGGGAGAGCTTGGCCTTCAGCGCGATCCGGTCGAAGGCCGCGTCGAGCCGCTGCTGCACCTTCTCCGAGGGCTCGCCGTGCTTCGCGCGGACGGCGTCCTCCACCGTCGTGCGCACCTTGTCGGCGCCCTTCAGGGTGTGCACCACGTAGGACGCGTTCAGCTCGTGCTGCTCGCTCATCCGGCGCGGTGCGGTGTGGGTCGCGGTCGGCTCGTTCTTCGCAGCGTCGCGGCGGGGCGCGGGCGGGGTGTCCGGCCCCTGCCGGGGAGTCTCCCCGGTACTGCGGCGGCCCTCCTCGTCGAGCCGGTCGAGTTCGATGGCGTCGCGACGGTCCGCGACCGGCCCGTCCCCGCGGCCGGGCGTGGTGCTCCCGGAGGGTTCCCCGGCCGGCGGTTTGAAGGCGATCGTGCCGTCCTCGCCGCGCGCCGCCCGGACCTTGACGGTCTCCCGGGCGTCCATGCCCACCTCGACCCGGACCGGTGCCGAGACGACCGGGTGCGCCCCGGCCGCCTCGCCGGGCCGGCCGAAGTGGATGTCCACGGCCAGGGCGGCACCGTAGATGACCTGCGGGGCGCCGTACTTGCCGTTGGCGTACACCCGGTCGGCCTGCCGGCCCTGCCCGCCCGCGCGTTCGCGCTGCTGGACGGCCCCGGTGGCGAGCAGGTCCCCGCCGGGGGTGCCCTTGGCGACGGTACCGCCGAGCTGGCCGTTGCCGAGGTCGGTGCGCGCCAGCAGCCCGCGGTCCACGGTGAACGCGCTGGTCTCGTTCACCGTGTTGAGCTCGGCCTTGCCGTCCTCCCTGCGGTACGTCATGCCCTCGACCCGGGCCACGGCCCTGATCACCAGGTCCTCCTTACCGGGGACCTTCACCTCCAGCGCCTCGCCGCGGGTCATCCCGGTCAACCGGGACGCCAGGTTCGGCTGGCTGAACCCCCGCATCACCTGGTCGCGGACGGCGTCCCAGTCGTCGCCGAACCGCTTGCGCCCCTCGGCGTCGACCGCGGCGCGCAGCCCGAC
Organism: Kitasatospora sp. NE20-6; assembly: GCF_045862635.1. Classification (NCBI taxonomy): domain Bacteria; kingdom Bacillati; phylum Actinomycetota; class Actinomycetes; order Kitasatosporales; family Streptomycetaceae; genus Kitasatospora; species Kitasatospora sp. NE20-6. The sequence continues at coordinate 39,326 of NZ_BPRL01000067.1, forward strand.
GGTGCTCTCCACGTCCCGGACCACCACGGTCTCGTCCAGGCCGCCGCGGTCGTTGCCGCCGTGCCAGACCGACTCCGGCGGGGCGGCGACCTCGTGCGACGGCTCCGGCTCCGGCTCCGGCTCCGGCGATGGCGGCTCCGAATCCGACTTCGGCGGGGTGGTGCCGGTGTCCTCCGTTCCCGCCTTCCCGGCCTCGGGACCGGTGTCCGCCCGATCGACGAGCAGGCGGACGTCCGCCGAACCCGCCTCGTGCGTGTCCGCCTTGCCGTTGAACGCCACCTCGAAGCGCACGGCGCCGCCGTAGACGACGCCCGGCACCTTCGACTTGCTGGTCAGCTGGGACACCCGGCTGTCGCCGACGATCTCGACCCGGTCCCGGCCGAGCCGCTCGGCCCCGCCCACGCCGATCAGGGCGGCACCCGGCCTCAGCAGGCCCGCCGCACCGAGCTGGCCCGCGTGGCCGCTGGTCGTCGCCGAGCTGCGCACCTGCTGGACGGCGGTGCCGATGTTGAACTCGGTCTCCTCGGTGGAACCGGTCTGCCGCAGGTCACCGACCCGCGCACCGATCTCGACCGTACCGATCCGGCGGCCGCGGCCATCGGTCAGCACCACAGCGACCGGTTCGCCCGCCGTCATGCTCTTCAGGTTCTGCTGCAACCGGCCGAAGTCGACCTCGGCGAGGACCTTCTCCCGCATCGCGGGCCAGTCCTTGCCGAACTCCCGCTTCGCCGCCTGCTCGACGTGGTCCAGCAGCGCCTCCACCGGCCTCCGGTCCGTGGACCCGCCGCGCGGCACCAGGTCCAGCACGATCTCCTGCCCGCCGACCCGGCCGTCCAGCAGCCGCTGCGGGGGCGTCCGCTGCTCGCCGTCCGCCGTGGCCTCGGCCCGCACCGGGACGGCGACGGTCATCCCGAGGTCCACCGTGTCGGTCCGCCCGCCCGAGGCGGTGCGCACCGGGGTGTCGTCGTGCCGCAGGCTGCCGAAGTCCAGCTCCAGCCGCATCGTCGACTCGAACACGTTCGCGAGTTCGGACGTCTTCGACCGCGCGACCATCCCGCCGAAGTCCATGTTCACCTCGCCGTGGCCGCGGTCGTGGAAGTACCCGACCAGTTCGGCAGGCTCCGTCATACCGACCGTCTGCCGGGTCTGGAGCCCGACGTTGAACTGCCACTGCGCGTCCCGGTTGGTGCCGGTCGCCACCATCCGGTCCGAGCCGTTCTCGAACTCGATCTTCTCCGTGCCCCGGTGCTCCGTCCCGGTGACCCGGCCGCTCAGCTTGACGCTGCCGCTCCAGCCGTTGCCCTCGAACGGAACCGTCCAGGTCTCACCTCGGGAGAGCGCACCGATCATCGGCCGCAACGTCGCCGGCCCGAAGTGCGCATCGGCGAACGCCCGGGCCGCCGCCCGGTCCCCCGGTACCGCCCGCGCGAGAACATCGATCACCTTCTTCCGGACAGCCACCTCGTTCCCGGTCAGCCCGACCACCAGGTCGGTCCCCGCGATCGGTCGCGGCCCGGTGGCGGTGCTCTGCTGCACCGGCTCCGGCTCCGGCCTCGGCTCCGGCTGCTGTTCCGGCTCCTGGGCCTTCGGCTGCTGCTCGGGCTCAACAGCCGGGGGCTTCGGCTGCTCCTCCGGCTCGGCGGCCTTCTCCGACCGACCCTCCGACTCCGGTTCCTGCTTCGAACCCTGCGGCAGCTCGGCGTCCGGGGTCTTCGGCTGCTCCGGCGCCACGTACGACGGCTTCTGCTCGGCGTCGGGCGTCGCCTGCGGCTTCTCGCCCGGGACGGGCTCCTGCTTCGCGGCCTCCCGGTTCACCGCCGGCGGGCGGGTCTCCGCGGCGGGCGGCACCGGCCGACTGCCGTCGTAGTGGTTGCCCTGGTGGTACACCGTCACCTGCCGCCCGTCCGCCGGGCCGAGGACGGCCCGGGGGATGCCGTCGTGGCCGACCACGCGGAGGCTGAGGCCCAGTGCGTGGGCGGCCGCGGCCGGAAGCATCTCGCCCTCGTCGGTCAGCCAGCGACCCTCCCAGTTCCGGACGGTGCGCAGCAGGGCTTCGCGTTCGCGGGCGGACGGGGGCGGGGTGTTCTCGGTGAGGTGATCGCTGACAATCCGCCGCACGTCGGCGGGAGGCATCCCCGCGAGCGCCTGCCGGGTGTCGGAGGGGAGGTAACCGAGCAGGTCGTCGGTGCTCAGCGCGCCTCGGGCGATGAGGTTGTTGCGGTAGTTGGAGACGACCTCGGTCGGCCACTGCTCCGGGGGCAGCGTGCTGAAGTGGTTCTCGACGGCGGCCCGGAGCCGTTGGACCGTGCTGCCGTTCCCCGCCGGTTCGGGCATGCCGACGGCGATCGAGTGGAGCAGGCAGAGGCCGTCCGCCGCCACCTGCACCCGCGGGCCGACCGGCGGGAACTCCCTTTCGGTGACCGTCTGTTCGGCCTTCGGAGCGGACGGGGTGAGCGGTTCGGACGTATCCTTCCGCTCGGCGTCCTTCCGCTCGGGGGAGGGTGTCCGCTCCTGGCGGACCGGCCCCAGCCGGGTGCCGAGTTCGGACGGGGCCGAGGCCGCCCGGGGGCGGTTCGTTCCCCCGCCGACGGGGTTCTCACCGCTGACGGCCTTGGCGGGCAGCGGGGCGGAGCCGTCGCCCTCCGGCCCGGCCGGCCGGTCCCCGTTCGGGGGCGTCTGCTTCGGCGTCCCGGCGTTCGGGGCCTGGGCCTGGGCCGAGTCCAGGTCCGAGGCGGTGGGGTGCGGCGTGCCGAAACTGTCGATGTCCATCAGGTCAGGCTGGGGGGCGGAGCTGCCGAAGGTGCTGTAGCGCTCCATGAACTGCGGGTCGTGCGGCCCCGAGATGGTGTTCTCGTGCGGGCCGGCGACGGAGGCCCAGACCGTCCAGTCGGGGTGGAAGTTGTCGGGCACCGCCCCGTTGGCGGGGGTGACCTTGCGGTCGGTCAGGTCGGCCCAGCGCAGCGTGCCGTCACGGTCGTGGACGAGGGCGACGGCGTGACCGTTGCCGTGCGGGCCGGCACCGAGCACGGTGGCGAAGCTGCCGGGCCCACCGGTCCGCACCTGGTCCATCAACTTCTGTACGGCGTCCGGACCCTGGCCGAACAGGGCCGGCCCGTCGTGGCGCTTCCACAACGTGTTGCCGGGGATCGGTTCGACGGTGCCCTTCACGGTCTGGCCGGAGACCCGGGGACGTCCGAAGTGGGTGTCCCGGTACGCCTCGACGTTCTCCAGGCATGCCTTCAGATCGTCGCCGGGCCGGAAGCCCCCATCGGTCTGCAGCGGCGCCCGGTGCGGATTGACCTTCTGCAGAAGCGAGTTGCTCATCGGCGGGTGCATCCTGGGCGCACCGCCGAGGTAGTCGACCAGTTCACCGGTCAACGGGTGCTGCGGGCCGACCTGCTGGTAGCCGCGGTCCTCCATCACTGCGGAGCTGTTCTCGTACGCGGGGGTGCGCTGCCGCTTGACGTCGGGCTCCCCGTGGGACTCCTCGTCGTCGTCCTCGCGTCCGCGCTTGCGGCTGCTGTCGGCGCTCTCCCGCATCACGGTGTCGCCGTCCCGGTCGACGGACCGCTGCTCGACCGGCGGAGTGGGCTGCTGCTCGGCGACGGGGTCGTGCGGCGGCGTGTCGAGATCCATCGGCTCGCCGGCACGCTCCGCAACCGGCGGAGTGGGCTGCCGCTCGGCGACGGGGTCGTGCGGCGGCGTGTCGAGATCCATCGGCTCGCCGGCACGCTCCGCAACCGGCGAGGTGGCGCCGTGCCCGTTCGGTACGGGGCCGGGCTCGGTGGCGGTGGCGGTGGCGGTGGGCGACTGCTCGGTCGGACGCGGAGAGACGCTGCCGAAGCCGCGACTGCCGGTGCCGGTGCCGGTGCCGGTGGAGACCGGCGGCGGGGGCGGCGGGGCCTGGTCGTCGAGGTCCAGGTCGGCCAGGCGCCGGCGGACGGAGGGCCCGGGATTGGCCTCGGAGTCGCTGTCGGTGTCCTCCTCGCGGCGACGCTTGCGGTCGGGCCGTCCGGTGTCGCCCGTCCCGTCGTTCATCTGCACGTCCCCGTCCGGGGTGTGCGTGGCCGGCGGGGCGGCACCGTCGTGCCGACCGGAGTTCGGCCGGCCGGCGTCGGCCATCACCACGTCCTGGTCGGACGAGGGCTGCGGTACCACCCGGTCGGGCTGGTACAGGCCCTCCGTGCCGAGCCGACCGAGCCGGTCGTCGGACAACTCGGTGCCGTCGGCCCGTGCCGAGAAGTCGCCGGACGAGGAGACCGGCAGCCGGTCGAACCCGGGCGCCGGGACGTCGAAGTCGTTGGCGATGGTGACCGCGCTTGCGCTGGCGTCCTTCTTCTTCCGGCCGGCGTCCATGTCCTCCTGGGTCTTGGGGGCCATGATGTCGCGCAGCTCCGGCGGCACCAGGCCGTTCGCCTCCAGGCCGCGCACCGCCTGGAGCAGGTCTGCGGTGTGCGGCGCGTACAGCGCCTCGGGCGGGAGCTGCTCGTGGGCGACGGCGGTCAGCAGCTCGGGGTCGCGGATGACGTGCGGGTCCAGGAAGTTCTGGATCCACTTGTTGACCAGCTCGTCGCCGAACCGCAGGTTGGACGCGCTGTTGGACAGCGTGACGGTCATCTCGGTGATCAGTGCGGGCAGTTCGTCGGGGCTGGCGGTCAGCGCCCGGTCGAAGATGCCGGCGGGGTGGTTCCCGCCTGCCCCGGCGCGCGCGAACGCGCCGCCGTACTGCCGGCCGACCGTCTCCAGGTCGGCCACCGCCCAGGCGACCCGCCCCGCGTCGGCCGGGCTGTGGTCGGCCAGACTCTCCTGGTACACCTGCGTCACCCGGTCGCGCGTCGCGGTGGCGACGGCCACGTCCTGCGGGGCGGCGGCCAGCTTGTCCTGAGCCTTCTCCAGCGCCTCGCGGGCCGATTTGACCTTCTTCGCAGCCTCCCGCTCCGCATTCACGTCCGCCTTGTCGCCGGAGGCATCGGCCTTCTTCTTGGCCGCCGCGTGCACGTCGATCGCCCCGTCGAGCTTCTTCTGCGCCTTGGACAGTTTCTTCCGACTGTCATCCAGGTCACGTTCGGCCTTCGCCAGTTCGGCATCCGCAGTCTTGTCGTCCCGGTGGGGCGCCTTGATCGGATCGGCCACCTCGGCGAGCCGCCGTTTGACCTCTTCCTGCCACAACTGGTCGCGTTCCTGAGGCAGTTCTTCGGCGAGTCGGCCCAGCCGGTCCCCGGTGACCAGGTCCGGACGGGAGCGCAGGTCGCCGGCGAGCGCGCGCAGCTTGGCCGGGTCCTGCCCGGCCGCGTCGTAGCGAGCCGCCAGGTCGTCCAAGCGGCCGGCCAGTTGCTTGCGGCCGGTCTCGGTACGCGGGCCGCCGTTCGCCTCGGCGGTGTGCAGCGCGGCGGCCGTGTCGTCCAGCAGGCGCGGGCCGGTGACGCCGTTGACCAGCGCCAGGTCCTCCAGCGCCTGTTCCTTGACCTTCTGGTGCACCTGCTCGACCGCCTCGCGCACCTCGTCGAGCTGGCCGGTGGTCGGGCTGTCGGGGTGCACCGCGTCGGCCTTCCGCGCCAGTTCGTCGAGCTGCCTGCGGGCGGGCAGGTCGAGGCCGTTGCGGCCGAGTTCGCGTTCGAGGGTTGCCCGGGCGTCGGCAGCGGCGCGGTGGCTGTCGATACCGGTGGTGTCGAACGCGCTCGGCAACCGGTCGTTGCCGTACACGGCCTTCAGGTCGACGGTGCCGATGGTGGCGGTCAGGTCGCGGCGCACCAGCGCCGCCTCCTCCGGGCCGTTCGCGGCGAGTCGGCGCTCGGCCGCGTCGCCGGCCTTGTCGTACACGCGGTGCCGGTCGGGCGTCATCGCGGTGACGAAGTCTCCGAACGCGTCCGTGGCGGCCGGGCGGTCCTCCGGGTCGAGCGAGCGGGCCTTGAACACGGCCGCCGTCACGTACTTGTGCACCATGTAGTCGGCGATCACGTGGTTGCGGTTGGTCATGGCCTCGGCCAGCATGACCCCTTTCTTCTCGTCCATCCGCTCGATGACCTTCTCGGCGTGCGGCTGCTGCGCCATCACGCCGTGGTCGGAGTAGCCGAACGCCTTGCGGTAGCCGTCCTCGAACTTCTTCCAGGCTTCCTTGGTGGACGGGGTGGGCACGCCGTCCGTGCGAGCCGAGCCGGTCGGTGCCGGGGCCGGCTTCGCCGCCGCCGCCTTCTTCGCCTCCTGCGCCGCTTTCAGGTCCTTCGCACGCTGCTCACGGGCGGTCTCCAGCTCGGTCTTGCGGCGCTCCAGGTCCTTGATCCGGTCCTGGTGGACCTTGGAGGGGGCCTTGGCCTCCTGCTGGTTCCGCCTGGCCTGCTTGAGCAGCTCCTCGTTGCGGGTCGCCTCGGCCTTGATCCGCTCGATGCTCTCCCCCAGGACCCGGGCCTCGGCCTCCTGCCGCGCCCTGGTGCGGGCGGCCAGTTCGGCCCCCCTCAGCTCGCCCTTCAACCGCTCGTGCTCGAAGATCGCCATCCGGTCGCGCTGGTCCTCGATGCGCTTCTGGACAGCCTCCAACTGCGCCTTCTGGTGGGTGAGTTCCTCCGCCCGCTCGGGCCGCGTGGCACTGTCGGCCAGTTCGCGGTCCACGGCCTGCATCCGCTCACCCACCCGGTCGAGCACCTTGGGCAACTCGTCCGCGTTGCGCGAGAGCAGGTCCACGTGCCGGAGTTTCTCGTACCGGTACTGGTCCCGGATCGCATTGGTGTCAGCGGGCAGCAAGGCATCCCGGCCGTAGTTCTCCAGTTCCGACCGGAGATCCTTGAACTCCTTCGAGCCGTCGAGGAAGCCTTCGATGGTGTCGAAGACCTTGCCCTCGTTGACCCTGAACGTGTGCTTGTCGTCATCTGGTTTCGCCTGGCCCGAACCGCTGCTGTGCTGACCGTTGCTCTGTGGCGGGGGCGGGGGCGGCAGGTCCTCGGTGCGCGTGGCGCCGCGCTGCGGCTGGTAATCGGCGGGCGGCTGGTGGTCGGGCTGCTGGTGGTCGGGCTGCTGGTGCCCGGGCTGCTCCCGGTGGCCGTCGTTGCCCTCGACGTGGTCCGTGAACTCGCGGAGCCCCGCGTACATCTCGTTCTCGGCGGCGGTGGCGCGCACCGGGTTGGCCTGGCCCTGGTGCGACGGGTCCGGGCCGTACAGCTTCTCCAGCAGCGGCAGCAGTTCGGGCTCGTTCCGCCGCACCCAGTCCGCGCCGTTGTTGCGCGGCTCGCCGGTGAACGGATCGGTGCCGTGGTTGGTGCCCAGGTAGGCGTTGGTGAGCTGGGCGAAGTACTCCTGCTCGTCGCGGGAGGAGTAGTTCCTCTCGCCGTTGGCACCGGTCGCCGGGCCGTCCGGCCACTTCGTGTCCGGGTCGGCCTGCTTCTTGGCGAAGGTGTCCTTGATCAGCGACCGGTCGTGCGGGTCCAGGCCGAACCGGTGCACGGTGTGGCTGAACTCGTGGGTGGTGGTGGAGTACCCGTCCTGGTGGTGACCGCCGTTCCCGATCGAGGTGTCCTCGCCGAGCAGGTTCTCCTCGGTGACCGCCGAGTGCCGCCCGCCCGATCCGCGCATGTCGTCGTAGCCTCGGCCGTCGCCCGCCTCGCTGTGGTTGTGCAAGCCCCGCAGGCCGCGCAGCTCCGGGACGTCGGTCATCCGGACGTCCTTCGGGACGATCACCACGTCCGCGCCGTTCTTCAGCAACCGTGCGGTGGTGTCCGGGTCCTGGAGCATCCGGGCGACCCGCTGCTGCGCCTCATGCCGCGCCGACGCGGCCCGTTCCGCCCGCGGGTCGACGTGCACGATCAGCTCGGCCGCCGTCCGCGCGAACTCGTGCGGGGGCAGGCCGTTCTTCAACGCGTCCACGGTCTGCGGGTCACGTGCCAGCCGACGCCGGCTCTCCGGCGTCAGGTTGGCGATCTCCTGCGCCCGCTCGTGCGGCGACATGCCCGCCAGGTCCTGCCGCAGCCGCGCCACGTCCGTCGGCAGGGTCGTCTCCGGCCGCGGGTGCCCCGAAGGCTGCCCGGCGGGCGGTTCCTCGCCCCTGGCCGGGCTCGTGTCCACTGCGGACCGTGCCGTCGGCGGGAGTCCGCCGCCGGGCCCCTGCTCGGACGCCCGCCCGGCCCCCGGGCGGATCGTGCCGCCCTGCACCGGGCCGCCCACCGGACGTCCATCGCCCTGCCGGGGCGGCGTGGACGGGGGCGTGGACGGGGGCGTGGACGGGGACGCCGGCGGGGATGCCGTCCGGTGGCTGGGCGCACCGCCCACCGGCCCGGACCCGAAGCCGCCCGCCATCGGAACCCCGGCTGTCTGGTTCGCCGGGTTCTGCCCGGTGTTCGAAGACGCTCCGGCCCCCGCGAGACCGTCCGGAAGCACCTGCCCGGGCACCGGCTCCGACCCCGAGGTCCGGGTGGTCCCCGGCCCCGCCACCAGCCGCGTCCCACCGTCGAGGTGGGTGTCCCCGCTCCCCACCGGACGTCCGCCCCCGCCGAGCGCACCCGAGAGGTTCGGCACCCCGGACACCGCAGACCGCTCCGCCGCCCCCTCGTGCCCCACCGCAGCAGCGGCGGACTGCTCGGCAACCCGCGCACTCTCCCGCTGCTCGACCGGCGCGGCAGCCTCGTGCGACGGCACAGCGGCGTGTTCCGAACGCGGCGCGCCCGACTCGTGTGAATCCTGCCCCGGCGTCGGGGTCGGCGTCGGCTCCTGACGCGAGGTCGACTCGGTCACCGGTACGGCCGAATCCTGGTGCGGCACGGCCGTCTCGTGCGGCTGGGCTGCGGACTCCTGATGCGGCACGGCAGACTCGTGCACCTGCGCAGCAACGTGCTCCGCAGACGGCACGGCGGTCACCTGCGGCTGCACAGCAACAGGCTCCACACGCGGCGTCGCCGTCTCGTGCACCTGCGCAGCAACGTGCTCCGCAGACGGCACAGCAGTCACATGCGGCTGGGCTGCGGACTCCTGATGCGGCACGGCAGACTCATGCACCTGCGCAGCAACGTGCTCCGCAGACGGCGCGGCGGTCACGTGCGGCTGCACAGCAACAGGCTCCACGCGCGGCGCCGCCGTCTCGTGCACCTGCGCAGCGACATGCTCCGCAGACGGCGTGGCCGTCACGTGCGGCTGCACAGCAACAGGCTCCACGCGCGGCGCCGCCGTCTCGTGCACCTGCGCAGCAACGTGCTCCGCAGGCGGCACCGAACGCACCATCGCCGGCTCGGTCTCGCTCCTCGGTGCGGCCATCCGCATGTCGGTGTTGGGCGCGATGGTGTCCTGGGTCCGCGTGCCCGCCTGCTCGTGAACAGCCGGAGCGGCCGTCTCGTGCGTGGTGGTCCCAGCCGTGGCCCCGGCCGTGGCCCCGGCCGTGGTCCCGGCCGTGGTCCCGGTGCTGCGGCCGGAGCCGAACGGCGTCAGGCCGTTCACCTTCGACTCGCCCGCGCCCGTTGCGGAGGCGTGCCCGACGGACGAGCCCGCGCCTGCACCCGCGTCCGCAGTCGAGCCCGCAGTCGAGCCCGCTCCGAGCGCGGATCCCGTGCCGCTGCCGCTGCCACTACCGCTGCCGCCGGAGGCCGTCCCGGACGGGCCGTGGTAGGTGCTGTCGCCGGAGGAGGTGGCGGATTTGGTGAACGTGGGCGGGCCGTCGTGTCCGGCGGTGCCGGGGAGGTCGAGCTTGGGGGCTTCGGCCGACTTGGGGGCGTTCATGTGGCCCTTGATCGCGGAGGCGCCGGCGTGCAGGCCCGCGCCCGCGCCGCCGGACAGGCCGGAGCCGAGCAGGGAGCCGCTGTCGACGGTGCCGGTGGTGATCAGCTGGGTCGAGACGTCCGCGCCGACGCCGATCGCCGCGCCCGTGGCCATCTTGCCGGCGGTCGAGTTGAGCGCGTTCTCCGCGCCGATCTTCTTGCCGGCCGCACCGATGCCCTTGCCGATCAGGTGCGCCGAGGCGCCGCCGACCGCGCCGCCGAGCGCGTTCTGGCCGACCTCCGACATGTCGATGCTCTTGCGGTGGCCCTCGGCCAACTCGATGCCCTGGGCGAGGAGGTTGATGGCCGCCATCTGGGCGGCCTGCTTGGCCGCCATCTCGACCATTTCCTTCAGCAGCTGCTTCAGCAGCTGCGAGACGACCACACGGCTGGCCGCGATCATCACCGGCACCTGGAGCAGCGAAGCGCCCGCGGTGAACGGGGCCTCGGCCTCGGCGGTGGCCAACTCGAAAGCCAGGATGCCGAGTTGAGCGATGATCTGGATCTTCGCGGTCTCCGCGGAGTTGGCCATCTGCTCCAGCATGTCGCCCATGCCGTTGAGCGAGTTGATCGCTCCGGGCAGGTAGCCGGGGTCCTCCTGGGTGCCCTTGCCGACCGTGTACTTCTCCCAGTACTTGCCCAACGCCTCGGCGGCGGTGCCCTTCTGGCCGTCCAGGGCGCGCTTGAGCGTCGAATCGGCGCTCTGCGCGGCGTCCTTGAGGCCCTCGGCCGCCCTGCGGCAGTGGTCGGCCATGTGGCGGAGCTGGTCCTCGTCGGCCTCGGGCCAGCGGGTTCCGGCCAGCAGCAGCAGGACCCACTGGAGCGGCTCCGGGAGTTCGACAGCCATCGGGTCAGTGCCTTCCGCTCTGGGTCATCCCCGGGGTGATCGGGAGGTGGAGGGGACTGGGCGGGATCGACGGTGCGACGGGCATCGGCGCGGTGCTCTCGATGCCGCCGAGTTCGGAGACGACGTCCTCGTCCGCGTTCCGGTAGCTGTCGGCCATCATCTTCAGGCCGTCAGCGATCATCTTCAGATTCCCGGGCAGGTCCTTGATGACCTTCATGCTGTCGTGGCTGAACTGCAGGTATCCCTTCTCGCCCTCGGCGAACTTCTTGCCCGACTCGTCGTTGCCCCAGGGGTTCTGGGCCTCCAGCGAGGGCAGGAAGGCGTTCAGCGACCGGTAGATCGAGGCGACCTGCTCGGAGGCCGCGAGCATCGGCGACACCGCCGCCCGGTACTGCGCGGGATCCACCTGGAAACCCGTCCCGGCGCCTCCCGAGCCCCCGTTCCCGGACGCCGTGGTCCGCGAGGCCGCCGTCCGGGCCTGCGGTTCGCTCAGCCCCATCGGCCGCAGCCGCGCCTGCTCCGGTTCCGCCGCCTGCTCGAACGGCTGCAACGGCTGCACCGGGAGGCCCATCCGCTCCCGCGGCAGCAACGGTTGCGCCGGCACCGCCCACTGCATCGGCTCCAGCGGTTCCAGCCGCTCCAGCGGAACGTTCTCCGGGACGGCCGTGCCGATCAGGCGCTGGGCGGGCTCGGCGGGTTCCGCGACCATACGGTGGGCGGCGAGGACGGGTTCGGTACGCGCGTCGACCTCGACGTACGGGGCCTGCTCGTCGTTGCTCATGGGTTCCTTCGTCAATGCGGGCGGCGGCTGCCGTGCGGTCAGTCCGCTGCGGGCGCGGCCAGGCGGGAGAGGGCGGCGCGCAGGAACGGGCTGGGCACCTGGTAGCCGCCCTCCTCGCGGAGCGGGGTTCGCTGCGGGGCAGCAGCTCCAGCGGCTCCGGCACCGGCACCGGCGGTCGACGCCCCGGAAGCCGCCGACGCCGCAGGTGCGGCCTCGGGCGCGTCGGGGTGGCCGCGTCGGACGGCAGCGCTGCGGGCGCGTTCCAGGTAGGCGTCGTCGTTCCCGCCGCGGGGCGTCTCCGTCGGAGCGGTGGCGGCGGTGACGGGGGCCGCAGCGGTCGCGGCGGTGTCCTGGCGTGCCGTCAGGTCGGGGGCGGCCTCGCCCCTCGGGGAGGTCTCGGTTCCCGCGCCGCCGGTTCCGGTCGCGTCGGCGGCAGTTGCCCCGCCGGCGAGCAGAACGCCCGCGAGCTGGTTCAGGACCTCGCTCTCGTTCGCGGGTGCGGCCGCGGTGGCCGCCTGTTCGGCCATGGGCGTGGCGAAGGTGCCATCGGCACGGGCGTCGTCGAGCCAGCGACGGCGGGCCCGGTGCCAGTGGCGGTCGCGCGGGCCGACGTCGGTGGCCTGGCCGAGGATGCCCGAGTCGCCGTACAGCTCCTCGTCCTCCTCGCCTCCGAACCGGGTGGGGCTGACGAAGCGGTTGCCGTGCTTGCCGTCCTTCCCGCCTCCACCGCGGCCCACGCCGCCCATGCCGCCCGCGCCGGGCATGTGGCCACCGGCGGCCGCGCCGGTGGCACCGCTCCGGCCAGTCGTGCCGCCGGTCCCTGAGGTGCCCGCGCCGGCCCGGCCGACCCCGGCCCCGGCCCCGGACATGCCGTTCGCGGAGCCCGCCCCGGCGCCACCGGCCCGGCCTGCCAGTGCGCTGCCGCCCGCACTGCCGCCCGTGCCGGTGCCGCGTCCGGACGCGGCACCGAGACCGAACGGGCTGCTGCCCGTCCTGCCGAACGGGGTGAGCCCGGCGCGGCCGGTGCTCGAACCGGAGCCGCCGAAGGATCCCAGGGTGTTCCCGAGGGCACTGCCGATGTTCCCGGGAACGCTGCCGCCGAGACCGCCGGTACCGCCGCCGGTACCGAGGCCCAGGCCGAGGCTGCTGCTCGGGGTGTAGCCGGTGGTTGCCGTCCCACCGGTGCCGAGGTCTCCGAGGCCTGCCAGGCCGAGCGAGCCGCCGGAGCCGGTGGAGAGCGGCGTGAACACGGGCGCGCCGCCTCCGTCGGAGCCCGAACCGGAGCCGAAGCTGGGCATGTTGGGGGTCAGCGGTGTGAAGGGGGCCAGGCCGGAACCGCCACCGGACCCGCCCGAGCCGCCGCCACCCGTGTACCCGCCGGCCCCGCCGAACGACCCGGCCCCGCCCACTGACCCGGCCCCGTCGAACGACCCGGCCCCGCCCACCGGTCCGAGCCCGCCGAACGCCGCGGTCCTGTCGAACGACCCGGCGCCGCCCACGCCGCCACCGGCCGTGCCCGGCAGCGAGAAGGCTGACGGGTCGCCGGAACCGGCGAACGCGCCGCCGGGGAGACTGCCGGCCGTGCCCGGCGCGAACGATCCGCCGGGCAGCGTCGCGCCGACCCGGTCGCTCATCACGCCGATGCCGCTGCCCGCACCGCCTGCCCCGCCCGCGCCATCGATCCCTCCGGTGCCCGAACTTCCGCTCGCGGTCGTCCCGTTGAGGGTGCAGGTCTGGCCCATGCCAGTCATGTCGGCGATGTGGTCGGCGCTCTGCCGGAGCGTGGTGTCCACGTGGCCGCCGACCTGCCCGATGTACCGGTGGTACACGGCGGCGGCCTCCTTGACACCCTCGGACTGCGCGATGTCGTCGTGCTTCCCGGCCGGGTGGGCCTCCATGTACTCCTTGGCGTACTGGAGTTCGCGGATCATCTCGTTCTTGGCGTCGCTCACCGCCCGCGAGGCGCCCTGCAGCGAGGTGGCGATGGTGTGCCCCGACTGCAGGGTGGTGGCGACGTGCGAACCTTCCCCGCCGGCGAACTTCTGGAGGTACTGGTGGAAGCTGTCGGCGGCGGGCCCGGACATGCTCGTCATGGCCCGCTGGGCGGCCTCGACGATCGCCACGACGTGACTGTCGGCCACCTGGTTCCACTTGTCCCAGGCGGCGGCGAGGTCGGCGAGCAGCTCCTCGTCGCCGTCGGGGAAGGTGATGTCGGCGCCGTTCTCGTTGCTCTGGACGGTCTTGAGCACCTCGGCGAGGTCGGCAGGCAGCTCGATCATGGCAGCGGGTCTCCGGAGGGGTGCGGTCGAGGTCGAAGGGGGCCCTGCAGCGGGGCGGCCGGCTCGGCGGGGAACGGGTCACCCGCCCGGCGGCGTCAGACGGCCGGCCCCTGCGGGGTCCAGAGGCCCGGCCCCATGAAGACCGGCGGCGGCGGGGTGTTGTAGTCCAGCGTGGGCGCGTCCACGGCCTGGTAGCCGTTGTCCGGGTCGAGGTCGCCGAGCCCTTCGAGGGGCGGCGGCGAGGCCGGAGCCTCCATCGGACGCCCGTGCCGCTGCTCCGTGTACTGCGGCGTGACCGGCGTCTCGGGGTACCGCTCGGCCGTGTACTGCGGCGTGACCGGCGTCTCGGGGTACCGCTCGTCCGTGTACCTCGGCATGAACGACGCCGGCTGGCGGGTGCCGGACTCCATCTGCCTCGGCGTGACCGGCGTCTCGGGGTACCGCTCGTCCGTGTACCGCGGCGTGACCGGCGTCTCGGGGTACCGCTCGTCCGTGTACCTCGGCATGAACGAGGCCGGCTTGAGGGGGTTGAGCGCTATGTGCTCCGGTGTGGGCGTGGCCGTTCCGGTGGAGCTGAGCCCCACGTGCTGCTGCCCGGCTGTCACCGTTCCGGTGGGGACGAAGCCCGCACCGGCCAGGTGCGGGCCGGTCGGCAGGGTGCCGGTGTCGGTGATCCCGCCGAGCGCGGTGGCCTGTTGGCCGTCGTTGGCGCGGTGCCTGGCGGCCATGGTCCGGAGGTTCTCCCCGACCGCGGTGGCGTTCTGGATCAGCACGCGGATGCCCGCGAGGACCTGCTCCTGGTGCTGGGCGAGGCCGCCGACGGAGGAGCTGCCGCCCTGAAGTGCCTTGCCGACCAGGTCGGTTCCGTAGACGGACTCCTGGACCTGTTTGACCCTGGCCTCCAACCGGTTGGCCGGGCCCTTCAGTTCGTCCAGCAGCCCGAGGATCTTCTTCGCCGCCGACTCGACCTCGCCGAGGTCGATCCACACCGTCTCGTCCGCCACCTGCACATCCTCCGAACTCCACCGCCCCCGGTCGGCACGCACCCGCACCGACGGCCCGCGCCGGGCATGCCGGGGTACCGGGCCGAAGCGGCCCGGACATGACCGCGCCATGCCCGCACCGGCCCATTTCGAGAGCATCCTAACTCGCCCGTGGGAGCGCTCCCAGCCGAGCTGGCGTGCCGGGGTGACGATGCGCCACCCCGGCAGGAGCCTCGCAGGACATCAAGTCGCGACAAGAACCGGAAAGCATGCATCAGGTAAATTCACGGCATGAACCCGCAGGGGTAAAGGACGGAAGCGTCCGGTCCGGGTCGACCGTGAATGTTCTGCGGACGATCCGCGTCAGAGCGTGACCGCCCCGGTCGGAGTGACGATCCGCAGGCCCGCCTCGTCGAGGTCGATGGCCAGCGGGGTGCCGTCCAGGGCGGCCTCGTTGAGCAGGGACGCGCTGGAGAGGTGCCACAGCCGCAGGGTGCCGGCGGCGTCCCCCGCCGCGAGCAGCGCCTCGCCGTCGAACTCGCGGCCGACCACGGCGCGGACGGCCGCGCCGCCGCCGGCCAACTCGGCGGTGCGGCTGCCGTCCTGGACGTCCCAGACCAGGACGGTGCCGTCGCCCGCGCCCGCGATCACCACGGGGCGACCGCCGATCTCGGCGAACGACAGCACCTCGGCGGCGTGCGGGAGTCCGGTGCAGACCGGCCCGGCTGCGCCGCTGACGGCGTGCCACAGGCGCACCGCCAGGTCCTCGCCGGCGGTGGCCAGGATCGGCTGGCCGCCCGCCACCGTGGCGGACAGCGCGGTGAACGGGCCGCGGCCGGTCGCGAAGCGGCGGCTGTCGGCGCCGGTGGCGGCGTCCCGGACGGCGATCACGCCGTCCCGTCCGGCGGAGGCCAGCAGCGGCCGCTCGCCGGGGGTGAAGGCGATCCCGGCGACCGGCCCGGCGTGCGGGACGGGCAGCGGGTGCGCGGTGCCGTCGGCGAGGCGGTGGCTGCGGACGGCACCGGCGGCGGTGCCGCAGAGCAGCAGGTCGGCGGTGAGGTCGAGGGTGTGGACGGGCCCGCCCTCGCCCGGCAGGTCGAGGAGTTGGCCGCCGGTCGGGGCGTCCCAGACGGCGACGGCGCCGTCGCCGAACCCGGCGGCGAGCACCGGGCGGCCGTGCAGGGTTCCGGCGGCCAGTGCGGTGAGCGGGCTGCCGGGGCGGCCGGCGGGCACGGCGGCGGGCGCGGGCCTGCCGGTGGCGGCCTGCCAGACGGTGATCCGGCCGGTTTCGTCGCCGGTGTAGAGCACGTCCTCGACGGCGGCGAGGGCGGTGAGCCACTCGCCGGCCGGCCAGCCGTGCAGCGGGCGGCCGTCGTACACGTCCCAGGTGCGGACGGTGCCGTCGAGCGCGCAGGAGGCGAGCACGGGGCGGCCCGCGAGGGTGGTGAAGGCGAGGCCGGTCACGGTGCCGGTGTGGCCGTCGAGTTCGGCGACCGACCGGCCGGTGGCGAGGTCCCACAGGCGGATCCGGTGGTCCTGGCCGGCGGAGGCGAGGACGGCCTGGTTCTCGACGGTGAGCACGGCCAGCGCCTGCACCTCGCCGCGATGGCCGACCAGCAGGTGCAGCTGCTCGCCGGTGCCCGCGTCCCAGACCCGGACGGTGCCGTCGGGGGACGCCGCGGCGAGCAGATCGACGCCCGCGCAGTGCGCGGCGCGCAGTGCGGTGGCGCCGTGGCCGCCGGTGGGCAGGGTGCCCAGCACCCGGCCGTCGTCGGCGCGGACGGCCCGCAGGTCGCCGGACTGCCCGGCCGAGAACGCCACCGGGATGTCCCGGCAGACCAGCGCGGCGACGGCCTGGGCGCCCTCGCCGCCGGTGGTGCCGTGCGCGACCCGGCCGGTGGCGGCGTCCCAGACCTGGACCGAGCCGTCGGTGCTGCCGATGGCGAACAGCGAGCGGCCGTCGGCCTCGCCGAGCGCGACGGCGGTCGGGGCGAGTCCGGCGTCGGCGTCGGAGCCGCCGAGCGGGGCGGCGTCGTCGAGTGCGGTGAGGCCGAACGCGCCGTCGGCCTCGACCAGGGCGTACGCGGCCCGGCCGGCCACGGTGCCGACGGCGGCGGCGCTGCGGGCGCCGCCGGCGGCGGGCTCGGTGCGGGCGAGCGCGGCGGGCAGGGCGGCGGGGCCGCCGGGTTCGCCGAGGGCCTGGTCGAGCAGCGCGGCGAGCACGGCGGCCGAGGCCGGGACGGGCGCCGCGGTGCCGTCGGTCCACTGCTGGTCGGGGTGGCCGGGCCGGCCCCGAACGGTGAGCCGGCGCCCGGTGGCGGGGGTGTCGGCGGGGGCGGGGGCCGGGCCGGCCCCGGCGAGGGCGCGGCGCAGCAGCGCGGGGTCGATCCGCCCGGTCCGCTCGCGGTCGGCGCGGGTGGCGTGGAAGGTGCCGTCGGCGGTGATCAGCAGTTCGCCGCGGTGGCCGTCTTCCAGCCGTATGCTTCCTGACATGTCGTCACTCCTGTTTTGGTGCAGGGACGTTGGAATCCTCTTGGGTCAGCAGAGGTCTTCCGGTACGAGTGTCGCGTGCACGGCGTCGTGCAGCCGGTGGGTACGGGAGCTGCGGAACAGCGCGGGGCGGTAGCCGGCCCGGCGGAAGCCGATCGCGGCGCCTGTGAGCTGGCTGGGCATGTTGTCGGCGGCGGCGTAGGCGTCGATCCGGCGCAGGCCGATCCGTTCGAAGCCGAAGCGGCAGACCAGCCGCAGGGCCGCTTTGGCGGTGCGCAGCCGGCGGTGTTCGGGCAGCAGCCAGACGGCGACCTCGGCGCACTCCTGCTCCGGGTCGAGGTTGACCAGCTCGGCCCACCCGACGGGCTCGCCCGCGTCCGCGGCTTCGACGGTGAAGTACGCGGCGCGGCCGGTCTCCCACAGCATCGGCGGGATCTCGGCCAGCCACTGTTCGGCGGCGGCGGTGTCCCGGTGCGGGACGACGGCTTGCAGGAACTCGCGTACCAGCGGGTCGTGGGTGCCACGGTGCACGAGGGCCGCGTCGGTGGGGCGCGGTCTGCGCAGCACCAGCCCGTCGGCCGCCATCGGCTCGTCCCGCACTCCGGCGAGCGCCAGCATCGCTTCCCCTGTCCGCCTGCTCGGACCGCCCTCCCCGGACCGCCGGGCGTACCCTCCCCCGCCGCTCGTCCGTCCGTCAAGTCAACCACGGGTGTCGGGCGTTCGTGCACGTCAGCGGGACGCCGGTGGAACGTGGGCGGGGCCGCGCAGACTCCGTCGCGGGGTTCGCCGCTCCACGTCCGCCGCCCACCAGGCCCACTCGTTCGCGCACTCCTCGCGGTGCGGCGGTGCTCTCCGTGCTCGCGTCGGCGGCGGTGGCGGGCGTCGGCGCCGGGAGAGGCCTGGAGCAAGGAGAGGCCCGGAGGAATCGGGCGTTCATGAGCCGATCGTTCTTGACCATGCGCCGGCCGGCGTAGCTCTTCTTGCCGGATGCCGGCCGGCGGCCCGACCGCGGTGGCGGTCATCAGCGCCATCGTCGACCCGGGCCCCACCGACAGCAGCCGGGACGACCCGACGAAGGCGTGCACGGCCGGCGCCGGGAGGATCGCCCGGAGCCCCGCGACCGGAGGCAGGCCCGCGACACCGATCAGAGGCCGTGACCTACGGCACGAGGTACACCGCGGCGGTGCCGCCGGCCGACAGGTCACCGCGCAGCCAGGCACGCCGGTACCCCCTGAGCACGGTGAGCCCGGGAAGGGAGGAAACGGCGGGGCGCCGTCCGCCACTGCGCGGATCAGGCTCGGGCACGGGGTCTCCTTCCGTCCGCCCGGCTCATGATGCGCCGGGCGGCGAGCTTTTGCTGGACGAAGCGCCGCCCGGCACGTCCGCACGGGACGGACGCCGCTGCCGAACCCAGCCCGTAGCCCCTCCGGCCGGGATCCACGCCGGCCCACACACGATCAGGGCGATGCCACGGCGGGGGCCGGGCGCCGAACGCGCGATCTGCAGCGGACGGCGTAATCCGGAATGCCTGAGCAACGGTGAGTGGAGAAGATCGAATGTGGCGCGACGGACGCGTGGACGAGCGGGACGAGGTGGCGCCTGATGAGTGGTGTGGATGTACCGGACCAAGGCGCCGGCCGAGCAGGGGGCGCCCGGGCCGCAGCCAGATCGGTCCAGGCCGGAGCAGGGGCCAACAAGATCACCTGGTTGACGCTGGCGTTCATGACCACCAGTTCGGTGGCGAGCCTGCGGGCGGCACCGACCATGGCCGTGTACGGCCTCGCCTGCGTCTTCCTCTATCTGCTGCCCGCCATCGTGTTCCTCCTGCCCACCGCCCTGGTGTCGGCGGAGCTTGCCTCCGGGTGGAGCGGCGGCGTCTACAACTGGGTCGCGCAGGGCCTGTCGAAGCCACTGGCCTTCCTCGCCGTCTGGTGCCAGTTCGCCATGACGATCTTCTACTACCCCAGCCTGCTGGCCTTCGTGGCCAGCACGATCTCCTACGTGATCAACCCGGCGCTGGCCAGCAACGGCCTCTACACGGCGATCGTCATCGTCGTCCTGTACTGGACCGGCGTCTGGGTGTCCTCCCGCGGCACGAACGCCGTCGCGGGGCTGGCCTCCGGGGGCCTGATCATCGGAACGCTGATCCCCGGCGCGCTGCTGGTCCTGCTCGGGTTCGTCTTCCTCGGGCAGGGCAACCCCTCCGCCGCACCGATGGACTCCTCGCACATCTTCCCCCAGTGGACCGGCATCGCCAGCCTCGTACTCATCGTGAACAACTTCCTCAGCTACTCCGGCATGGAGATGAACGCAGTCCACGTCAACAAGCTGCGCGACCCGGCCAAGGAGTTCCCGAAGTCGATGTTCCTGGCCATGGGCATGGTGCTGCTGATCTTCATCCTGCCGGCCCTGGCCATCAGCTGGGTCATCCCGGCCGACCAGCTCAGCCTCACCGCCGGCGTCATGCAGGCCTTCGACGCCTTCTTCCAGTACTTCCACATCGGCTGGCTGGTCCCGATCGTCGCGTTCGCCCTGTGCGCCGCCTCGCTCGGCGGCATGCTCACCTGGCTCGCCGGCCCGTCCAAGGGCCTGCTGCTGATCTCCCGCCAGGAGGGCTACCTCCCGCCGTTCCTGCAGAAGCTCAACAAGCACGGCATCCAGCAGAACATCCTGGTCACCCAGGGCCTGCTCACCACGGTCATCGCCCTGCTGTACGCGCTGATCCCGAACGTGTCCAGCGTCTACTGGATCTTCTCGGTCATCACCACCCAGGTCTACCTGATCATGTACCTGCTGATGTTCCTCGCCGCCATCCAGCTGCGCCGCAAGCTTCCCGACCACCCGCGCGGCTACCGCGCGCCGCTGCTCACCACGCTCTGCGTCGTCGGCTTCGTCGCCTCGGCGCTGGCCATGGTGATCGGGTTCATCCCCTCCTCGCAGTTCGGGAACGGCAGCAACTGGGCTTACATCGGCATCGTCGGCGGCGGCCTGCTGCTGCTCGGAGTGATCATGCCGTTCGGCTTCCTGAAGGCGCGCAAGCCCAGCTGGCGCCAGCCCGACGCCGACGCCGACGCGGTGGACGGAGGAACGGCATGAGCGCCACCCGCATGTGGTCCGAACACCGGTGGATCTACATCGGAGCGACCGTGGTGCTGGTCGCCATGATGATCATCGGGCTGTTCACGTACACCCAGCAGAAGAACACCAACGAGGCCTACCGGAAGGCGAACGAGCTGAACGAGGCCCTCGTCGCGAAGGGCTTCGCCGCCCGCAACCCGAACAACATCGCCAACACCCTGGGCACCGACGGCGGCGCGGCCTGCGAAGATCCCAACTCGGATCTGAGGCGGGGCCTGTGGCTCGTCCAGATCGCCAACGGCGCGGGCGGCCCCGGCATGCGCCCGGTCATCACCGACCGGTCGATCCTGGAAGCCGGCGCCGAGGTGGTCAAGGTCTACTGCCCGGACAAGCTGGGCGCCTACCAGAAGAAGATCAACGACCTCAAGACCTCTGACGTCATCAACCCCTGAAGCAGCCGCCCGGTACCGAAGGCGCGGCCTCGGCCCCTCGGACGGCATCGAGCCCGGACGACGGAGACCGGCGGGACGAGGCAGCAACCGTGCGGTCCACAACCGGGGACCGACGGCCCGCAGCGGCACCAGGCCGGTGCGGGGCCGACCGTCCAGGACATCGCACGAGGCTCGACACAACCCGGGACCCGGGACGCGTGTCGACGGCGGCCGAACCGTGGCTCCGGATCACTTTCCGGGCCCTGTCGCCGATCGGGGGGTCCTGACTGGTTGATCATGGTGACAGGAGGATGCGGCGGCGCAGGAGGTCGAAGCCGGCCCGGCCCTACATCTGTCTCTTCAGCAGCTTGATCCTGGTCACGTCGCCCTCGACCGGTTGCCCGTCGAGGCGGACGTCGGCGAGCCGGACGTCGAGGCCCAGGTGCTCGCTGCGGCGTTCGCGGACCATGGTGGAGCCACAGGCTGCGGTCAGGTGCCGCCCGAAGTGCGGGCGTCCCGCCGCATACCCCCGGAACAGACTGGGCATGAACGGGTCAACATACGGGCAGGGTCGACCGAACCCCAGGGGAATCCCATGGCCATCGCACGCCGCACGCTGCTGACCCGCGGCGCCCTCGCCGCCGTCGCCACCGCGTTCGGCGGCCTCCTCCCGACTCCCGCCGCCCGCGCGGCAGTCGGCTCCGCCGGCACGCCCGGCGGGAAACCCCCCGCCGACTGGATGTCACACCTCGCGCCGGAGCGCTCCCTGCTCGACCTGACCATTCCCGGCACCCACGACTCCTGCTGCACCGACCCCGCCCACGGCACCGAGTGGTCCCACACCCAGAACTGGGGCGTCCCCGAGCAACTCACCCAGGGCGTCCGGTTCCTCGACATCCGGTGCAACGGCCTGCAGGGAACGGCCGACGAACTCGGCATCTACCACTCCGACGCCTACCAGCACGTCCGCCTCCAGGACGTCCTGGACCAGTGCCGCGCCTTCCTGACGGCCCATCAGGGCGAGACGCTCGTCATGCGGCTCAAGAACGAGAACGCGGGCGGCCAGGCCCTGGACGCCGCCGAGTTCCGCCGCCGGGTCGACCACTACCTCGACGACCTCGGGTACCGCGGCCTCTTCCACCTCTACGGCTGGCCCACCCTCGGCGCCGCCCGCGGACGGATCGTGCTGCTCGCCGACTTCGCCGACGACCGGGGCCTGATCCAGTGGTCCAGCGGCACGAACCAGTACTTCCGCACCCAGGACCTCTGGCAGACCGACCAGTTGTTCCCGCTGCGGGTCAAGGGCCGGGCGATCACCCAGCAGTTCGACGCCGCGACCGCCGACCCCGGCTCCCCGCAGATGTACGTCAACTTCCTCAGCTACGCCGGCGGCCTGTGGCCCAGGACCGCCGAACAGACGCTGATGGACCAGTCCGTCCACCCGTACCTGAACGCCCGCACCGGCCGGGTCGCCCGCTACGGCATCGTCCCGATGGACTTCCCCGACCTCCACGTCAACGTCCTGCAGATGCTCATCGACAAGAACTTCGTCGCCTGATCGCGGGCAGCGGCGCGAACGGCTGCTGCACCAGTGCGGCGGGCGGGTGCCGCGGAACCCACGGGCAGGCGTCCTGCCCGTGGGTTCACTGCCACAGCCGCTTCGACCAGTCGCCCCGGGGGCGGTAGGAACGGCCGTCGCCGACCTCCTGCACCCCGCCGGGGACGACGTCCCTGTAGTACGGGTACTGCTTCGTCACCGCCGCCAGCAGGAACTCCAGGAAGCCGCCCTCGAAGAGGTCCCACTTCAGCAGGGAGTCGAACTTGGCGGCGATCGGCCACCGGTCCGGGTCCGGGCCCCGGGTGAGCCAGAAGAACTGGTCGGAGTTCCAGTTGTTGGCCCACTTCAGCAGTCCGCCCTCGGCGGGGAACAGCGGGTACGGGCACTCCTCGTGGTCCCCGTCCGCGTAGGCCTGGGCCAGCATGCCGCAGTACCCGTAGGGCTCCGTCGTGTAGTACAGGAACCCCTCGAAGCCGAGCGGCTGCTCGGCCTTGGGGCCGGGCGCCGCCGACGGCGTGCAGACGTGCAGCTCGCCGCTGATGCTGACCTTCCCGTACCGATCGACGAACGCTCGGTAGTCCGAAGGCAGTTGAAAACCCATCACCTCAGGCCCGAGCTCCCACGGTACCGGCACCACCCCGCCCTCCGGCGGCGGCCCGATCACCGCCCCCAGCCGGTCCAGCATCTCCTCGACGTTCATGTCCACTCCCGTCGTCCGTCCGTTCCCGCCGGAGGCTAGGTTCCCAGGTACACAAGTCCGGCCGGGCCGTACATGGCGTTGTCCACGGCTGTCGACGCGAAGTCCCGGTACGCCCCGGTGGTGGCGTCCCACGCGTAGAGCGCCATGTTCCACTTGCTCGGAATGGTGCTGCCGGCGCTGTTGTACTGCGGACGCACGCTGTACAGGACGCAGCCCCCGTCCATGCTTCTCCCGGCCCTGGTCTCGAAGGTCCGCATGCTGTTGGTGATGGTGCCGCCGGTCGCCTGGTTGATGTTGGCCCCCCGCTGGAAGCACGGCGTCAGGTTCCTCTCGTCCGCCGTTCCGCCGGCCATCCGCGGCACGGAGTGGCAGCGGGCGATGTCTGTGTCCAGGTCGAGCCCGAGAGCGGTGGCCCGCGCCTGAGCATCGGTCCAGCCCCGGATGTTGCCGGCCGCGTCCTGACCCCGGAAGCGGTCGGGCTTCCCTTCGAGGCATGCCCGGATCCCCCGGTTGCGGCCGTGGGCGTCCGACGGCAGGTAGTCGACCCATCCTCCGCCCTTCAGGTCCGTGGCACTCGACGGCTTCAGGTCCTTGCAGGCGCTGACCCTCCGGTCGCCGTTCCCCCCGGGGGCCGGGTCGCCGTGTCCCGCGGCGGAGTCCGAGGAGCCCCCGGATGCCGGGTTGCTGGGTCCCGGGGAGGGCTCCGGAGAGGCGGGGGCTTCGTCCACCGTCGTGACCTCGTCGACGGGGAGCTGTTCGCCGTTGCGGTACGCGATCAGACCGCCGGAGCCGAGGGCCCCCGGGGCCGGGACCGGCGTGGGGGTGGGGGAAGTGGTGGTGGCCGGGGCCTGCGCCCGTAGCGCCGTGTAGTGGCCGTCGGGTTTGCGGACCAGGCCGTCGTAGCTGATGGACGGGCTGCCGAGGGTGGCTGCCTGCGCGGGGGTGAGCCGTCGGACGGCGTCGGGCGTCAGGTACGCCGTGCCGGGTCGGGTGTCGACGGTGGTGCCGTGCTGCTTCGCGTACTGCGTCAGTGCGGCGGTCCGGGGTTGCCGGTAGGGACTGTCACCGGTGTCCTCGTCCTGGCCGGCCGACCGGTTGCCGGGGTGCGGGGCCGGAGCGGGCGCGTCACCGCCCTGGTCCATGGCGGCTGCCGGGTTCGACGGAACGGAGGCGAGGCTCTGGATCGCCTGTGCCATCTGCGCAAGCAGTTGCTGGTCCCGGGACTGGAGTTGCTGTTCCTTCGTCTTGAGGTCGGAGGCTTTCGTGTCGTTGTTCTTGGAGGCGGCGTCGAGCTGGGAGGACCTGGTGTCGACCTGGGAGGCCTCCTGCCGGATCTGGTTCTGCTCGCCCTGGATCTTGTCCTCGACGGCGTTTTCCTGATTCCGTTCGGACTCCAGTTGGCGTGCCTCGTCGTCGTAGGCGGCGGCAGGGCCCGCCTCTTCGGGAAGTCGGAACGTGCGCCGCTTGGCGTTGTGGGCGGTGATCTCACCCTCTACGGCCTTCGCGCGCTCGTTGTGGGCGCTGATCTCCTGGTTCACCACGGCGACCCTGGCGTTGAGCGCCGCCTTGCTGTCGCGGATCGCGGCGGCCTCCCTGGTGATCCGCTCCGCCTCGGCAACCACGTCCTTCCCCTGCTGGGCAAGCTGCGCCGCCTGCCGGTTCGCGTCGTCGATTTCCACCAGGAGGGTCGCCAGGGCGGCCTCGAACCCCCGGGGCGTGACCAGCGGAACGGGGGCGAGCGTGCCCGCCTGGGCCGTGACCGCCGCGGCGTCGGTCGACGCAATCGTCTGGACCCCCACGGCGGCGATCTGTGCCAGGAGTGCCATCAGCACGAGGTGCAGGATCCGGGGAAGCGGCCGCCGACGGCGCGCGGCCGCCTTGCGCGCGGGCGCGGTCATCCGGTCACCTTGCCGGTGAGCTCGTCGGCGATCATGAAGGCGGATGGCCCGCCGTCACCGGCCTGGCAGACGGAGGCCTGTATCAGGCTGGCGCCCTTCACCCTGGCCTGGTGGTAGCAGGCCCAGTTCGCGGTGTCGCCCTGCGTCGCGGTCCACGCCACCGCGACCTCGGTGGCGGGGTGCGCCGCGTAGGTCCACTTCGACGTGCGTCCGGCCTGGTCGGTGAGTGTCGAGGACGGGCACGTGGTGAGGCCGTCGGTGAGCGTGCGGAAGGCCGCGGCCGCCTTCCCGCTGTCCGGGAACACGCCGATCACCTGGTTGACGGTGTAGCTGCCCGAGCCTGCGGCGTCCTGGTAGGTCGCCGAGAGGAACGCCTTCCACGCCTGCCCGTAGACCGACTGCGTCGTCGGTCCGGCGGCGGTGGCGCATCCCGACGGGGCCACGGCGAGCGGGGCGTGGGGCCGGTTCGACTGGGGCCCGGCCACCACCGTCGTGCCGGCCAGCCGGCTGACGCCGTCGGCGCTGAGGAGGTCCGCCTGGACGGTCCCCTCGGCGATGTGCGGAGGGAGGCCCGTCGGCTGTTGCGGCCAGAACCACCACCCGACGCCGGCCAGCAGGAGACAGGGAACCACTGCGGCCACCGGCAGCCGCCAGTGGCGCAGCCTCCCGGTTCCGCGGCGCGTTGCCCGCGCTCCGGGCGGCGCCGCCGACGCGGCCGGCGGCTGCGTGCCCGGCCCGGCGGCCGGTTGGGTAGCCGGCGGCGTGGGCTGCGGTGTGGGCGGCGGCGTGCCCCGGCCCGGCGGCCGGGCCGGCGTCGCGGGGGCGGGCGGCACC
>NZ_BPRL01000068.1:0-63840 GCF_045862635.1 Kitasatospora sp. NE20-6
CCCACCCGAACTCCTCCGCCGCCTTCAGATAGGCCTCCGCCTGCCGGGTCAGACCCGACTGCCCGGCCCGGGTGAACCAGCCCGCCGAACCGTTCTCCGCCGCGATCAGACCGGCGATCCGCTCCGCCCCCTCCTCCCGCAGGGCATTGAAGCGCCGCAGCACCGCCACCCGCTCCAGCGGCGGCGTCCCACGCCAGACACCCTCCTCGAAAACCGCCCGGGCCGCGGCCACCGCCCGGTCGACATCCGCCGGCAGAGCCTGCGCAGCCCGGCCGATCACCACCCCGTCGTGCGGGGACCGGATCTCCAGCAACCCCGCCCCACTCGGCTCGCTCCAGACACCCGCAATGAAGAGCCGGTCGTACGTGATCATGTCTCGCTCCCACAGCCTCTCGATTACTGTCACATCAATGTAGCACTTAAATCGACAGCTCTGACATTGCTGCCAGTTTTAAGCAGCTTGTCGCCATCGTCGAGGTACATCTGGCGGCGCGACGCAACCCCGCCCGGGAGCCGTCGCGACGGAGCGGCCCGCACCGCCGTTCCCGTGGGCGGTACGCGACGCCGCGCGGAGGCAGATCCGTTCCGGTGCCGCCGGAACCGCCGCCCCGGTCGTCGACACCCTCCCGCCGGGGTCCAGGGCGGCACGGCGCCGGCCCGGCGGCGGCACGGCGGCGGCCCGTCCGGTCACACGTGTCCGGGTCCGGGCGACACACATGTGCCTTTCGGCACGTCTACGCTGAGCGGGTGAAAAGTGTGTCATCTGAGAATCCGTCCGACGTGGAACTCGTGCTGGACACGCGCAACGGCGAGGCCGCCGCACTCGGCGCGCTGCTCGAACGGCACCGGGCCGGGATGCGCGCCGTGGCGATGAGCCTCCTGGGCAACCCGCCCGACGCGGACGACGCCGTCCAGGACGCGTCGCTGATCGCCCTGCGACGTATCGGCGACCTCCGGCAACCCGAGTCCGTCGGCCCGTGGTTGCGGGCTATCGTCCGCAACGTCTGCAGAACGCGGCTGCGTTCGGCCCCTCCCCCGGCGCCGCTGCCCGACCTTCCCGACCTGGCCGGGCTCACGGCGGGAGCCGGCCCCGAGCAGACCATCGACCGGCACGCGATGCAGGACTGGCTGTGGTGTGCGATCGACGAGCTGTCCCCGGTGCTGCGCACGACGGTGCTGCTGCGGCACTTCAGTCCGCGCACCCCCTCCTACGACGAGATGGCCACGCTGTACGGAGTGCCCGTGGGCACGGTCCGCAGCAGGCTCAACGAGGCCAGGAGCAGGCTGGCGGCGGCGATGACGGCGACCGCGGACGCGGTGCACGCCGACGTCCGCGCCCTGTCCCGGGAGAGCGCCGAGGCGGCGGCGGAGACCCTGGCCGCGGCGGAGCAGGGTCGTCTCGCCGAGCTCGCGGCCGAGCGGTGGACGGCGGATGTCGGCTACTACGCGGGCCGGCACAGGGTGGGCGACCGGGACTTCCTGATCCGGGGCATGGCCGCCGACCTGGAGGCGGGAGTGCGACAGCGTTTCGTGAGCGCCGTCGCCGGCCGGGACACCGTCATCTGGGAGATGGACCTGGTGAACCCCCCGGACGACCCTGACCACTGCCCGCCGGCCGTCGCGTGGCTGATGTCCATGAAGGGCGCCCGGATGCACCAGCTGCGGCTCTTCCATGCGCCGCGCCCGTGACGGCGGCAGGTGTGCCCGCAGCGTGACACGTATCACTTCCTCCCGGTCGAACTCCGCCCGAGGCCAAGCGTCTTGCAGGTGTTCGGAGAAGCGCGCACCCCTGGAGGAACCCGATGACGAACCGACCGCCCGGCCCGCTGTCCCCCGGAGCCCACGAGGTCCTGCTGGACGGCCTGACGCAGCGCTACCACGTGTACGGGTCGGGGCCGGTCTGCCTGGCCGTGCCCGGCGGACCGGGAGTGACCTGGGACTACCTCCGGGCACCCGCCCTGGAGGAGTTCCTGACCATGGTGTACGTCGAGCCGCTGGGCACCGGCGGCTCGCAGCGGCTGCCCTCGCACCCGGACGGCTACACCCGCGAGCGCTCCGCACGCAGCCTGATCGGCCTGCTCGACCGGTTGGCGCTGCCGCCGGTGTTCCTGCTGGGGCACTCCCACGGGGGCTTCGTCGCACAGTACTTCGCGCTGCACCACCCCGACCGGCTGCGCGGCCTGGTGCTGTACGAGAGCGCGCCGGTGACGGGCGCGGAGCACATGGCCGAGGCCGGTGCCCGGGTCCAGGAGTTCGCGGCCCGGAACGAGGGCCGGCCCGGACTCCCCGCGGCCCTGGCCGGACTCCGGACGGTCGGAAGCCTCACCGACGACGAGAGGACCACCGATGCGCTGCGGGCGTTGATGCCGGTCTACTTCGCCCGCTACTGGGACCGGGAGGACGAGTTCCGCGACCTTCGCGCCGGGGTGGCCTGCAGCTACATCTCCTCCCTGGACGAGAACGGGGAACCCGACGTCATCGACGACCGGGAGCGGCTCACCACGCTCGGCGTTCCCACCCTGGTCCTGGTCGGCCGGCACGACGTCATCTGCGGACCGCGGTGGGCGGAGGAACTCCACGCGCTGGTCCCGCAGTCCCGGTTGACGGTACTGGAGGACAGCGGGCACTTCGGCCACCTGGAGCAGCCGGACGCGTTCGCGGCCGCGGTGCGGGCGTTCGTCCGGTCGACGTCCGCGTAGGCGGGTGGCCGGTCCGCACACCCGCGGGGCCCGTCGCCACCCGTCGAACGACGTGCGCCCCGCGCGGGACGTGCGGCGAGAGCGCAGGAGGGACGGCGATGCGCAGGTCGGTCACGCCCGCACCGGTCCGTCCACGGCGGTCGTCAGTTCTCCGCCCGCCGACGGGGTTCGTCGAGCAACCCGGAGATGAACCCGTCCCAGTCCAGGGACTCGCCCTCGGTCTGCGCCGGCACGATCTCGTAGGTTCCTTCGAGCCACTCCGCCAGGGCCGGCACGGGCAGCTCCAGCACGGCGCTGGACTGCCGCGACGCCAGCAGGAGAAAGGCGATCCCGCCCTCCTGGCCCGGAGCCGGCCGCACCTGCACGTGGCCTTCGCCGCTCTCCTCGAAGAGCCCCTGGTGGAGCAGCTCCCGGCCGATCCGCCACAGGACGCTCGGCCCGCGGGCCGGTGCGAGGGTCACGGACACGATCATGGGGGCGGCCGGGTCGAAGCGGAACTCCGCCCGGACGGGCCGCCAGGCGCAGCCGTCCAGCACCCGCTTGACGAGCAGGGTCAGCACCGGCACGTCGCGGGGCCCCGTGCGGCGCTCCCGGAGGCCGTACTGTTCGCCGTCCATGGCGGGTTCCCCTTCTGCAGAGCGACTTCGTCAGCCACGACTGTCGCCCACGGGGGCGGCACGCGACATCAGTCACGTGACCGTGAGGCGGAGTAGGTCATGCCGGCGGCGGCTCGTCCGGGCGCGGATCGGCACACCGCGGGGATCGGCGGAACAGGTGAGGCCGACGGCCGACGGCCGGCAGGCGCGGGGCGGCTGTCGCCCGCGGGCCTACTGCCACAGGCCTGACACGTCTGTATCTGCTGGTGCCTCCTCTCCGAGGTGGTTGCGGCCGGAGGCTGCACACCAGCGGGTAGACTTCCCGCTGTGAGAGCTGATGCCGCGCGGAACATCCAGGCTGTGCTGACCACCGGGGCGCGGATGCTGGCCGCCGACCCGGGTGCCAGCATCTCCGCCATCGCCGCGCAGGCGGGGGTGGACCGGCGCACCGTGTACCGGCGGTTCGCCTCGCGCGAGGAACTCCTCGCGGCCGTCTACGCGGCCCGCCTGGAGGCCGTCGAGCACGCCATCGCCGACGCCCGCCTGCGCGAGGCCCCCGTCGCCGTCGCCCTGCACCGCTACGTGGAGAACATCATCGAGGTCAACCGGACCTGGCCGGTGGACCTCACCCGCATGCTCGCCGACCAGGAAAGCCGTGAACGCCGGGACGTCGCCGTCGCCAAGGTCGACGCCTTCCTGCGCCGCGCCACCGACGAAGGCATGCTCCGCGCCTCCCTGCCGGCAGGCTGGGCCGCGGCCCTGCTGCCGGAGCTCATGCACCTGGCGGCCCGGCAGGAACCGGAGCTCGCGGCCGGACCGGCAGCCGACCTGGTCGTCGCCACCCTGCTGCGGGGGGTCGGCGCACCGTGACCCGGGGCCGGGGCACGGCCGGTCCCGGCATCACGACCCGCGCGGCGGCGCTGCGCGACGCGCCGGGCACCGCCGCCGAGGGGAGCGACGGTCAGGGCCTGGGGACGCCGCCGGGGCCCCGGCGGTCCGCACCACCGGGCCGGTCCGCACCACCGGGCCCGGTCAGCGGCGGCCGGGGCCGGGGCCGGTGGGCCGGACGCCTCGTCGGTCGAGCCAGCCGAGCACGTGGTCGGCGACGAACCGCCAGCCGCTGTCCACGACCAGCGAATGGCCCCGGTCGGCGAACTGCTTGAGGTCCGTCAGGGCCGTGGAGTCGCCGTACTCCTTGTACGCGGTCCGGGTCACGGCATCGGGGACCAGCAGGTCCTCCTGGCCCGAGACCAGCAGCAGCGGGCCGCGCCCGGTGTTGCCGGTGTCCACGAGGGCGCTCGGGCTGCGGGGACGGCCGTCGCACCTGAGGTCGTCGAGCAGGCGGCGCGGGACGGGCACCGCGTACCTCTCGTACAGCCGCTCGGACTCGTCGGCGCCGACGGCGTTGGCGAACACGTCGCGGAAGCGTTCGGAGGAGAGCAGGACCGGGGCCCGGGACCGCTCGGCGGCGGCCCCGGGGCGGGTGTGCACCGCGATGTCGTTGATCGGCGCGGGGGCGATGGCGACCGCCGCCTGCCCCAGCCGGGCCCCGATCAGGTGCTGGGCGACCAGTCCGCCGACCGAGTGCCCGACGATCACCGGGGGGACGTCGAAGGAGCGTACGACCTCGGCGAAGTGCTCGGTCAGGTCGTCCAGACCGAGGTCGGGAACGGCGTCCGGACGTTCGCGCGCCTCGCGCGCGGTGGGCGCTTCGCCGGGCCATCCCGGCGCGCAGGTGGCGTAGCCGTGTCCGGCGAAGCACGCCGTCCAGGACTCCCACGACCGTGCGTGCAGCCACGCGCCGTGGATGAACACGACGGGAGTACGGATCACCACTGGTCCTCCGATCCTGATGGCGGCCTGCACCGATGCGGCCGCCACCCCAGCTTGCTGGAGGGTGCTTCGTGGGGGATCAGTCGAATGACTGAAAGCGACCGGGTTCGGACGCGCCCTGCCTGCGGCCCGTCCGGCGGGCGCATCCGGCAGGGCGCACGCGGCGGGCCCGGGCGGCCCCGGAGCCGGACCCCGACGTGTGTCACCGGTGCCGGGCGGTACGGGTGGAACTGACCGTCAACTTACGGATGTGTGCCGCGGCGGGGGCGTCGAGAGTAGGCGTCGCCAGCCACCGTCATTCGAGAGGACCATGCGGCATGAGCGACGACCAGCCCGGAGCGAGCGGGTACCCGGCGGCCCCTCCCGGCCCGCTGTCCCTGGACATCCACCAGCTCGTGGGCTTCTGCGGACAGCGGCGATCGCTGCGGGCGGAGTTCCGGTTCGACCCGGCCGCCGCGCTGGTCGTCACGGTGACCTTCGTGGCGCCGGAGGGCCGCATCCCCTGGGTGCTGGGGCGGGATCTGCTGGACCAGGGCCTGTCCGTGCTCGGCGGCCTGGGGGACGTGCAGATCTGGCCGGTCGGCCCGGAGGGGGCACGGACCGTGCGCCTGCAGCTCAACCACCGCAACGGGATGGCCCTGTTCGAACTCCCCCTCCCCCCGCTGGTCCGGTGGCTGGCGGGCACCTACCGGCAGGTGCCCGCCGGTGCCGAGCTGCGGGACGTGGACTGGGACTCCTGGGCCGCCGCCCTGCACGAGTCGCCCGAGGTCCGCTCCGACTGACGGCCGTCAGGCCGGTGCGGAGCCGGTGGCCGGTCCGCGAGGGGACCGGCCCGGGATCCCGCGCACCGGCACGGGTGGTCGGGAGATGTGCCAGGATGGTCGCCGCCGACGATTCACCGACACACGTCGGGGCATGTTCCCCGGTGGGCGGTGCCCGGGGCGGTACGGTGGCGGACCACGTTTCCCGACGTGCTCACCGCCTCGACACCCGTCCAGGTGTCCTGGACCCCGGCGTGGAGACATGCGCAGCCCATCCAATGTACGGAGGAGTGACCGGTTGTGACCAGCCAGTCAACCGCCACGCTCCGATCGCGGTACGTCGCACAGGCCGCGTCGGATCTGGAGGAGAACCGCCGCCGGCAGCAGGACCTGACCGGGCAGCTCAAGTCGCTGCAGCAGGAGGAGGCGCTCCTGATCGACATCATGACGCTGGCCGAGCACTACCAGGACGGTGCGGAGCCCTCCCCCCTCCCGGAGCAGGCCCAGGACGAGCCGGTGCCCGCCCGGCCGCAGCGGCGCGCGAAGTCCGCACCCGGCGCGGCGGCATCACGTACGGGTGCCGCGCGGGCCGACCGGAAGGGGCAGGCGCAGCGGCCGTTGCTGGGGGACATCCTCCTGGAGCTGCTCGCCGGGTACGGCGAGCCGCGCCTGGCGAAGGACCTGCGCGACGAACTCATGGCGAAGCACCCGGCCCGGGAGCCGACCCCGCAGGTCGTGCGGAACACCCTGGAGTCGCTGGTCGCGAAGGGCCGGGTGCAGCGTCACAAGGAGGAGCGGTCGGTGATGTACACCCTGGACGGCGGTGCCCGCCGGCCCGGGGCTTCCGGCGGTTCGGCCGGATAGCACCTCCGGGGGCCCGGAGCGCGCCGGGCCGCGGAGCGCACCGGGCCGCGGGGGCTCCCCCCGGAACCCGTCTACGATCCCGCTCCGGCGTCGCCCGGGACGGCCGCCAGGGCGTCGCGCAGGGCCGCCCGCGTGGTGATCCCCAGCTTCGGGAACACCCGGTACAGATGGGAACTGACGGTGCGCGGGGACAGGTGTGTCCGTTCCCCGATCTCCTTGTTGGTCAGACCGCGGGCGGCGAGGTCGGCGATCCGGTGCTCCTGCCAGGTCAGCGTCGCCGGGTTGGTGGAACGGTGCTGGGCGGGCGCCCCGCAGGCGCGCAGTTCGGCGTGGGCCCGTTCGGCCCAGGTACGGGCGCCGAGCTGTTCGAAGGCTTCGGCGGCCTGGCCCAGCAGCTGCCGTGCGGCCCTGGGGCCCTGGCTGTGGCGCAGGCGGCCGCCGTGCGCGAGGCGGATGCGTGCCCGTTCGAAGGGGAAGTCGGCGGCGCCGGGATGCGTCTCGGCCCGCTGGAACAGTTCGGCCGCCCGGTCGTCGTCCTCGGCCGTCATCGCGAGCGCCCCGAAGGTGACCAGGGCGAGGCGGGGTGAGACGTCCGGCAGGTGTGCCACCTGCGCCGCCAGGGCGTGTTCGCGGGCCTCCCCGGCCCGGCCGGTGTGCAGGGCGGCTTCGACCAGGTCGAGCAGGGTGCGCGAGGCCTGATGGGCACCGGGCTCGAAGGTGCCGGGCCGGGTGATACCGGTCGCGCAGAGGTAGGCGCTCTCGTAGTCCCCTTCGCTCAGGGCGACCGCTGTTGCCACGGCGTCGGCGATCTGGGTGAGGAAGCCGATCCTGCGGGGGCGGGCCCAGCGGTCGACGGCGGACTGCAGCTCGCGGGCCCGGCCGAGGTCGCCGCGCAGGGCGGCGAGGAGCGCCAGGTAGGCCCGGCTGTGGTGGGCGAACAGCACGTTGCCGTGCGCGGTGGTCAGTTCCAGCACACGCTGTCCCGTCTCCTCGCCCGCTTCCCAGTCGCCCGAGGCGATCTGGTCGAGCATGATCAGGTGCAGCATGGTCATGCCGTTCACCACGGCTCCGGTCAGCAGTTCGCGCTCCACGCTGCGGGCGAGATGCGTGCGGTGGTCGCCCAGGGTGTCGACGTGGTACGCGGCGACGCCGAGCCGGGTGATGTCCCACGGGTCCAGGTGCGGGAAGGCGGCGTACGCCGCGGCGACGCGCTCCTGGACGCCGTGGCCCCGGCGGACCACATCGCTCCAGGCGTCCTGGTAGATCCGCGACGTCGGAGGGACGAGGTCGCCCAGCGAGTCCAGCAGTCGGTGGGTCCGCTGCCAGGCGTCGCGGTCGCCGGCGTACTGGCTGATGGCCAGCAGGAGGTTGACGAGCCTGGTGAGTTCCTCGTCCGGCCCGGCCGTCCCGCTGCCGCACCTGCGTTCGACGGCCGCCGTCAGCTGCCGGTGCGAGGACCGCACGTCGCCGTCCTCGTAGAGCGCCGTGTAGGCGGAGACCAGGACCGAAGCCGCCGATTCGCTCTCGCTCGGCCCGCGGTCGGTGTCGAGGAGCCGCTGGGCCCGGTCGAGCAGTCCGGCGTGCCCGGCCACGAACGCGGCGTTCGCCAGTCGGCGGGACCGGTCCTCGCGGGTCTCGCTCAGCTCCGCCGCGCGGGTCAGCCAGGTCACCGCGGCAGCGGCACCGCCTCGCCGGGTCGCTGACGCGGCCGCCTCCTCCAGGGCTGCGGCCACGCCCTCGTCCGGGTCGACCGTCGCGGCGGCCAGGTGCGTGGCCCGCGTTCGATGTCGTTGCGGTGCACCTGCGCCAGGGTGCCGTGGGCGGCACGGCGGGCGTTCGGGGCGGCCGACCGGACGACCGCCGACCGCACCAGGGGGTGCCGGAACACGAACTCCCCGCTGCCCGGGTCGAGGTCGAGCAGGCCGGCCGCCACCGCCTCGTCGACGTCCCGCATGCGGTACCGCGCGGACCCCGGCAGGCCGGTGACCGCCCCGGCGTCGACACCGTCCAGCGCTCCGAGCAGGAGCTCCGCCCGCAGGGCCGGTCCGAGCGCCGCGATGCGCGCCCCGTACACCTGCTGGAACCGGTCGAGAAGGGGGACGAGCCCGTACCCGGACAGCATGCCGAAGGTGTGCTCGACGGCGTCGGCGCCGAGGTAGGACGGGAGTTCCAGCAGCGCCAGGGGGTTTCCCCGGGCCTCCTCCAGGACCCGGCGGCGGACCTTCGGGTCCAGACCCGGATGACGTGTGTCCAGCAGGCGGGTCGCGGCGGGCTCGGACAGCGGTGGCACCGGGAGGACCGGCAGGGCGGCCGACTCGAAGCCCGAGGACGCCTCGGGGCGCATGGCGACGAGCAGCTTCACGGTGCTGCCGGCGAGACGACGGCCCACGAAGCCGCAGACCGCGGTGCTGGCCGCGTCGAACCACTGGCCGTCGTCGAGGACCAGCAGCAGGCGCGACTGCGCGGCCGCGACCGTGATCAGGTCCAGGACCGCGGTGCCCAGTGTCATGACGGACGGGGCCTCCGCCCGGCTTCGCCCGAACACCACGTCGAAGGCGACCCGGTGGACGCCGTCCAGCTGCTCGGCGTGCGTGAGCAGCGGATGGAGCAGCTGGTGCAGGCCGGCGAAGGGCAGGTTCGACTCCGCCTCGACACCGACCGCCCGGACCACCCGGAACCCCGCTCCCGCCGCCTGCTCGGCGACGTGCTTCAGCAACGCGCTCTTCCCCACGCCCGTCTCGCCCCTGACCACGAGGGCCTGGCCCCCGGGCGAGGTGACGAACGAGGAGAGAACCGATTCCTCCGCTTCCCGGCCCACGATGGGCGACGCGAGCGACTCCACCACCTGCTCCCTTCCCCGGACGGGCCGGGGTGCGCCCCGGGCCTTCGGATACTGCGACCGCCTGCTGCGGGACGCCCGGTCGGGGCGCGTCCCGCACTCCCCGGCTCCCGGCGGGACGGGCCCGCGGGCCGGCTCCGCCCGGCACCGTACGGACGTGTGCAGGGTGTCCGCGTTCCTACCGGCACAACCCTCCTCCACGCCGCCGCACCGGGACCAGGCAGCAGGCAGGCGGTTGGCAGGCAGTTTCCCTTCCTGCCGGACAACCTACCCGGCACACGTGTGAGCTGACCAGCCCGGCGCCCCGGACGGACATGTGCCTGCCCGGCCGCTCGGTCCGGCCATCCGCCGGCTCCCGGGGGCGACAGCACTCCCCGGACCACTCACATGTGCGTCAGGATGTGCTGCACACCGGACGGTCGGCGGATGCCGGCCGGCCACCGCACCGCCGACCGTGCGGCCGGCCCCCTCACCTAGCCTGCAGCGGCCCGGCCAGGGACTTGCGCAGGGCCGCGGGGGCGACGACGGGGAGCAGCGAGGCGAGGATCTTTCCCTTGAGCGCGCGGGGGCGTCGTGTCAGCTCCACGTCGACACGGGTGCCGTCGCCCTCGGGGGTCATCCGGAAGACCCAGCCGCCGCCGGCGCCGAAGAGCTTCGAGTCGAGCGTCGTGACGGTGACGGTGTCGCCGTCGGGGGCCCACTCGTAGCGGGCGCGCTCCCAGGCCGCGGCGGTCCCCTCGGTCACCTCGGCCCAGTGGGCGCCCAGGTCGTGGACCGTGAAGTGTTCGGCGTCGATCGTGGACCAGGCCTGCGGGCGGGAGGGGCCGAAGTCGGTGAGCACCTCCCGTACGGCCGACGGGCTCAGCGCGGAGACGAGGTGGATGCGGACGACTGGCATGGTGGACGTTCCTTCAAGTAAGTAACCGCTTTGACAGGTGACGACTTTTCCATGGACTGCCGTCACCTGTCAAGGCGGTTACTACGCGCGGGCGGTCGCCCTCGTCCGGGACACCGGGGCGCAGCCAGCAGGGCGCCGGTGGCAGACCCGTCAGTCGTCACCCCGCAGCAGCGTCAGCACGCGGAGCGCCTCCAGGTAGATCCACACCAGGGTCAGGGTGAGCCCGAAGGCGGCCAGCCACGCTTCCTCGCGCGGGGCGCCCTCCGCCACGGCGTCCTCCACCTGCCGGAAGTCCAGGGCCAGGAAGCAGGCACCGAGGACGATCCCGACGACGCCGAAGGCGATGCCGGGGCCGCCGCTGTCGAAGCCGAGCCCGTTCCCGCCGCCGAAGGCCGAGAACAGCAGGTCGGCGAAGGTCAGCAGGACGAATCCCGTCGCCGCGGCCAGGACGAAGCCGGAGAACCGGGCGGTGACGCGGATCCAGCGCATCCGGTAGGCGATCAGTACGCCGGCCGAGACCGTCAGGGTGCCGAGCACCGCCTGGACGACGACCCCGGGGGCGATGTACGTCGAGGTGACATCGGACAGGACACCGACGAAGACGCCCTCGAAGGCCGCGTAGCCGAGGATCAGCGCCGGTGACGGCGTGCGCCTGAACGTCTGCAGGAGCGACAGGACGAACGCCACCAGCGCGCAGCCGACGGCGATGGCGTACGAGCGGGCCACGCCGGTCTCGTCCACGGGCAGCAGGGTCCAGGAGAGCACCGCCGCCAGCGCCACCGTGCCCAGGCTCGCGGCGGTACGGACCACCACGTCGTCCAGCGTCATGGGCGTGCCGCCGGCGGAGGCCTCCTCGGCGGGGCCCGGGTCGTCGAACCCTGCGTAGGGGCTCCCGGGCCGGTCGCCGGGCCGCCGTGCGCCCGCGGACAGGCCGACCGTCCGGGGCCGCGCGACCCCCGTCCCCGGGGCGTCGATGCGGCTGAACGCCCGCCTGGACAGGATCGGGTTGCTGGTTCTCACGGCGTTCTCCTTCTGGTGGTCATGCCGTCGCGGGGGCGTTCGTGCCACAGGTCCCTCGGCCGATGACGGCGAACGGGGTGGGACGGGACGGGACAGGCCTCAGGACGGGATGCGGTGGTCCGGCCGGGTCAACGGTGCGTCAGGACGGCGCGACAGCACGGCGGGACCGCTGTGCCGGTGAGCAGGGGCACGCTGTCCGGGGCCGGCGTATTCGTGGCAGCCGCTGTCGTCCGGTGCCCCCGGCGGGAGAGCAGCGCGTGCTCCCCGCGAGCGGGCGACGAGCCCGGCGTCACCTACTCTCGGCCGCCCGCCTCCCCGGCGCATCAGTCAGTTGACGGTCGGGCAGGACCGGGACCACCACGGCGCTCCGAAGCCCTGACGTCCCCGGCCGGCGCCCGGGGCCCTCGCGGCCGTGGGCGCCGAGGCAGGGGAGCTGCAGCAGCGGCGGCGGCCCACAGCCGCACGACCCGTACCCCGCCGGACCCGACAAGCGGCGACCGGACGCCGACGCACCCGCTGGAGTGCCCGCCGATGCGCAGCCCACGGCGCCGCACGGCTCAGGTGGTTCGCGTGACGTCGTGACGTAAGGGAGCCGGCGACGCGGGCCCCGGCAACCGACCGTCATGTGACGGATCCCCGGTCCCCGGCCCGGCGACGAGGGTGGAGCCCGTCAGACCCCCTCGAGCACCGCCCCGCAGCGGAGCGGTGGGCCGTGCGACGCACGGCACGAGGCGGTTTCTCTCCCCACATGTCGATCCGACCCGGAAGGGGTTCTCCCATGGCAGGTAGCAGCAATCGGCACAAGCGGTGGTTTCCGACGGCCGTCGTCCCGGCGGTCGCGGCCGGTGTCGTCCTGGGCTCGGTCGCCATCGGCGGCTCGGCGAACGCCACCACTCCCACGGTGACCGTCGAGCGGGCCAGGCCCACCATCGTCCTGGAGCACGGCGCGTTCGCCGACGGCTCCAGCTGGAGCAGCGTCATCACACGGCTGCGGGCGGACGGATACCCGGTGGTCGCCCCCGCCGACCCGCTGCGCGGGCCGGCCGCCGACGCCGCGGTGCTGCGCAGCGTCCTGGACAGCATCAAGGGGCCCAAGGTCCTCGTGGGGCACTCCTACGGAGGCTCCGTCATCAGCGCCGCCGGCGCGAACGACCCACAGGTCAAGGCCCTGGTCTACGTGGCCGCGTTCCTCCCGGCCCCGGGCGAGACGGCGCTGGAACTCACCGGCAAGTTCCCCGGCTCCACACTCCCGGACGCCCTGAACCCGGTCACCTACACCCCGGCCGGCGGCACCGCCACCACCGACCTGTACATCCGGGCGGACAAGTTCCGCCACCAGTTCGCCGCCGATGTGCCGGCCGCCCAGGCCGCCGTCATGGCCGCCGCCCAACGGCCCATCGCCCAGAACGCCCTGACGGAGGAGGCCACCGTCGCCGCCTGGCAGGAGAAGCCGAGCTGGGACATCGTCACCACCCAGGACCTCAACATCCCCGCGGCCGCGCAGCTGTACATGGCCCGCCGCGCGCACTCCCACGTCACCGAGGTGGCCGCCTCGCACTCCGTCGCGGTCTCCCACCCTGCCCTGGTCGCCCGGGTCATCGAGGAAGCGGCCAAGGCCGGCCGCTGACCCGGGCGGCACGCAGGGCGGCCGCGCGCCGGCCTGCGGCAAGGCCACCCACGACGGCCGGCCTCCTGCCGCCGGCCGTCGTCGAGCCCCCGAGGCGGCGGCCGTTCCCCGGCCGCCGCCTCGGGACCACCGGACGACCTGCGGCGGCCACGCTGTGCCCCGCAGCCGGTCGGCCACCGCATCACCCACCCCGACCGCCCAACCGCCCAACCGCCCGGCACGGTCCGGGATCCGTCCACCGAAGGAACGCACCCATGCCGTACATCACGGTCGGCCGCCAGAACTCCGCCGACATCGACCTGTACTACGAGGACCACGGCGCCGGTAGGCCCGTCGTGCTGATCCACGGCTACCCGCTCAGCGGCCGCTCCTGGGAGAAGCAGGCCGCGGCGCTGCTGGAGGCCGGCCACCGCGTCATCACCTACGACCGCCGGGGCATCGGCCGCTCGTCCCAGCCCACCACCGGCTACGACTACGACACCTTCGCCGCCGACCTGCACACGGTCCTGGAGACGCTGGAACTGGACGACGCGGTGCTGGTCGGCTTCTCCATGGGCACCGGCGAGGTCGCCCGCTACGTGGGCACCTACGGCACCGCCCGCCTCGCCCGGGTGGCCTTCCTCGCCTCGCTGGAGCCCTGGCTCCTGCTGACCGAGGAGAACCCCGGCGGCGCGGCACCCGCCGAGTTCTTCCGGAGTGTCTCGCAGGCGGCGGCCGCCGACCGGTACGCCTACTACACCTCGTTCTTCCGGGACTTCTACAACCTGGACGACCACCTCGGAACCCGGATCAGCGAGGAGGCCCTGCGCGCCAGTTGGGACACCGCCGCGAGCGGCGGCGCGCACGCGGCCGCCGCCGCACCGCTGACCTGGCCGACCGACTTCCGCGCCGACATCGCGAAGATCGACGTGCCGGCCCTCATCCTGCACGGCACAGCCGACCGCATCCTGCCCGTCGAAGCCACCGCCCGGCCGTTCCACAGGGCTCTGCCCGCCGCCACCTACGTCGAGGTCGAGGGCGGCCCGCACGGTCTTCTGTGGACGCACGCCGAGGAGGTCAACCAGGCCCTGCTGGCCTTCCTCGCCACCTGAGCGGGCCACTTGGGTGAGCCGCCGGAGCAGGGCCTCCGGCTCGACGGTCGTCCGGGCCGGCTGCACCGCGTGGACGGTGACGAAGCCCGGTTCGGCCGCGGGCGGCGGACAGGATTCCGTGTCGTCGGCGAAGACGCACTCCCCGGCCGGCAGGTCGAACAGGTCGAGCAGGGGTCCAGGTGGAAGGACGATGCCCGGTTCAGAAGGCGGAGCGGATGAGCCCGCCGTCCACCCGGATCGTTGCTCCACTGATGTACTGGGCGTAGGTGCTGCACAGGTACGCCACCGCGGCCGCGATCTCGTCGGGCTCACCGAACCGTCCCTGGTCGTTGGGGATGAGGGCCTCGACCGCGTTCGGCCGGATCTCCTCCCAGGTCCGGCCCCAGCCGCGGGCGGGCCCGATCTGCGTGACGAGTTCCTTCGTGGCTTCGACGAGGATCGCGCCGGGCGACACGACGTTCGACGTGACGCCCGTGCCCTTGAGGTCGCGGGCCAGCGACACCGCGAGGTTGTGGCGGGCCGCCAGGGTGGCGTTGTACTGGGGGTGGGTGTTCATCGGCTGGGAGGCCAGGCCGCCGCCGATGGTGACGACCCGGCCCCACCCGCGTTCGCGCATCGCGGGAACCAGGTGCTGGATCATCCGCACCCCCGAGACGACGTTGACGTTGTAGGTGTCGTTCCACTCCGCCGGTGTCGCCTCCGCCCACGACACGTGACGGTAGAAGCCGGCGTTGTTCACGAGGATGTCCACAGGGCCGTCCGCAGTCGCCGCCCTGGCGACATCGGCGGCGCCCTCGTCGGTGGCCAGGTCGCCGAGCGCGGTGTCGGCCGTTCCGCCGGCCTCACGGATCGATGCCGCGACCGCTTCCACCCGGTCCTTGTCGCGCCCGTGGATCACCACAGCCGCCCCCTCCGCTGCCAGCAGCCTGGCAGTGGCCTCGCCGAGGCCGGCGCTCGAACCGGTGACCAACGCCCGCTTGCGGAGGAGATCGAGGTTCATCTGATGCTTCCCTTCCACGACCGGCCCCGCACCCTGGTGATCCGGTGGAACGGCCGCTGCACCACCAAGTCTACACCTGTATACATGGATGCCTCCGGCCTGGCCGGGACTGCTCGAACCGGTCGACGGTGCACTGCCCCGCGTCCGCCGGCACCCGGCGGCAGTCGTCCCTGTCGACACCGACCGGCTGCGGCACGTACGCGGGGACGGCCCTGGCGGGTTCGCGGGCGCCCTTGCAGACGAGACGGTCCGGGCCTGCTCACCCGCGATGCCCGACTTCACCGAGGCCGGCTCACCGCCCTGCCCGGTCACCACGGGCATCGCCTTCCCGGCGTCTCCGTGGCCGACCTCCTTGAGGGGGAGAGGCTGCCGCCCCGGCATCCCGCAGCCCGCTCCGCAGCCCGGGGACACCCGCCGGCGACCCTCCTGAGTCCTGAGTGCACATGCTGATGCGGGCCCCGACGAACCGGTCGGCGACCGGGGCCGAGCGGCGGGAGCCCCCCGAACCCGGCAGACGACCCGGACCGGACGGACCACGGCGTCGCGTCCGGCTACCCCGCAGCAGCGCCGGAGCCCGGAGCGGGCCGGGAAACGGCTTCCTCGGTGATGGGCTCCAGCATGGCCGCCAGGAGTTCCGCGAGCCGGTCGTTGTCGACCCCCGCCAGCGCCCGGGTACCGACGACGGAACGCAACAGCCAGGTCCCAGCCGTGAGGGCGAGCCCGAGCTGGGCACGGAGCTCCGCCTCGGAGCCGCCGATCAGCCCCGCAAGGCGAGCACCCACGTGGGCCTCGATACCCTGCCGGACGATGTCCGCCGCTTCGGGGTCGGACGCGGACCGCAGTGCGAGGAGGAACGGGTCGAGGCGTTCGGTGCCGTGCGCCGTGTTCTCGGCAAGTGCCTGCGCCATGGTGCGCGTCAGGCCGTGGCGTTCGGTCCCGACAACGGTCGGCGGCCCGAAGGACCGGTCCACCGCTTCGGCGAACAGGCCCTGCTTGGAACCGAAGTAGCGGTTGATCATCATCGCCGACACGCCCGCCCGCTCGGCGATCTGCCGAACACCGGCCCCGGCGTACCCGTTCTCGGTGAACTCCACGACGGCGGCGGCGAGAATCGCTTCACGCGTCACTGCGGCATCGCGCCGACGAGCTGGTTGTGCGGCACTCATGAGACCGAGCATACGGTCCGGCACCCACGGCCGTGGACGAGCGTCCGGCAGCGGCGCGGAACCCGGAGCCGAAGGCACCCGCGCCTTCTGCGAGAAACGCCCCGCGCACTGGACCGTCCGAGCCCCCGGCCGGGGGCGGGCCGGGCCGGGACCGGGCGACAGCACGGCACAGCCCCGAGGGGGCAGAGCGAGCTCCGGTGCGCTGCCGCCCCCGGAGAGTGCCGCGAACGGGACCGGGCCGCGCAGTTGGGTGCGGAACGCGGCAGAGCGCAGGGATGACATCGGGTAGCGAGCCGAGCCGGTCCGGCGGGCCGGGAGAGGAATACGGGCCGGGAACGGGGTGCGGGCCTGACGGGGCCGTGCCCGGTGCGGGCGGTCCCCTGACGTCACTCGTTCGAATGATGGGCGGGGTGCCGTTCGGAGAATCTTCGTACACCGCCCGTAGGCTCGCCGGGGTTGTCGACGACGTACGGGTGACCGGGAGTCAAGTGGAGCCGCAGCAGGTGGAGTTGCCGTCCGAGGTGGCGAGCGTGGATGTCGCCGAGGCGTGGTCCGGGCAGGTCGGCGAGGCGTGCGGGCTCGGCGAGGACGGCCGGTACCGGCTCGGGCTGGCCGTCCGGGAGGCCACCGCCAACGCCGTCCTGCACGGCAACCGGCGGGACGGGGCCAAGCGCGTGCGGCTCGGCTGGAAGGTGGAAGGCGGCCGGCTGACCGTCACGGTCGGGGACGAGGGCGAGGGCTTCACCCCGCCACCGCCCCCGCGGACGCCCAACCTCACGCCCTCCGGTCGCGGCCTCGCCCTGATCGGCCATTTCACCGACGGCCACAGCATCGTGCGCCGCGACGACCCGCCAGGCACCGACGTGGTCCTGGTGCTCGACATCACCACGTAGCGAACGCGCAGAAGGCAGGCATCCATGGCCCAGTTCACCACCCGTCAGCAGGACGGCGTCAGCATCGTCGACGTCAAGGGCAAGATCGTCATCGGCGTCGGGGACGTCCAGCTCCGCGAGGCGGTCCGCGACCTGCTGTCCGACGGGACGCGGAAGATCGTCCTCAACCTGGCCGACGTCACCGGCATCGACAGCAGCGGTATCGGCGAGCTGGTCTCCGCCTACACCGCCACCAGCCGTGATGGCGGGCAG
Organism: Kitasatospora sp. NE20-6; assembly: GCF_045862635.1. Taxonomy (NCBI): domain Bacteria; kingdom Bacillati; phylum Actinomycetota; class Actinomycetes; order Kitasatosporales; family Streptomycetaceae; genus Kitasatospora; species Kitasatospora sp. NE20-6. The sequence goes on from NZ_BPRL01000068.1 coordinate 17,540, forward strand.
CTCAAACTGGCCAACCTGCCCCCCAAGGTCAGGGACATCCTGCACATCACCCAGCTGATCACCGTCTTCGAGGTCTTCGACAACGAGGACGAGGCCGTCGCCAGCTTCCGCTGACCGTCCTGCCGGCGGAGGGCGGGCCGTGGCGGCGCCGCCACGGCCCGCCCTCCGCCGGGGCTCGGCCCGTCAGGGCTCCCGATGGACCTGCAGGGGGTGTGCAAGCCTCTCAGCGGTGTTCGGGGTTCTCGAAGTCGAAGCGGCAGCCGGCGTCCCATTCGGAGCGCTGGTTGCCGTGGGCGGGGATGCCGCCGGCGTCCTTGAGCATCCGGGCCAGGTGGAGGAGGTTCCAGGTCATGAAGGTGGTGTTGCGGTTGGTGAAGTCGTTCTCCGGCCCGCCGGAGCCCTCGTCGAGGTACGACGGCCCGGGACCGGCCGGACCGACCCAGCCCGCGTCCGCCTGCGGCGGGATCACGTACCCCAGGTGCTGCAGGCTGTAGATCACGTTCATCGCGCAGTGCTTCGCGCCGTCCTCGTTGCCCGTGATCAGACAGCCGCCGACCCGGCCGTAGTAGGCGTACTGCCCATCGGAGTTGAGGACGGACGAGCAGGCGTACAGCCGCTCGATCGCCGTCTTCATGACCGAGGAGTTGTCCCCCAGCCAGACCGGGCCGGCGAGGACGAGGATGTCGGCGGCCATCACCTGCGAGTAGAGGACCGGCCACTCGTCGGTCTCCCAGCCGTGCTCCGTCATGTCGGGCCAGACTCCGGTGGCGATGTCGTGGTCGACCGCGCGGACGACGTCGACGGCGACGCCCTGGCGCTCCAGGATGCCCCGGCTGATGTCGATCAGGCCCTGGGTGTGGCTGCGCTCGGGCGAGCGCTTGAGGGTGCAGTTGAGGAAGAGGGCGCGCAGGTCGCCGTAGGAGGCGGCGCCGTCGGGGGTGGTCATGGCGGTCAGCAGAGCACACGGGTGCGGCCGCGGCGAGCATCGTGGGCCGTCCGGGTGGCGGCGGCGGGTCGTCGCCGATGGGGCGTCGGGCGGCGGGTCGTCGGGGCCGGGTCCTGCCAGGTCAGCGGGTCCGGAGGAGGCCACGGGAACAGACCGGGGGCGTTTTCCGTTGTCCGGTGCGGCGCTCCGGCGCCGTGACCCGACGTCCCCCGAAGGGAACCCTCCGTTGAGCCTGTACGACATCCCGCTGCACACCCTCGCGGGCGAGCCCGCCTCGCTCGCCGACCACAAGGGCAAGGCCGTGCTGGTGGTGAACGTCGCCTCGAAGTGCGGCCTGACCCCGCAGTACGCCGGTCTGGAGCGCCTGCAGCAGCAGTACGCGGCTCGCGGCTTCACCGTGGTCGGCTTCCCCTGCAACCAGTTCATGGGCCAGGAGCCCGGCAGTGCCGAGGAGATCCAGACCTTCTGTTCGACCACGTACGGCGTGTCCTTCCCGCTGTTCGAGAAGGTCGACGTGAACGGTGACGACCGTCACCCCGTGTACGCGCAGCTGACCGAGGCGGCGGACGCCGAGGGTGCGGCCGGCGACGTGCAGTGGAACTTCGAGAAGTTCCTGCTGTCGCCCGACGGCACGGTCGTGGGCCGCTTCCGCCCGCGGACGGAGCCGGAGGCCCCCGAGGTGATCGCCGCGATCGAGGCGCAGCTGCCGGCCTGAGCACCGGCTCGCTCGCCGGTCCCCGCCCCGGCCGTCCTCCCCTGCGCGGGAAGACGGCCGGGGCGGTGTGCGTCAGCGGCCGAAGGTGTCGATGCCCTCGATCATCCAGCGGCCGTCGCGGTGCACGGCGTCGACCGCGAACATCGCCGCCGCGTAGGTGGCCCCGGTCCCGGCGCCCTGGGCGGTGCTGGTGTTGCGCTGGTCGGCGAAGACGACGACGCGGGCCCGGTCACCGGTGAGCAGCTCGACACCACTGTCGGTGACGGTGGTGGTGAGGACCAGTTTGCGCGCCGCGGCCTGCGCCCTGACCTCGGCGAGCATCGCGGTGTGCTGTTCGACGGCCTTGCCGGTGAGCAGTTCCCCGGCAGCACGTTCGGTGCGGGCGGGGTCGGCGAAGCTGTACGAGAAGAGTGAGCCGACCGCCTCGGAGACGGCGGCGCGCACCTCCCCCGTGCGGACGGGGTCGGTGAGGGCGTGGTTGCGCGTGGCCGATCCGGCGCCGAGGTCGGCGGTGCGGACGGCGGCCAGCGCGGCGAACGCCCCCAGCAGCAGGGCGGGCAGCAGGAGCGCGGCCCAGAGGCGCAGCCGGAGGCGGGAGCGCCGTCCGGCGGTGGCGGGGCCGTTCTCGTCGCGGACGGTCTCGGGCGGCGTGCGGGAGCCGCGGGCGGGTGTCCGGGGCGCGGCCGACAGGGCGGGCGCCGTGGTCGCGGTCGCGGTGCCGGAGGTCGTGGCGGAGCCGGTGGTGGCGCCGACCGCGGCGAGGCGGCGGTGGCGGTTGATCAGGTGACGGGTGGTCGACACGTCGGCCGTCCTCTCGCTGGTCGGTTCAGTGGCCGGGGGTGGCGGAGGCCGGGGGGCCGGAGGTGGTGGCGGTCGGGGCCGGCGTGTCGGCGGTGGTGCCCATCGGGGCCTGTCCGAGGGCGCTGAGTTTCCAGGTTTCGCCGGTGCGGGTGAGTTCGCCGAGCAGGCGGCTGTCCTTGGTGGAGGCGGCAGGGGTGGCGGCCTGCGGCGTGCGGACGGTGATCCGCACGGCGACCATGACGGTGGCGCGGCCGGCCCGGTCGTCGAGCTCGGTGACGGCGCCGGAGAGGACCTGGGCGCTGGTGACGGTCTTCGCCTGCTGCACCTGGGCGGCGAACGCGGCCCGGCCCTGTACGAGTTGGTCGTGCAGGGTGCCGGTGGTGGAGGACTCCCAGAGGGCGAGACCGCGGTCGAGGTCGGCGGCGTCGAGGGTGTTCATGTTCTGCACGGCTTGTTCCCCTGCGGCGAGCACCTGGTCGCGGGTGCGGGCGAACGCGGCGGAGTCGTCGTGCGCGGCGGCGTACCAGCCGTAGCCGGACCAGGCCGCGAGGACGGCGGCGGCCAGGGCGAGGCAGGCGGCGGCCCGGGTGCGGTGCGCGGCGGTGACGGCGGTCGGGCGTCGTCGCGTCATCTGGTCTCTCCCGTGGTGCGGTTACAGGGCGGTGAGGTCGGTGATCCGCCAGCGGCCGTCGCGCAGACGGGCGGTGACGGTGAGCTGGGCCGCGGTGGTGACGGCTTCGGTGCCCGGGCGGGCGGTCCGCTGGTCGAGGAGGACGAGCAGGTCGGCCCGGTCGGCGGTGAGGCGGTCGACGCCGATGCGGGTGACCGTGGCAATGACGGTGAGGTGCTGGCCGGCGGCCAGGTCGCGGAGCCGGGCGACGAGGGCCGTGTACTGCTGCGCGGCGCCGTCGTCGAGGTCGGCGGGGGTGGCGGCCGGGGTGCTGCCGAGGGTGTCGGTGGAGTACGAGAACGCCCGGGTGAGTGCCTGTCCGATCTCGGCGGTGACCTGCGCGGTGGCAGCCCGGTCGGTGAGCGGGCGGGCCGCCGCGGTGCGGCTGTCGACGTGTCGGGCGGCGGCGAGCAGTCCGGCGCCGGTGAGCAGCAGGGCCGCGACCAGGGCGGCGGTGGCGGCCGTGGCGCGGCGGCCCGCCGGGGCTGCGGTCACCGGCCGCCCTCCCCGACGGGGACGGCCGTCAGGCCGGTGACCTTCCAGCCCGCGCCGGTGCGCAGCATGGTGGCTTCGACGCGGCGCCGTTCGGTACCGCCGGGGTTCTGCTCGGGCCGGGTCGGGTCGACGCTGAGCACGGCGATGAGGCGGGCGGTGCCGGCGTGCGCGTCGAGGTCGGTGACGGCGGCGGCGGTGACGGTGGCGGCGGCCGCGGGCTGGCCCTGGAGCGGGGGCAGGCGGGTGAGGCGGGTGTGGAGCTCGCCGGTGGTGGCGTCGAGCCAGGCCGCCGGGACGGCGGAGCCGGTGCCCGGGTCGAGGGAGCCGAGGCGGGCGACGGCACGGCTGCCGTCGGCGAGGGCCTGGTCCCGGGCGGTGGCCTCCTGGCGGACGGGGTCGGAGAGCGCCTGGGCGTACTGCTGCGCTCCGAGGGCGCAGCAGAGGGCCGCGGCGGTCAGGGCGGCGGCCCGGACGCGGCGGGCGCGGGTCACCGTCCGCCGTCCGGGCGCGGGGTGGCGGGGGTGACGGGGGTGGGCACGCCGCCGGTGGGGGCGTTGGCGGAGCCGCGGACGCCGGTGCCGGAGCCGGCGGGGGCCGTGCAGCGGGCGCCGGTGTTGAAGGCGGGTGCGGGGCCGGTGTCGAGGCCGTTGCGGCGCCGGGTGTCCTGGTAGCCGCTGGTGCAGGGCAGGGGGGAGAAGAAGGTGACGGCCATGCCGAGGTGGGCGCCGCGGTCGTCAACGGCGGTGGAGCCTGCGGCGGCCACCGCCGGGAGCCGGACGAGGAGTTCCTCGATGCCGTGCTGCCGGGTGACGCCGAGTTCGGAGGTGGTGAGGAGGTTGGCGAGGACGACGCTGAGGCCGGGGTCGATGTCGTGGACGAGTGCGGTGACCTGGAGGGCGGTCTGCGGGGCGGCGGCGATGACCTGGCGCAGGTCGGAGTCGGACTCGGCGAGCCGGCGGGCGAGTTGGGACGCCCCGGTGGCGAACGTGCGGATGGCGTCGGCCTCCTGGGCCTGGGTGGTGAGGACGGTCCGGCCGTCCACGACGAGGCGGGTGGTGGCGGGCAGGTCGGCGTCGGCGGCCTCGACGAACCGGCCGCTGCTGTCGAGCAGCACCTGCAGGTTGTCGCCCTGTCCGCCGAAGGCGTCGCCGAGTTCGTCGACGACGGTGCGCAGCGACTGCAGGGGTACGGAGGAGACGAGGCCGTCGACCTTGCCGAGCATGTCGGTGACGGGGGCGGGGGTGGTGGTGTCGGCGAGGGCGATCTGCGAGCCGTCGGTGAGGTAGGGCCCGGTGTCGGCGGTCGGGCGGAGGTCGATGTACTGCTCGCCGACGGCGGACAGGTTGGCGACGACGGCCTGCAGCCGGTCGGGGATGCGGGGGGCGGAACCGCGGATGTCGAGTTCGGCGTCGACGCCGTCGGCGGTGAGGCGCAGGGCGCCGACGCGGCCGACGGAGACGCCGCGGTAGGTGACGTCGGCGTGCTCGAACAGTCCGCCGGTCCGGTCGAGGCGGACGTGGACGGTGTAGTGGTCGCGGAGTCCGATGTGGCGGCCGAGGTCGGCCTGGTGGACGGCGATCCAGCCGAGGACGAGGACGGAGAGCAGGAGGAAGGCGATGTTCTTGAGCCGGACGGCGGGGGTGAGCATCACCGGCTCCTCGTGGTCGTGGCGGTCGTGGTGGTGGGCAGCGGCAGGGGCAGGGGGGCGGGGCTCCGGCCGGCGGGTTCCGTGCCCGGGTCGGTGCTCGGGTCGGTGCTCGGGTCGGTGCCCTGGCCGGGCTCGGATCCGGGTTCCGGCTCGGGTTCCGGTGCCGGCTCGTCCGGGGGCGGGTCGGGCGGGAAGGAGCTGTCGGCGGAGGTGAGTTCGGGGATGATCCGGGTGCCGGGGGTGGCGGTGAGGCTGAGGTAGACGTTGAGGTAGTCGCCCTTGACGCCGTTGAGCACCTCGTCGGTGAAGGGGTAGGTGAGCAGCACCTGCAGGGAGTCGGGCAGGGCCTGGCCGGCGTCGGCGAGCCGTTGCAGGGTGGGGGCGATGGCGCGCAGGTCGGCGACCATGTCGTCCTTGCTGCGGTGGACGGTGTCGGTGGCGACGGTCGACAGTGCGTCGAGGGAGCGCAGCATGGTGACGAGGGAGTCCCGCTGGTCGGAGAGGACGTGCAGGCCCGGCGCGAGGTCGGTGAGCACGGTGCCGATCTGCCGGTCGCGGGTGGCGAGGGTGGCGGAGAGCCGGTCGACGGCATCGAGGGCGGCGGTGATGTCCTGCCGGTGGGCGTCGAGTTCGCCGACGAGGGTGTCGAGCCGGGTGAGGACGGAGCGCACCTCGGTCTCGTTGCCGGTGAGGGCGCGGTCGAGTTCGGTGGTGATGGTGCGGAGCTGGTCGATGCCGCCGCCGTTGAGCAGCATCGAGAGGGCGCCGAAGACCTCCTCGACCTCGACGTTGCGGTCGGTGTGCTCGACGGGGATGACCGCTCCCCCGGCGAGGGTGCCGGTGGCGGCCCCTCCGGCGGGCGGGGGCGACAGCTGCACGTACTTCTCGCCGAGCAGGCCGGCCTGTTCGAGGTGGGCGTAGCTGTTGCCGGGCAGTTCGACGTCGCCGTTGACCTGCATGGTGACGACGGCCGACCAGTCGTCCTCGGCGAGGGTGATGCGGGTGACGCGTCCGACGGCGACGTCGTTGACCTTGACGGAGGCCTGCGGGACGAGGCTGAGGACGTCCTGGAAGCGTGCGGTGATCTCGTACGGGTGGCTGCCGAGGTCGGCGCCGCCGGGCAGGGGGACGTCCTGGAGGCTGTGGACGCCGGCCGTGCAGCCGGAGGCGAGGAGGACGCCGAGGAGGGTGGCGGCGGCGGTGGCGGTGCGGCGGTTCATCGGCCGGTCCCCTTCCCGGTGGCGCTGCCGGTGGCGGGCAGGGGCAGCGGGAGGGCCTGCGCCGCGGCGGCGTCGGTGAGTTCGGTGAGGTTGGCGCGGCCGTCGAGGGTGCCGTGGGCGGGGTCGTAGGCGCTCAGGATGTTGCCGGCGGCCAGCGGTGCGGTGTCGAGGAGTTCGGCGAGGGAGGCGCGCTGGTCCACCAGGGTCCGGGTGAGCGGGGCGAGTTGGTCGACGGCGTTCTTGAGGCGGCCCCGGTTGTCCTCGATGAAGGTCTTCACCTGCTGCAGGGCGGTGGCGAGTTGGGCGAGGGCCTCGCCGAGGGCGTCCTTGTCCTGGGCGAGGAAGTCGGTGACGGTGGCGAGTTTGCCGGTGGCGTCGCGCACCTTCGTGTCGTTGTCCTTCAGCATGGTGGTGAAGCTCTGCAACTGGTCGAGGGTGGCGAACAGGTCGCCGCTGTGGCTGTCGAGGGTGCCGGCGGCCTCGCCGAGACGGCGGATGCTGTCGCCGATGGCGCGGCCGTTGCCGTCGAGGTTGCGGGCGCCGGTGTCGAGGAGGGCGGACAGCGCGCCGTCGGTGTTGGCGCCGTCGGGGCCGAGGGCCGCCCCGAGGTCGCCGAGCGACTGGTAGAGCTGGTCGATCTCGACGGGCACGGCGGTGCGGTCGGCCGGGATGACGGCCCGGTCGGCGAGGCGTTCGCCGCCGCTGTAGGCGGGGGTGAGCTGCACGTAGCGGTCGGCGACGACGCTGGGGGCGACGACCACGGCGGACGCCCCGGCGGGCACGGCGATGCCGGGGTCGAGCCGGAGGGTGACCCGCACCTGCCGCCCCTCGGGGTGCACCTCGCCGACCCGGCCGACCCGCACGCCGAGGATGCGCAGGTCGGAGCCGGGGTGCACGCCGACGGCGCGGTCGAACCAGGCGGTGATCCGCAGGCCGTCGTCGTCGAGGGCGGGGACGGCGACGAGGCCGGCGGCCAGGGCGGCGAGCGCGGCGGAGCCCGCGATCAGGGCACGGGTGGTCCTCTTCATCGCTGGCCGCCTCGGGCTCCGGACGGCATGCAGCCGTCGGTGGGTGTGGTGCCCTCGGGCAGGTACTCCTTCGGCACGACGCCGCACAGGTAGCTGTCGAACCAGCGGCCGTTGCCGAGGGTGTTGCCCATCAGCCGGTAGTAGGGGCCGAGCAGGGCGAGGGTGCGGTCGAGGCCGTCCTGGTTGGCGCGCAGCACGGTGGTGACGCGGTCGAGGGCGTCGAGGGTGGGGGCGAGCTGCCGCTGGTTGTCGGCGACGAGGCCGCTGAGCTGGGTGGAGAGGTCGCGGGTGCCGGTGAGGAGGCGGTGGACGGCGTCGCGGCGGCGTTCGATCTCGCCGAGCAGCAGGTCGCCGTCGTCGACGAGGGTCTGGATGCGGCCGTTCTGGTCGCTGAGGGTGCGGGTCAGTCTGCGGCTGCCCTCCAGGAGGCGGGCGAGTTCGGCGTCGCGGCTCGCGATGGTGCGGGAGAGGGCGGAGAGGCCTTCGGCGGCGCCGCGGACGGAGCCGGGGGTGTCGGCGAAGGTCTCGGAGACGGTGCGGAAGCTCTCCGCCAGCTTCTCCGTGTCGATGGCGCCGACGGTCTTCCCGAGCCCGTCGAGGGCCTGGGTGACGTCGTACGGGGAGGTGGTGCGGGCGGTCGGGATGGTGCGGGAGGGGTCCTGGCGGGCGGCGCCGAGCGGGACGAGCGCGAGGTACTTCTCGCCGAGGAAGGTGCGGATGCCGATGGAGACGGTGCTGGCGTCGCCGACCCACGTGTCGTGGACGCGGAAGCCGACCCGGACGCGGTCGCCGTCGAGGGCGACGGAGGTGACCTTGCCGACCTTGGCCCCGGCGACCCGCACCTCGTCGCCGGTCCGCAGCCCGGCCGCCTCGGTGAAGTGCGCGCTGTAGCCGGTGGATCCGCCGGTGAGGGGCAGGTCGTCGGACCGGTACGCGACGACGACCAGGAGGAGGAGCAGCACGAGCCCGACGGCGCCGACGACGACGGGGTTGCGGTCGCGTACGGGCCGCAGCAGCGGGCCGCGGTCGGCGCCGGGGGCGGCCGGGGGGCGGGGGCGGCGGAGCGGGATGCGGAGGCGGAGCGGGATGCGGGGGCGGCTCATGCGCGGCACCTCGCTTCGGTGACGGGGATGCCGGTGGGGGCGGGGCTGCCGTCGGTGGTGGTGACGCCGGTGACGGTGGCCTGGCAGAGGTAGAGGTTGAACCAGGAGCCGTACGAGGCGAGCCGGCCGAGGGTGGCGAGCTTCTCCGGGCTGCGCTGCAGGAACTCCTCCAGCGGGCCGCTGTTGTCGGCGAGGCCGGCGGAGAGGCGGCCGAGCTGGCCGATGGAGTCCTTGAGGGGGGCGCGGCCGTCCTCCAGGAGTCCGGCGGTGCTGGTGGTGAGGTCGGCGAGGGAGTCGACGGCCTGGCCGATCGGGCGGCGGTCCTGCGCGAAGCCGGAGACGAGCTCCTGGAGGGTGGCGACGAGCTCGGTGAAGCCCTCCTCGTGGCTGTTGACGGTGGCGGTGACGGTGGTGAGGTTGGTGACGATCCGTCCGATCACCTCGTCCTTGCCCGCCAGGGTGGTGGTGAGGGAGGCGATGCTGCGCATGAGGCTGTCGACGGTGCCGCCCTCTCCCTGGAGCACGTGGACGATCTCCTCGGCGAGCCGGTTGACCTCCTCCGGCGCGAGGCCCTGGAAGAGCGGCTGGAAGCCGTTGAAGAGCCGGGTGAGGTCGAGGGCGGGGGCGGTGCGCTCCAGCGGGATCGTGCCGCCGGGCGGGAGCTGTTCGCCGACCCGGCCGGGGCCCTGCTGCAGGTCGAGGTAGCGGCGGCCGACCAGGTCGACGTACTTGACGGTGGCGGTCACCGAGCCGGGCAGCTGCCGGTCGCGGCGGACGGAGAACCGCACCCGGGCGACCCGCCGGTCGACGACCTGGACCTCGTCGACCCGGCCGACGCGGACGCCGGCGATGCGGACGCTGTCGCCCGGGGCGAGGCCGGTGACGTCCGTGAAGCGGGCCTGGTAGCCGGTGGTGTCGCCGACGCCGGTGTCGGCGATGCCCAGGGCGAGGGCCCCGGTGGCGAGGGTGGTGGCGAGCACGAACACCAGGGACTTGGTGAGCGGTGCGGCGAGCGAGCGGCGCCTCATTTCAGGGTCACCTCCGCCCCGCGGAGGACGGGTCCGGCGAGCAGGGAGCTCCACTCCGGCAGGGTGGTCGCGGTGCCCCGGCCGGCGGCCAGGAGTTCGTTGACAAGCGCGTTCTCCTGGGGGGAGTTGGGCAGGCCGAGGCCCGGGTCGGCGGGCATCGGGAAGCCGTCGCCGGGACGGGAGGCGGCAGGGACGGCACCCTGGCCGGTGTAGGGCACGGTGTAGCAGCGGGGGCCGCCGCCGGCCCGGTAGACGGGGGTGTCGCGGCCGGGCAGGTAGCGGCCCTTGGACGGCACGGTGGTGACGTCGACGCGCAGGCCCGGCCGGTCGGTGCCCTTGCCGAGGGCCTTGTCCATCACGGGCACGAAGTCGGCCAGGGTGCGCAGCGTGCACGGGAAGGAGGGCGCGTACTCGGCGAGGAGTTCGAGGGTGCCGCGGCTGTCGGCGGAGAGCCGGATGAGGGTCGACTCGTTGCGGCGCAGGAAGTCGGTGAGCCGGTCGGCGGCGGAGGTGGAGGTCGCGTACAGGGTGCTGAGGCTCTGCCGCCGGTCGGCGAGGGTGGCGCTGGTGGTGGTGAGGTCCGTGAGGGCCTGGAGGATGTCGGGTGCGGCGTCGCGGTAGGTGTCGCCGACGACGGCGAGTTTGCGGATGTCGTCGGTGAGGGCCGGGAGTTGCGGGTTGAACTCGCCGAGGTACGCGTCGAGGCGGGTGAGGGTGGAGCCGAGCTGGTCGCCGCGGCCGCGCAGGGCGGTGGCGACGGCGTCGAGCGTGGTGGCGAGTTTCTCCGGCTGGACGGCGGTGAGCAGCGGCAGCAGGTGGTCGAGGACCTCCTGCAGCTCGATGGCGTCGGCGGAGCGGTCCTGCGGGATGACGGTGCCGGCGCGGAGCGTGGCACCGCCCTGCCGGTCGGCGGCGGGCACGGCGGCGGGCACGAGGGCGACGAAGCGTTCGCCGAAGAGCGTGGTGGGCAGCAGCTGGGCGGAGACGCCGGCCGGGATGCGGGGCAGCTGCCCGGGGTCGAGGGCGAGGGTGAGGCGTGCGCCCCGGCCGTCCGCGGCGATCGACCGGACCCGGCCGACGACGACGCCCCGCAGCTTGACGTCCGCGTTGACGTGCATCTCGTGGCCGGCGCTGCCGGTCTCCACGACGACGTCCGCGGAGTCGGTGAACGCCTTGTCGTACACGGCCACCGACAGGCCGGCGAGCATCGCGGGCACCAGGAGGAAGACGACGCCCGCGGTGCGGCGCCGGGCGGTGCGGGGGCTGGCGTTCATCCGGCCACCCGCACCGTCGTGGTGGTGCCCCAGATGGCGAGGGAGAGGAAGAAGTCGGTGACGCTGATGATGACGATGGCGTTGCGGACGGACCGGCCGACCGCGATCCCGACCCCTGCCGGGCCGCCCTTGGCGTGGTAGCCGTAGTAGCAGTGCGAGAGGATCACGATGACGCTGAAGACGAGCACCTTGAACCCGGAGAGCAGCACGTCCGCGGGCGAGAGGAAGAGGTTGAAGTAGTGGTCGTACGTGCCCGGCGCCTGCCCGTTCACGAAGACGGTGACGGCCCGTGAGGCGGCGTACGAGCTGAGCAGCCCGACCCCGTAGAGCGGCACGATGGCGGCGACGCCGGCGATGATGCGGGTCGTGACGAGGTAGGGCAGGCTGCGGATGCCCATGCCTTCGAGGGCGTCGACCTCCTCGTTGATGCGCATCGCGCCGAGCTGCGCGGTGAAGCCCGCCCCGACGGTGGCGGAGAGGGCGAGGCCGGCGACGAGGGGCGCGATCTCCCGGGTGTTGAAGTACGCGGAGACGAAGCCGGTGAACGCGGCGGCGCCGAGCTGGTTCATCGCGGCGTAGCCCTGCAGGCCGACGACGGTGCCGGTGGCGACCGTCATGCCGACCATGACGCCCACGGTGCCGCCGATGATGCCGAGGCCGCCGCTGCCGAAGACCACCTCGGCGAGCAGGCGTTGCACCTCGCGGAGGTAGCGGCGCAGGGCGCGCGGCACCCAGAGCACGGCGGCGACGTGGAAGAGCAGGTGGTCGCCGGCCCCGTCGAGCCAGGCGAAGGCACGGCTCGGCCGGGCGGCCCGCCGTCCCGCGGACGGGTCGGACAGGTCGGACGGCGGTACGGGCTGCGGGGCGGGCGGTTCGTCGAGCAGGGACACGGCTCAGGCTCCCTTCTGCGGGACGATCCGCAGGTACACCGCGGTGAGGACGACGTTGACGGCGAAGAGCAGCAGGAACGTGACGACGACGGACTGGTTGACCGCGTCGCCCACGCCCTTCGGTCCGCCGCGCGGGTTCAGGCCGCGGTGGGCGGCGACCACACCGGCGATGAACCCGAAGACCAGCGCCTTCAACTCGCTGATGTAGAGGTCGGGGAGCTGCGCCAGCGCCGAGAAGCTCGACAGGTAGGCGCCCGGGGTGCCGTGCTGCAGGATGACGTTGAAGAAGTAGCCGCCGAGCGTGCCGACCACCGAGACGAGGCCGTTGAGCAGGACGGCGACCAGCATGGTGGCGAGCACCCGCGGCACGACGAGCCGCTGGACCGGCGAGACGCCCATGACCTCCAGCGCGTCGAGCTCCTCGCGGATCTTGCGCGAGCCGAGGTCGGCGCAGATCGCCGAGCCGGCGGCGCCGGCGATGAGCAGTGCCACGATCAGCGGGCTGGCCTGCTGGATGACGGCCAGCACGCTGGCCCCGCCGGTGAACGACTGGGCGCCCAACTGCTGGGCCAGCGAGCCGACCTGGAGCGCGATGACGGCCCCGAACGGGATCGACACGAGGGCGGCGGGCAGGATCGTGATACTGGCGATGAACCAGAACTGCTCGATCAGCTCGCGCGTCTGGAACGGTCGGCGGAACGTGTCGCGGACGGTGGTCGCGGCGAGGGCGAAGAGGTCACCGGTCGCGGCCAGTGCGGCAACGGCGGGATTCCTCATACCGGTTCTCCCTGGACGCGTCCCAGCAGGCGGGCCCGGCGGCGCTCGGCCGCGCTGCGGGCGGGCAGCCCCGGCGAGGGCTGGAGCTGGGCGGGCAGCGGGCCGGGGGGCCGGGCCGGGATCAGCCCGGCCTCCAGGGCGAGCGTGGCCTCGTCCTTCTCCTCCGCCATGCCGATCGGCCCGGCGCGGTCGCCGCTGAGGAACTGCCGCACCACCGGCTCGTCGCTGCTCAGCAGTGCCTCCCGCGGCCCGAACGCGACGAGCCTGCGGCGGAACAGCATGCCGATGTTGTCGGGCACGGTCGCGGCGATGTCGAGGTTGTGGGTGACGATGAGCATGGTGGCGTCGATCTGCGCGTTGAGATCGATGAGCAGCTGCGAGAGGTAGGAGGTGCGCACCGGGTCGAGGCCGGAGTCCGGTTCGTCGCACAGCACGATCTGCGGGTCGAGCACGAGCGCCCGGGCGAGGCCCGCACGTTTGCGCATGCCGCCGGAGATCTCGCCGGGCAGTTTGGCCTCGGAGCCGACGAGCCCGACCATGTCCATCCGCTCCATGACGATGCGGCGGATCTCGGACTCCTTCTTCCGCGTGTGCTCGCGCAGCGGGAAGGCGATGTTGTCGTAGAGGTCGAGGGAGCCGAAGAGGGCGCCGTCCTGGAACATCAGGCCGAACAGCCGGCGGGCCCGGTAGATGTCCCGCTCACGGCCGTTGACCATGTCGACGCCGTCCACCATCACCCGGCCCCGCTCGGGCTTCAGCAGGCCGATGACCGACTTCAGGAAGACCGTCTTGCCGGTGCCGGACGGGCCGAGCATCACGGTCACCTCGCCGGGCGGCAGGGTGAGGGTGACGTCCTGCCAGACGTTCTGGCCGTCGAAGGATTTGGTCAGACCTTCGACGGTGACTTCGATTCCCATGACACCTCCCTGGGTGGTGTGGTGGACGGAGCTCAGCGGTGGGGCAGTTCGGGCAGGGCGATCTCCGGCTCGCAGCCGTTCGGCTGCTCGCTGGTGGGGGTGCAGATCGGGCCCTGCACGAGGTTGAGCGAGTTGCCGGTGCCGGAGACGGCGGCCGTGAACAGCGGGCTGAGGTCCTCGCCGCCGGTGCCGCATCCGGTGAACGGCGGTACGGTCAGGCCGTCCTGGGAGAGAGGGCCGCCGGTCTGCAGGCTGTAGTCGGGGCGGCCGTCGCCGCGGTCGCCGAGGTGGCTGTCCTGGGTGCCGCGGAGCTTCAGGTCGACCGGGCGCACCGTGCGGCAGTTCGGGCCGACGTCCAGCGGGGTGCCGTTGACCCTGACGTCGTAGAGCCGCAGCGACTGGTAGCCGCCGATGGTGAACTCGATGGGCTGGTCCCAGTCGGAGTTGCCCGTGGCCACGATGGTGAGCAGCCCCTGCGGCACGAGCTGCATCTTCGCCGTGGTCGGGATGAAGCCGTACGTGAGGAACGTCGTGTCGGAGGGCGGGAGCCGGAGGTACCCGAGCGAGTCGGCCTCCAGGTACGGCTGCTGGCCGGGCTCCGGATCCCACAGGGTGACGAACCGCCGGGTCATGTTGATGGCCGCGAGGGCGGGCGTACCGTGCGGGTCGTTGACGGCGGCGGCCTGGCCGAGCTTGTGCACGTTGGCGAGACCGACGGCGAACGCGCAGGCGGGCACGTCCGGGAAGGGATCCATGTCGGGGAACGGGATCACCATCGCACCGGCGGGTACGGCCGGCAGCCGGGCCGGGTCGAGATCCCCGGTGGGCGCCGGCGGGCAGGTGTTCACCCCGGACGGGACGGTGGCCAGCGTGCGGATCGTCCCGGCCGGTCCCTGACCCGTCGTCAGTTTGCGCAGGACGGCGGGGGGTAGGGCCGCGAGCGCACTCGCCGCCGGTCCGCCTCCGGCGACCGGCGCCTGCGGGGCGCCCGGGGCCGGGGAGGCGGGAGCGGCGGGAGCGGGAGCGGGAACGTCAACGCTGCCGAGCCGGGTGGGCGCGCCGGCGTCGGGGGTGCACCGTACGGTGGCACGCTTCGCGGCGGTCCCGCCGGAAGCGGAGACGGCGCCCGGGACGGACACGGCGGCGGAGGCGGCGGCAGCGACGGCGCCCGGGGTGTCGGGGTCCGCCGCGCCCGCGGCCGGGGCGGCGGCGGAGGGTGTCGCGGACGGCTGTGCCGGTGAGGGCCCGGCCGCTCCGGCGGGGGCGGGGTGGAGGCCCAGCTCCAGGACGCCCGCGTCGAACCGCACCGCTCCGGGCGCCGTCACCGTCACGGCGGTGGCGGGGCCGCGCGCGGTGAGTTCGGCACCGCCGTCGGCCGCCAAGGGCACCGTCCCGACCGTCACGGGCCAGACCACGTCGTCGGCCGAACTCCCCTGGGAGATCCGGACACCGAGCCCGACCGTACCGGTGACGGCGGTCGACCCGGCGGGCAGCAGCGCGGCGGCCGCGGCCGGGGGGAGCGTGAGGGTGACGGCGATCTCGCCGGGCCTGATCGGCGCTCCCACCGCGGCGGCCTGCGGGTACCGCTGCCGGACGACCGCCTGCACGGCGAAGCTCCCGGCGCCGGTGCCGCAGGTGTACGGGATCGGCGCCGGCGCCGCGGGCTCCTCGGCCCGGGAGTCACCGCCCGGCACCAGCCCGGCCAGCAGGACGGCCGACCCGGCGGCGGCGATCCGGGCCGAGCGGCGGCGGCGCGCGGCAGCGCTCATGGCGGAACTCCTCGGATGGCTGGAAAGGAACGGATCAGGGGTGTCCGGGGCGATGGAATGCGCTCGAACCGCTCGGGACGCAGGACACTACGGGCGGGTAACAAGGCCGACAAGTGATCGCACGGCGGAATTCACCACGCCGCCACCCGGGCTCTTTTTCTTGTCACCGGACGACAAGAAACGCCCGGCGCCTTGTCACCGGCCGAGCGCCCCGGCGGTCGGCGCACCCCGGGCGTTGTCATCCGGCGAGGGTTCCGGCCGCGCACCGCACCACCGCGCCGGGCCGGCACGCGACACCGGTGCACGACACCGGCACGCGACACCGGCGCGGGCACGACGGCCGCTGCGCAACGGCGTGCGGTCCGCCGCGGGGGCACGGACCGCACGGTCGCGGACGGGTGTCGGCCCGGCCCGGGGGTTCGCCCCGGGCCGGGCCGACGGTGGGTCACGGCGAGGTGATCGCCTGCGGCGAGGCGAGCACGTACGCCGCGTTGTAGGTGGCGGCGTCGCCGTTGTTGAGCAGGCCGAGGCAGCTGCCCGACACGTTGTAGGCGTGCAGGTCGCCACCGCTGAGGGTGAGGGTGTTGGTGGCGTTGGAGTAGGTGCCGGTGAGGGTGGCGGCGGTGGTGCTGGTGGGGCCGGCGAAGTCGGCGGTGCAGCCGGCCCCGCTGATGTGCGCCTTGACGCCGGTGAGGGTGCCGGTGGTGACGCCGGCCGCGTAGGTGGAGCCGTTGATCGACCACGGCAGGTTCTGCGCGGTCACGGAGAAGGTGATGCCGAGCGGGCCGGAGCAGCTCGTCCAGCCGACCGAGGTGATGGTGGAGAGCGGGTTGCTGAGCCCGGAGCCGCTCTTCAGCACGCCGGCGGCGCTGGAGGAGGAGCAGGTGAGCTTCGTCCCGGTCTTCGTGTCGGTCAGCTTGGGCGAGGTGGCCTTGGCCGTCCACGCGCCGCCGGGGCTGACGGTCCAGGTGGCGAGCGTGGAGCTGGTGCCTGCGGTGGCGGGGGCGGCGATCGCGCCGGTGGCCGCGGTGAGCACGGCGGCGGCGAAGAGAGCGCCCTTGGCGAGGGTACGCATGGCTGGTCCTTCCGTGGGGGTGGGTGGCGCCCAGGCGTGCCGGAGTACCCTTCGGGGAGGGGTTTTCGACAGGTCCGGGGCTGTGGTGCGGCTACCGTCCGGAGCGGGCCGCCCTCACTGCGGTGGGACGTTACGCACCGGTAATCAGGCGGCGCAACAGCATGGCGGCACCGAGCCGGTAATTCCCTACTCGCGAGTAGATTCTTGTTCCCCGAGCACGAGAATGCGCCGCCGTGTTGTCGCCGGATGAGTACGGGCCCGAAAAAGCGGAGAGCGGTTGCCGTAAACCCCGCCCCGGTTACCCGCGGTACTGCGCAACACACCACGCGTGGTCTATCTTTCAACCCACCACCAGAGTTGTCCGCACGCGTCCGGCCCCCTCCCACCGACCGGGCCCGGACGATCAGCAGCGAGTCGCCGCGCCCCGCCCCGGCAGACCGCCCCGAGCCGCACCGGGGCGCGGCCGACGCGCGGGCCGGCCGACCGTGAGGGGGAACCCGCATGACCTCACCCCGGCGGGCACCATCCGCCTTCGCCGCACGGTCGGGCGAGTTACCCCGCGAGCTCGCCACCGTCATGCGGCCGGAACTCCCCAGCCTGCTCAAGGAGATGGCCGGCGAGATCGTGGCCGCCATCCCCGAGTACCGCGAGCTGCTGGAAGGCCCGATGGCCCGGGTCATCCGGGTCGGGATCGAACAGAACATCGCCACCTTCGTCGACCACGTCGCCGCCCCGACCGCCACGACCGCCCTGCGCGACGAGATGTGCCGCCGCTTCGGCCGCTTCGAGGCCTACGAGGGCCGCAGCCTGGACATGCTCCAGGACGCGTACCGGATCGGCTGTCAGGTCGCGCTGCGCAGGGCCCGCGCCGTCGGGCGCCGCTACAACCTGTCGGCCACCGTGCTGATGGCCTTCGCCGACGCGCTCTTCGCCTACATGGGCGAGCTCGCCGAACTCTCCCGCGAGGGCTACCTCCAGGCGATGGCCGAACTCGGCGAGGAGCCCGACAACCGGCGCCGCCGACTGCTCCGCCGCATCCTCACCGGCACCTCGGCCGCCAACGGCACCCTCACCGAGCTCGCCGAACACGCCTCCTGGCCGCTGCCGCGCGAGGTCACCCTCGTCGCGCTGCGCCCGGGCGACCGGCCGCGGCGCACCGCGCTGGAGCGGGACGTCCTGGTCGACCTCGCGGCGCCCGAGCCCCATCTCCTGGTGCCGGGACGCCTCGACGACGACCGCCGTGCCGCGCTGCACGACGCCCTGGAGGGCTGCCGGGCCGCGATCGGGCTGACCACCCCGCTCGCCGAGGCCGCCCACTCGCTGCGGTGGGCGCGCCACCTGCTCGCCCTCGCCGAGTCCGGCGTGGTGCCCGACCGTCCGGTGGCGTCCTGCGACGAACACCTCGTGCAGCTCTGGCTGCTGGGCGACCTCACGCTCGTCCGGCAGATGGCGGGACGGTACCTCGGTCCGCTCGCCGGCATGACGCCCGCCCAGCAGCACCGGCTGATCGACACCCTGCGGATCTGGCTCACCACCCGCGGCACGGCCGCCGAGGTGGCTGCCCAACTCGGCGTGCACCCGCAGACGGTGCGCTACCGCATGCGGCTGCTCGACCGGGCGTTCGGCGACCAGCTGGCCGACCCCGAGCAGCGGTTCGCCACCGAGGTCGCGCTGCGCGCCCTGCACCTGACCACGGGCGGCACCGGCATCCCCACGGACGGCGCGGAGCACCGGCCCTCCCCCACGCGGGGTTCCGCGGCCGCGCGCACCGGGCGGCGGGCCGCACGGCCGGCCGGCCCGAAGGACGCGCCGGGGCCCTGACGGGGGACGACACCTGCGCGGCCGGGCCGGTTCCCGTCCGCACACGCCGCTCCGGGAGGCCGACTCGGTCCTGCCCGGCCCGGGCGCGGAGAGTCCGTATGGTTGACCGGTCGTACGGAGTGGCCTCACGGTCGACGGACGGACGGCCGACGGACAGAGGGAGCACAGTCATGGGCGTGGACACCGCAGGACGGCTCGGCGGGCTGCTGGGCCTGGAACATCCGGTGGTCCAGGGACCGTTCGGCGGCGGCATGTCGTCGGTCGCGCTGGCCGCGGCGGTCTCCGAGGCGGGCGGGCTGGGGTCGTTCGGCGCGCACCATCTGCAGCCCGACGCGATCACGTCCCTGGTGAAGGAGCTCCGCGCGGCCACCGGGCGCCCCTTCGCGGTCAACCTCTGGGTGCCGCAGCCCGGCGAGGAGGAGGCCGTCGCCACCGCCGCCGACATCGCCCGGGTGCACCCGTACTACGCCGAACTCGGCCTGCCCGACCCCGCCACCGGGCGCCGCACACCGGACTTCGCCGCGCAGCTCGACGCCCTGATCGCCGCCGGACCGCCCGTGATCAGCCTGGTCATGGGCGTGCCGCCGCGCCACGCGGTCGACGAGGCCCGGCGGCGCGGCATCGTGCTGATCGGCACCGCCACGACCGTCGCCGAGGCCGTGGCGCTGGAGGAGGCGGGCGTGGACGCCGTGGTCGCCTCCGGCAGCGACGCCGGCGGGCACCGGGGCGCGTTCCTCGCACCCGTCCGGGAGTCGCTGGTCGGCACCTTCGCGCTGGTGCCGCAGGTCGCGGACGCCGTGGCGGTACCCGTGATCGCGGCGGGCGGCATCACCGACGGCCGCGGCCTGGCCGCGGCGCTCGTCCTCGGCGCCGACGCGGTGCAGATCGGCACCGGCTTCCTGGCCTGCGCGGAGTCCGCCGCGAGCGAGGTGCACCGCCGGGCGCTGCACTCCCCCGAGGCCGCGACGACGGTGCTGACCAGGCTGTTCTCGGGGCGTACCGCGCGCGGCATCGCCAACCGCTTCGTCCGGGAGCTCGCGGCGCACGAGGACGCGGTGCCGCCGTACCCGGCGCAGAACGCGCTGATGCTGCCGCTGCGCGCCGAGGCGGCCGCCCGCGGCCGGTCGGATCTGGTGAACCTCTGGGCGGGGCAGGCGGCCGCGCTCGCGGCCGGCGGGCCCGCCGCCGACTACCTGGCGGCGGTGCTCGCCGACGCGGAACGGCTGCTGGGGCGCCCGCTCTGAGACCGCCCGCCCGGGCGGACGGCCGGGGCGGACGGCCCCGCTCCGGACGGCGGGTCAGGCCCGGCCGGTGCCCCGGACCAGGTCCGACGGGCCGGGGCCGGCCGGTGCGTCAGGCTTCGCCGGGATGCCAGGAGGGCCACTCCCAGGGGCGGTCCGCCCAGTGCACCACGGTGGGGTCGTGCGGGTCGACGCCGGGGAACGCGTGCGCGACCTCCGGCTCGAACTCCTCGGGGGCGAGCGGCTTCCACCCGGTCCCCTTGAAATGCACCAGGCGGTAGCGGCTGTCGGTGCGGAACTCCGCAACCTCGATCATGGGTTCGGCTGTGCTGTTGCTGTTCATGCCCACAGCATCGTCCGGGCCGCGGGGGCGCGCACCCGGGCCGCACCACGGTGTCCGCCGACCGGCGCCGTTCCGCCCGGGCCGTCCGGATCGTTGTGCACGGCGGCCGCCGCGAGGTGCGTGCGGCCCCTCGTGACGGACCGGGAGGCCGGGCATGGACGGGCAGTGGAAGCCGCCGTGGACCTACGGATGGGAGAGCGCCGAACCGGTGCCGCCGCCCGCACCTCCCCCACCGCAGGTCCGGCGCCTCCCCGCGGCGGTGGTCACCGCGGCGGTCGTCGGCGGTGTGGTGCTGCTCGGCGGGCTGCTCGCCACCTGCGGCGGTCCCGGCAGCGGCGAGCTCACCGGCGTCCTGGCGACCGCGGCACCCTCCTCCCCCGCGGCCCCGCAGCCGACCGCGTCACGCCGGCCCCCGGAGCCGGCGGCCGCGGCCCCCGCCCCGGACACCACGGCGGGCACGGACGCCTCTCAGGATCCGGGTGCCCCGCCGGATCCGGCCGGCACGGCGGACACCGACGGACGGGCCGGTGCCGGACCGGCGCGCACCCCGCGGCCGGCCCCCGCACGCACCACCCGCCGACCGGGGCACGGCACCCGGCCGCCCGCCCCGGCCGGGGCGGCGAAGGTCCCGGCGATCAAGGTGTGCGCGGAGGCCGAGAAGCAGGGCCAGTGGCCGCCCGGTTCCGAACAGGCACGGATCTGCCGCAGCCTCTACGGCGGGTGACCCCGGTCGCGTACCGTAGCTGCAGGCCGGTGCCGCAGGTGCCCGGCCGGGCGCGAGGAGGATGCCGTGGCGAAGCCCGTCCCGAAGCGGTTGCGGGGGATCGACCAGGCGGCGGTGACACGGTCGGCATGGAGTCTGTACCGGGAGGCCACCCGGCCCGGCGCGCCCGGGATCGGTGCGCGGCTCGTCGCGATGCCGCGGCTCGCGGTGGACGTGCTGCGCGGCCGCTACCCGGGCGTGGGGCCCGGCAAGCTGGCCGCGCTCGCCGCCCTGACCGCCCTGTACCTGCTGAGCCCGGTGGACCTCCTGCCGGACTTCATCCCGATCCTCGGCTGGACGGACGACACCGCCGTGGTGGTGTGGTTCCTCACCGGGCTGACCCGCGAGTCGGGCCGTTACCTGGAGTGGTCGCAGCAGCGGACGGAGACCGGCTGACCGCCGCCGCCCCGGCCGACCCGCGGCCCGACCCGGTCTGCCCCGGCCCGGCCTACAGCGCCTTGACCAGCCGCTCGAAGCGCAGGTCGGGGCGGAGCGGCACGCCGAAACGCTCGTCGCCGTACGGGAACGGCTCGAACTCGCCGCTGCGCCGGTAGCCGCGGCGCTCGTACCAGGCGATCAGGTCGGCGCGCTGCTCGATGACGGTCATCTCCATGGCCGTGAGGCCCCACTGCTCGCGGGCGTGGGTCTCGGCGCGGGTGAGCAGGGTGCGGCCGAGGCCGGCGCCCTGCAGGCCGGGCCGCACCGAGAACATGCCGAAGTACCCGGCCCCGGGGCGGCGCTCCACGTGGCAGCAGCCGAGCAGCACGCCGTCGGCCTCGGCCAGCAGCACGACCGAGTCCGGGCGGGCGACGACCTCCGCGACGGCGGCCTCGTCGGTCCGCCGCCCGGCGAGCAGGTCGGCCTCGGTGGTCCAGCCGGCCCGGCTGGCGTCCCCGCGGTAGGCCGACTCGACCAGGGCGACGACGGCGGGCACGTCGGCCGGTCCGGCGGTGCGGAAGACGGGTTCGGTCTGCACGGGTGACCCTCCGGGATCATGAACGGGCTCGGGCTGCCATGGTGCCACGCGCGGGATCGGCAGCGGCGTGCCCGGGTGGCTCCCGGGGCAGCCCCGACGGCGCTCGCGGCCGGTCCCGCGAACGGCGGCCGACCGTCGGCGGTCGGCCGTCGACGGGAAGCCCGGGCGGCTCAGAGCCGGACGGTCCGGCCGTCCGTGAGGGCCTGCTCGGCGGCGGCGAGGATCTCCACCACGCGCAGGCCGAAGGCGGTGTCGCACGGGTGGGGGGCGTCGCCGCCCGCACCCGCGAGCAGGGCGTCCACCGCGCGGGCGAAGGCCTCGGTGGCGGGCTCGCCGCGCTCCGGCAGCCGCTGGACGCCGGACTCGCCGCGCAGCTCCAGCTCGACGCCGCCCGCGGCGGGCGGCGCCGTCAGGCTGAGCGTGAGGGTGCTGGAGGCCCCGTCCGCGTGGCCGACGACGAGGTGCACGGTGTCGGCCGGTCCCGCGGCGGCGGTCACCGCGACGGCGTCGCCGAGGACGGGGAGGAGCAGCGACAGGGCGTGCGGGCCGACGTCCCACAGGGCGCCCTTCTCGCGCCGCCAGGGCGAGGCCGCGTACGGGCTGTCGGTGGTGAACACCGAGCCCAGCCACGTGCAGCGGGCGGTGAACCAGCCGGCCCGGGCGGCCTGCTCGGCCACCCAGGCCGCCGGCTCGCGGCTGAAGCGGGTGGTGAAGAAGACCACCGAGGCGACCTTGTGCGCCGCCACCGCGTCGGCCACCCGGCGGGCGTCGGGCACGGTCAGGGCGACCGGCTTGTCGAGCAGCAGGTGGCGGCCGGCCTCGGCGGCGCGGACCGCCACCTCGGCCTGGGCCTGCGGGGCGAGCGCCACGGCGACGGCGTCCACGTCGGCCAGCAGGGCGTCGAGGTCGGCGTACGCGCGCACGCCGTGGTCGGCGGCGACCTCGGCGGCGGCCTCCGGGCGGCGCCCCCAGACACCGGCGAACTCGACGCCGGGGTGTCCGGCCAGGGCGGGTGCGTGCACCGTGCGGGCCCAGGGGCCGGTGCCGAGCAGACCGATTCTCATGACGGGTGGTACCTCGTGCTCAGGACGGGGACGCGGATCGGGGCGTCCGTTCGGGGCGGGCGCGTGTCCGCTCAGGAACGGACACGGATCAGGGTGAAGCCGTCGTAGCCCTTGGCGCCGACGGTCTGCACGGTGGTCGCCGACACCCGCGGCTCGGCCGCGACGGCCTCGTGCAGGCGCCGGACGCCGACGACGGAGGGGTCGGCCGAGCCGGCGTCCGCGACCGCGCCGTCGCGCACCGTGTTGTCGACGACGATCAGCGAGCCCGGGCGGGTCAGCCGGAGCGCCCACGCGAAGTAGAGCGGGTTGCTCGCCTTGTCCGCGTCGACGAAGACGAGGTCGAAGGGCTCCGCGCCGTCGTCGGCGAGCTGCCGGAGGGAGTCGGCGGCCGGGCCGAGGCGCACCTCCGCGATCGCCGCGAACCCGGCGTGGTGCAGGTTGCCGCGGGCGACCTCGGCGTGCCTCGGGTCGATCTCCAGGGTGACGAGGCGGCCGTCCGCGGGCAGCGCGCGGGCCATCCAGATCGCGCTGTACCCGCCGAGGGTGCCGACCTCCAGGATGCGGCGGGCGCCGAGCGTCTCGGCGAGGATCTGGAGCTGCCGGCCCTGCGGCGCCGACACGGCGATCTGCGGCAGTCCGGCGGCGTCGGCCGCGGCCTGGGCGGCGTCGAGCACCGGGTCGGCACCGATGAGGATGCCGGTGATGTAGTCGTCGACCGCCGTCCACTGCTGCTGGCTCACGCCGCCTCCGAGTCGCTGGGGGTCTCTGGGAAGTCGCTGGGGTACGCCCGCCCGAGCCTATACCGCGGGTCTGACGCTCAGTCGGCGACCGGGGCGGCGAGCGGCTCCGCGACCGGGACGGCGGGCGGTTCCGCGGCAGGGGCGGCGGCGGGCCCGGGAGCCCCCGGCGCGACGGCGTCCGCGGCCCGGCCGCCGGACTGCTCGGGGTGCGCCGCGCGGGATTTCGCGGCACGCCGCTTCATGATCCACGCGGAGCCGGCGCCGGCCAGTGCGGCGAGCACCAGACCCACCCACGAGAAGCTCTTCAGCCACTGCTCGGCGACCTTGCCCACCTGGTAGACCAGCAGGGTGGTGCCGCCCGCCCAGACGATGCCGCCGAACACGTTGGCGATCAGGAACTTCCAGTACGGCATGCGCAGCGCGCCGGCCAGCGGGCCCGCGAAGATGCGCAGGAGGGCGATGAAGCGGCCGAAGAAGACCGCCCACATGCCCCACTTCTGGAAGGACCGCTCCGCCGTCGCGAGGTGGTCGGGTCCGAAGTGCTTGGGGAAGCGCCGGCCGAGCCGGTCGAAGAGCGGCTTGCCGCCGCGGCGCCCGATGGAGTACCCGATCGAGTCGCCGATGACCGCGCCCGCGATGGCGCAGCCCGCGACCCACCAGGGGCTGACCACGCCGCGGGCCGACAGCAGCGACGCCGTGACGAGGGCGATCTCACCGGGCAGCGGGATGCCCAGACTCTCCAGGCCGATGATCAGCCCGACGAGGGCGTACACGGAGGTCGGTGGGACACTCTCGATCCACTGGTCGATGTGCAAGGCCGGGGTACCTCCGTGGGCAGGCCGGGACGGCGTCTCGGCTGGCGTGCTGGGCCGGGGCGCGCTGGCCGGGCCCCGGCTGGGCAGCCTAACCGGTTGACCCGTTCTTTACCTCATACGAAGGGCGGCGGGCAGGTGTTCCCGGGGCGGCCGTCAGGCGGACACCGGGCCCGCGGGCCGCCCGGCCCTGGCGGAGAACCGCAGCGCCACGACCGACGGCCGGGCCGCCGAGACCAGCGGGATCCGGGCCGCGTACGGCAGCAGTGCGCCGACGACGCCGCGTCCCCCGGCGGGGAGCACGTCGCGGATCTCGGTGACGGCGGGGTGCGCGGAGGCGAGTTTGGGCTGCTCGTCGGCGTCCATGCCCCAGGGCATCGGCGGGGCGGTCCAGCCGCGGCTGCGCAGGCGCCCCCGCGAGGCGAGGCGGGCGAACCAGCGGGGCACCGCGTCGAGGACGAAGGTGCCGTCGGGGAAGCGCTCCGCGCAGCGCGCGACGAGGTCGCGGACCTCGGTGGGGCGCAGGTACATCAGCAGCCCCTGCGCGGTGATCAGGACGCCGCGGGAGTCGTCGACCTCGTCGAGCCAGGCCGGGTCGGTGGCGGAGCAGGCGAGGAGGCGCTGGCGGGGGGCCGCGGGCAGGAGCTGTTCGCGCAGGGCGACGGCCTCGGGGAGGTCGACGGAGAGCCACCGGGCCCGCCCGTTGTCGACCCGCCAGTACTGGGTTTCGAGGCCGTCGCCGAGGCAGACGACGGTGCCGCCGGGACAGCGGGCGAGGAAGTCGGCGACCTCGCGGTCGAAGCAGCCGACCCGCAGCGCCTGGATCTGGCCGGCGAGGCCGCCGTCGGGGCCGAAGCGCTCCGTGAAGGGGTAGTCGATCCGGTCGACCAGCTCGACGGCCTTCGGGTCGGGCAGCACGGTGTCGGGGCGGCGTGCCTCGACCGCGCGGTGGTGGAGCGTCCAGAGCGCGGTCTCGGGGACCTCGCCGAGGACGGCGCGGATCCGCTGCTGCGGCGCGTGGTCGTGCTCCGGCTCCTGGGCCGTCATCACCGTGCTCCTTTCCAGGGGCCGTGGACCGCCGGACCGCCGGGGCGGCCGCCGGGCCCGGCTCGCATTCTGCCCGGGCCGGGCGCTCAGCCGACGCTGAACGCGCCGTCCGGCGGCGGCGGCGAGTCGACGGCGTCCTCGTCGCGGACGGGCCGGGCCCGGCCGACCAGGGCGTCGAGGGCGGCCCCTTCGGAGAGCCGGGCCGGGAACGGGTCGGCGGCGAGGCGGCGGGCGAGCGCGTCGGCGGGCAGCGGCGAGAACGATCCGACCAGCAGGATGTTGCCGTAGCGGCGGCCGCGGAGCACGGACGGCTCGGCGACCAGGCAGGTGTGCGGGAACACCGCGCGCACGGTCGCCGCCTGCGCGGCGGCGAAGGCGAGCGGCGGGCCGTCCGCGAGGTTGACGGCGTAGCAGCCGGTGGGGCGCAGGGCCGCGGCGGCGAGCCGGACGAACTCCAGCGAGGTGAGGTGGGCGGGGGTGCGGGAGCCGTGGAAGACGTCGGAGACGACGAGGTCGGCGGCGGCGGGCGGGGCGGCGGCGAGCGCGGTGCGGGCGTCGCCGACGGTGACCTCGATGCCGGACGGCCAGGGCAGGTGCTCGGCGACGAAACCGACGAGCGGCCCGTCCGTCTCGACGACGTGCTGCGGGGAGCCGGGCCGGGTGGCGGCCAGGTAGCGGGGCAGCGTGAGCGCGCCGCCGCCGAGGTGCAGGGCGTCGAGCGGCTGCCCGGCGGGGGCGAGCGCGTCGACGAGGTGGCCGATCCGGCGGGTGTACTCGAACTCGAGGTGGGTGGGCTCGGCGAGGTCGACGTACGACTGCGGGGTGCCGTCGAGGGTGAGCAGCCACGCCTGCGGGCGGTCGAGGTCGGGGAGCAGCCGGGCGGTGCCGAGCGCGACCGGGCGCTGGACGGGGCGGGCCTCGTCGGCCGGGTCGCCGGCCGTCCCCTCGGCAGGATCGTCGGTCACGGCGTCGGCCACCGGGTCGGTCACGGGGTGCGCCTCGGGCCGGGTCACGGGGCGGGTCACCGGGCCGGGCGTGCGGACGGCAGCGGCTGCGCGGACGCGGCGGTGCGGAGGGCGAGGCTTCTGGGCATGTCGGAAAGCCTATGCCCCCGCCCGGGGAGGCCGGTACGGAGCGTTCGGCTACCGGCCGGTATCGTCAGGGGTTCCTGGCAGCGGCGGGGCGGATCAGAGATTGGGTGCGGCAGACGTGGAGTTCCGAGAAGACATCCTGGGTGCCCCGTACGAGGCGGCCGAGCTGCCGCTCACCGCGGACGAGGAGGGCGAGGTCAGCGCGACGCTGGTCCGCCGCGTCGTCCCCGGTTCCCGGCAGGCCGTCCTCTACCTGCACGGCTACACGGACTACTTCTTCCAGACCAACCTCGCCGACCACTTCGTCGCGGCGGGCTTCTCCTTCTACGCGCTCGACCTGCGCAAGTACGGCCGGTCGCTGCGCGCCCACCACTCGCCGAACTTCGTCCGCGACCTCGCCGCCTACGACGAGGAGATCGACGCGGCGGTGCGGATCGTCCGCGAGGAGGACGGCCACGACCGGCTGCTGGTCAACGGCCACTCGACCGGCGGACTGGTCGCCGCGCTGTGGGCGTCCCGGCGGGCGGGCCGCGGCGTGGTGGACGGGCTCTTCCTCAACAGCCCGTTCCTGTCGATGCCCGCCGGGGCCGCCGTGCGCACGCTGGGCGCCCCGGCCCTCGACGTGCTCGGCCGCGTGGCGGCCACCCGCAAGCTGCCGGCCCCGCTCAACCCGCACTACGTGCACAGCCTCCACCGCGACCACCGGGGCAGCTGGGACTTCGACCTCGCCCTCAAGCCCGCGGAGGGCTTCCCGCTGTACGCGGGCTGGCTCGCGGCGATCCAGCGCGGGCAGCGGCAGGTGCGCCGCGGGCTCGGCGTCGACTGCCCGGTGCTGCTGATGGCGTCCACGGCCTCCACCGTCACCAACCGGTGGGATCCCGCCCTGCTGCGCACCGACGCGGTGCTGCGCGCCGACGACATCGCCGCCCTCGCGCCCCGGGTCGGGCGCCACGTCACGACCGTCCGGATCGACGGCGGCATGCACGATCTCGTGCTGTCGGGCGAGGCCGCGCGCGCCCAGGTGTTCACCGAGCTGGACCGCTGGATCGGCGCGTACTTCCCGGCACCGCGCGCCTGAACCGGCGAGCGGCACCGTCCGCACCTGGCGGTGTGGGACCATCCGGAGATGATCAACTCTCAGGATCTGGTCGGCAGGCGTCTGCTGAAGGTGACGACGTCCTGGCACCACTACCCGGGGATCGAGCCCTGCCTCCTCCACCTGTGGCTGCACCTGGACGGGCTCGGCCCGGTGCGCTTCCGGACGGAGGGGGTCGGCCTGGCACTGGACGCCGACCGGCCGCACGGCCCGTTCGACATGGGTGAGCACGGCCGCACCGCCGTGGAGGACGACCTCCCGGACTTCCCGCTCGCCCCGCTCGTCGGCGGCCGGGTGGAGTCCGTCCGGGAGGTCAGGTACCGGGACGGGCCGCTGGAGTTCCCCATCGGTGTGGCCGTCCGGTTCGGCGCCGGAGCGGTGCGCATCCTCAGCCTCGGGGACGAGATCGTCGTCGCCCGCGACGAGCACCTGGGCGCGGTCGAGGCGCACCTGCACGTCGCGGCCGCGCCGGGGGTCGCCCCCTAACTCCCGTGCGGGGCGGCGGTGTGGACGAACCGGAGCGAGGCGACGGCGTCCCTGGCCCGCTGCAGGGCCTCCGCGGGGGTGCCGCCGGTGGTCAGGACGAGCGCGGAGCGGTCCGAGCTCCGCAGTACGGCGGACTGCCGCGCGCCGGGCTGCTTGAGCAGCTCGACGCGGTGCACGTACGGCAGGGCGCGGACGCCGTCCACCCCGCGCACCTCGACCAGGGTGCTGGTCGGCGGACCGGACGGGTCGGCGTACCAGACCGCCGCCGCGCGGTGCGCCGTGACCCGGTCGGGGAGCAGCGCGGACACGTCCTCGCCGATGCTCTGCCGGGCCACCAGGTCGTGGACGTCCACGCCGGTGGCGAGTTCCACCAGGTCCATGATCGAGTCGCCGCCGATGCGGTTGTGGGTCTCGATGATGCGCGGGCCGTCGGCGGTCAGCACGAGCTCCGTGTGGGAGGGGCAGTCGTGGAACCCGAGGGCGTCCAGCACGCTCTGCACGTAGCGGGCGACCGACTCCCGGTCGTCCGCCGACAGCGGGGCGGGCACCACGTGGCCGCGTTCGACGAACGTCCGCCCGTCGCTGTGCTTCCCGGTGATCGCGAGGACGTGGTGGCGGGTGCCGACCGAGAGCGCCTCCACGCTGTACTCGGGGCCGGTCAGGAACTCCTCGACCAGGACGCCGCGGTCGATCTGCTCCTCGCCCAGCCGCAGCAGCGCCTCCTCGACGTCGCCGGGGCCGGCGATCCGGGCGACGCCCTCGCTCGCCTCGCCGTCGACCGGCTTGACGATGCACGGCAGGCCCACCGCCCGGACGGCTGCCGCGACCGACTCGCGGCCGCGCGCGAGCCGGTGGCGGCAGCCCGGCACGCCGTGCTTGTCGAGGACCTCCCGGGTGCGGGCCTTGTCCAGCACCCGGTCGAAGAGGTCGGTGTCCACCACGGTGGGCACGCCGAGCCGGTCGGCGACGGCCCGGACGATGCGGTAGGTGTGCTCGTTGAAGGCCGCGACCGCGCCGAACGGCGCGGCGGCGTGCAGCACGGCCGCCACGTCCGCCCACAGCTCGGGCCCGGCGTCGTCGTCGAGGATCACCACGTGCCGGTACGGGCCCGCCGGGTCTCCCGGGCGGGCCCGTCCGCGGGGCACCATCAGCACCAGCTCGTGCCCCTGGGCGTGCAGCCGGTCGTGGCACATCCGGTTGGTGCCTGCCACCAGTACGCGCATGTCGCGCCTCTCCTCTCGACGGCCCCGCGGGCCGGTCAGTCGACGGCCACCCGGCGGTCCTCCGCGGGGGCCAGGGCCCGCAGGCCCGCGCTGGTCACGCGGAGGCGCTGGGTGAGCACGGCGGACAGCAGGGCGACCGCCGCGGCGATCAGCCAGAAGGACGGGCCGTGCCCGTCGGCGTCGAGCCACCGGTAGAGCGCCACGCCCGCGCCGGCACCCACCGCCTCCCCCACGGCGTTGCCGATCGAGAACAGGCCGTAGCCCAGGGCGCGGCTCGCCGTGCCGAGCAGGCCCAGCAGCAGCACGTCCATGGTGGGCACGAACAGCATCTCGGCCAGCGTGAACAGCACCACGCCGACCACCGCGCCCGGGTAGCCGGGCAGCAGGTAGACGGTGGCGAAGGCGAGCGCGAACAGCGTGTACGAGGCGACCGCGGTGACGGTCTGCCGGCCTCCGGAGAGCCGTTCGCCGAGCCGGGTGACGCCGAGCTGGGCGACGACCACGAGCAGGGCGTTCAGCGTGTAGAGCGGGCCGAGGCCGCCCGCGGCGGCGGGGCCCGACGACACGTGCAGGGCCAGGGCGTTGAACAACTGCCCGTAGCAGCACCAGCCGAGGAGGTTGATCAGCATGAAGGCCCGCATGCCGGGCAGCCGCAGGATCGTGAGGTAGCCCTGCAGCGACGAGCCGACGGCCCGCTCCGGACGGTCGGGGACGAGCCGGCGGTAGTTCAGGAACGTGACGGTGCCGGCCAGGCAGTAGACCGCGGCGACCCCGGTCAGCACGGCGCCGTGCCGGTGGTGGGCGACGAGGAACAGCGCGGCCGGCGCGGCGGCCGCGGAGGCGACGTTGACCGCGATGTTGACCAGGGAGAAGAGCCGGGCGCGGTCGCCCGAGCGGTCGCCGGCGTCCGCGGCCAGCTGCTTGGCGGCGAGGGCGTTGACTGAGACGCCGAGCCCGGCGAGGGCGAGCGTCGCCGCGGTGGCCGCCAGGCCGTCGGCGACCCGCAGGCCGACGAACCCGACGGCGGCGGTCAGGCAGCCGGCCAGCACCGAGGAGGGCGCCGGGATGCGGTCCAGCCAGCGTGCCAGCGGCACCTTGGCGACCTTGTTGGCGATGGTGAAGACGAGGATCAGGAAGCCGGTCTGCGCGCCGCCGAACCCGGCCGCCGTCAGGGAGACGGCGAGCGTGGAGAGCAGGCCGAAGAGGCCCGTGTTGGTCATGAAGTAGTGCAGGGTGACGGCGCGGGTGGTGCTGCGGGCGGCCGGGCCGTGCGGCTGGTCCGGCGTCATCCGCGACGGGGCGGCGCGGGGTCGATCCGCACCCGGTCGCGGGCGGCCTCGGCCCGGGCCAGCGCCTCCGCGGTGTCCTCGCCCTCGCAGAGCACGTAGCCCTGCCGGGAGTCCGAGGAGGTGACCGGCCCGAGGACGCGTCCGGGCGCCAGCGTGCACACCAGCCGGCGGACACCGGGTGCCTGCCGGGCCTCGGCCAGCCCGTGCACCGTCCCGACCGTGGTGTGCTCGAAGGCGAGGAAGCGGATCGCCGCGGCACGCGCCCCCGGGGACCGGGCCGGGGCCGGAAGGCCGAGCAGCCCGGCGAGCGTCTCGCTGATGAGGTCGGCGCCGGTCACCAGCTCGGTCATCTCCCAGATCTGGTCGCCGCCGATCCGGGTCTGCGCCTCGATCAGCCGGGGCCCGTCACGGGTGATGCGCAGCTCCGTGTGGACGGGCCCGGTGCGCTGCCCGACGAGGTCGAGAAAGCGCAGCACCAGGTGGTCGACGGCCTCCCGGTCGGCGGGGGTGAGCCGGGCGGGCATCTGGTGGCCCAGCTCGACGAACCCGGGTGCGCCGGTGGTGAGTTTCTCGGTCACCATGACGATCTCGTGCTTGCCGTCCTGCGAGACGGACTCGACGCTGTACTCGGGTCCGTCGAGGTACTCCTCGGCGAGGACCGGCCCGGCCGCCACCAGGCTCGTCCAGCCCCAGCGTTCGGCGAGCCCGGACGCGTCGGCGACCAGGTAGACGCCCTCGCTGAGGCCGCCGGCGGGCGGCTTCAGCACGATCGGCCGGCCGCCGAGCGCGGCCATGAACTCCCGTGCTTCGGAAGGTGTTCCGCACAGCCGGTGCCGCACCGGGCTGAGGCCGTGCCGGTCGAGCAGCGCCCGGGTGCGGGTCTTGTCGCGGGTCAGCAGCACGGCGGCGAGGTTGTCGCCGGGCACACCGAGCGCGGCCGCGCACCGCGACGCCGGCTCCAGGCCGTACTCGGTGAACGACAACACGGCGTCGAACGGGTCGGCCGCGTGCCAGGCCCGGGCCACCGGCAGGACGTCGTCGAACACCCGGTAGTCGCGCACGGCGTAGCGCTCGGCGGCTGCCGCGTGCTGCACGTCGTCCCGTTCGGGGCTCTGGATCATCGAGTAGCGCAGGCCCAGCCGGCGCACCTTGGGGAGTTCGTGCCCGCGCCCGCCGACCAGCAGGATGTGGTGTGCCCTCACAGGAGCCGCCTTCCGTCCGTTTCGTACCCGCCTGTCCGAGGCCGGCCCGGGCTCACTGCCGCAGCCGGGAGAGGTCGATGTCCATCTGGTGGGCCAGGGCGCGGCCGCGGGCCATGACGACGTCGAACAGCTCGGAGTGCGTGCGGCGGAGCTCGTCCGGGTTGAGGGCGAGGGCGAGGAGTTCGCCGACCCGCTGGCGCACGTGCAGCTGGAGGTTGGCCTCGTCGAGGGCCTTGCGGCCGAGACCGATCGAGTCGCTGAGCAGTTCGATCCGGTGGAACCACCAGGCGGGGAGGTAGAGCACGTCGCCGGGCCTCAGCGCGAAGCGGGTCAACTGCGCGGCCGGCGAGGCGCACAGGGCCTCGACGTCGAGCTCGCCGTCCGGGCCGGGCAGCAGTTCGGCGTCGGGGCCCATGATCGACCAGAGCTTCTCGCCGACGATCTGGGCGTGCAGCACGTCGACCGAGTAGGAGTCCTGGTGCAGCCGGGTGATGCCGCCCTGCTGGCCGAGCCAGAGCTGGTGGTTGGTGGAGCCCGCGTCGCCGTACAGCTTGCGGCGGAAGTCGTAGCGGGCGATGTCGAGTTCGGGCATGTCGGCGGCCAGTTCGGGCGCGCTGGTCTTGTAGTACCACTCCTGGAGGTAGATCGGCGCGGCGCCGGTGCCCGCGCTCGCCTTCAGCAGCTCCACGAACTCGCCGAAGGTCGTGGAGCGGGCGGCCGCGCTGCTGTAGCTGTCCACGACGACGGGCAGCGAGCCGCAGCGCTCGGCCAGGTGCTCGAACGACCAGGTCCGTACGGACGGCCAGTCGGCGGCGTGGCCCTCCAGGACCACCGGCCGGCCCTTCGCCCGGTACTCCGCGTCGAACTCCTCACGGCCGATGCCGCTGCGTCGTTCGATGTCCGGGGCGGAGGCGTACGCCTCGGCGAGCGGCCCCTGGTGGAAGGCCGCCTCCACCGCCTTGAGGCTCGCCAGGTCGCGCCGCTTCAGGTAGTTCGGTTCGACCGCCATGGTCGTCAGCTCCTCTGCAGGGTGGGTGCTTCGGCGGACAGCAGGCGCAGCATCGCCTGCACGACCTCGTCGCGGAGCTCCGGCTGCCCGGGCAGCCAGCGGTGCACGAAGTGGTCGCAGTCGTCGAGCCGCACGACCTCGGCCGAGCGGGCGTTCCGGGCGCTCTCCAGGTATCCGTCGACGACCGCGGGCGCGACCACCTGGTCCCGTCCGGCGGTGACGACGAGCAGGTCGCCGTCGAACTCGCGCAGGCCCGCGTAGGCCGGCGAGTCGGGGTAGTTGCCGGGCTTCACGAGGCTGCCGTCGAAGGGCAGCCCCTCGGCGTCCGCCGGGTAGGCCGCCGGGCAGAAGAGCACGAGCCCGCGGGGCCGCAGCCGCGGCACCGACGCGGCGGCCAGATGGGCGCCCATGCTGGTGCCGACGAGCACCGGCGCGGTGGCGGGGTCGAGGTGGGCCGCGGCGGCGAGGGTCTCCGCCCGGCGGCCGCGCAGGGTCGACCCGGTGAGCACACCGGTACTCTCGCCGTTGCCCCCGAAGTCGAAGGTGAGCCAGCCGTGGCCGTGCGCCGCGACGGCGTCCAGCAGGTAGCGGATCCGGTGCCGGGTCGCGGTGGTGCCGAGCCCGTGCAGGGCCAGGACGCTTGGCCGCGATCCGTCGGCCCGGACCGTCCGGGTGGCGGCGAGGCGCTGCCCGCCGCCCTCGAAGACGAAGTCCTCGGTCTCCGCCGCCACCGGGCTGCCGCCCGCGTCGCCGGCCGCGTTGCCGCCCGCGCTGCCGTCCCGTACGCCGTCGCTCGCCACGGTGCTGTTCCCCACGGTGCCGCTCCCCCTCGGTGGACCTGCGGATGTCCGGACCGGTTCAGCCGGTGCCGGTGTCGGTGCCGGTGTCGGTGCTGGTGTCGGTGTCGGTGGTGCCGGTGTCGAAGCTCTCCCCTCCCCCGAGGACCCGGCCGAAGCGCTCGCGGCGCACGGTGGGCCAGTCCTCGCGGAGGATGCTGTAGTAGACGACGTCACGGCGCCGGCCGCCGGGCATGACGTTGAAGCTGCGCAGCACGCCCTCCTCGGTCGCCCCGATGCCCTCCAGCCCCCGACGCGCTCCGGTGTTCAGTACGTCGGTCTTGAACTCGACCCGTTCGCAGCCGAGTTCGGTGAAGGCGTGGTCGAGCAGCGCGAGCTTCGCGGCCCGGTTCACACCGGTCCGCCGGGCGGCGCCGCAGACCCACGACCATCCGATCTCCAGCCGCCGGTCGGCCTCGGCCAGGTTGCCGTAGGCGCTGCTGCCGACGACGCGGCCGTCCGCGTTGTCGACGATCGCGAAGACGATGCGGCTGCCGTTCAGGGTGTCGCGAACGGCCGCCTCCACGAAGGTGTCCAGATCGGCGGGCGAGTCGATGCGTGTGACGAAGTACCGCCAGGTGTCCGGCTCGTAGACGATCCGTGCGAGGTCCCCGACGTCGCCGATGCGGACCCGGCGCAGGGTGACCCGACCGTTGGAGAGCACCGCGTCCGCCAGTTTGTCCCAGCCCATCATTCCTCCGACTGTCGGCTGCGCGGCCGTCCGGCCGCCGCGGTCACCAGGACGGACGCGCCCTCCGTGGTGCCGTCGTTGTACACGGAGTGCTTGCGGTAGACGAGTTCGAGGTCGTCGGCGAACACCCGGCCGATCTCCGCGCGCACCAGCTTGAACTGCGCGTTCAGCAGGCCGTTGTCGACGGAGAACTGCTCCCCGGCGACCACCGCCGCGTAGATCCGCTGCTCGTAGCGGAGTTCGGTGTTCAGGCGGTCGATCGCCTGCGCCAGCACCTCCGGGTCGGCGTCGGCGCCGGTCGGCGACACGACGGCCGCGAGGTACGGCCGGCCGTCGCCGAAGACCGCGCAGTCGTGGACCCCGGGCAGCTCCCGCAGGCGCTCCTCGACCAGCGGCACCAGGATGTTGAGTGCTCCGCTGAGCGTGACGATGTCGTCGACCCGGCCGTCGATGTAGAGGAATCCGTCCTCGTCGACATGGCCGAGGTCGAACGTCCGCACCTCGCCGGTCGGCAGGAAGGTCCGCTCGCTCGCGCCCGGCGCGGACCACGTGTAGCGGGTGTTGACGGGGTCGGCACCGCCGACGATGAGGACGCCGTCCCGGTCGAAGCGGATCCGCTTGTGCGGCAGAACGCGGCCCACGCTGCCCAGGCGGAAGGCCCCGGGGTGGTTCTTCGCCACGATGCAGGTCTCGTTGAGGCCGTAGCCCTCGTAGAGCGGGACGCCGCAGTCGTTGAAGAACTCCAGCACGGCCCGCCCCGCGGGGGCCGAGCCCGTCCACAGGTAGCGGACGGCGCCGCCGAGTTCGGCCTGGACGGCAGCACGGCGGGCTTCGGGACCGGCCGGTGCGCCGGCCGCCTCGACCCGCGCCTTGACCTGTTCGTAGAAGCCCGGCACGCCCATGACGACGGTCGGCGCGGTGGCGCGGGCCGTCTCGCACGCGGTGTGCCGGTCGGCGAGGGTGACGTCGTGTCCGTTCACCAGCGCCGAGTAGATCCAGTAGCGCTGCTGGAGGAACCGTACGGGCAGGAAGACGAGCAGGTTGTCGCCGTCGCGGTGGCCGAACATCTCCTGGACGGCGGCCATCGAGCGGTTCACGCTGGCGACCGTCGCCTCGATGCCCTTCGGGGTGCCGGTGCTTCCGGAGGTCTGCTTGACGGCGAAGACGTCCGCCGGGTCGTACGCCGCCCTGGACGGCGGCGGGGCGAGGTCGGCCTCCGCGTCCTCCGCCCATCCGCCGACCTCGGCGAGGTCGCGCACGGCCGGCTCGTGGGCGGCCGGATCGTGGACGGCCGGATCGTGGACGGCCCGGGGACCGTCCTCGCGGGCGGGCGGTCCCTCCGCGAAGAGCAGGACGAGACCGAGGTCGGCGATCACCTGCTGCGGTGGGTAGCGGCCCGGTTCGACCCCGGCGACCACCGCGCCGAGCTTGACGCACGCGAGGTCGAGCAGCACCCACTCGATGCGGTTGCGGGACATGATGCCGACCCGGTCGCCCGCACGGACACCGGTCCCGTACAGCCTGGCGGCCACCCGCGCGGCGCCGCGGTCGAGTTCGGCCAGCGTCAGCGACCGGACTCCGCCGTCGTCACGGAACCTGATCCGGTGCACGGTGTCCTGGCACTGCGTCAGGGCGACGGTGTTGACGGCGTCGGCCGCCGGGGCGGCGGCGTCGAGGGGCGGGCCCGCGCTGTGCTCGGCCACGGTGGGGATCCTCCTCGCGGGGTCGGACGGGACGGCGGCTGCCGCCGGGCCTTCGGGGTTCGGGGATTCAGGGATTCGGGAGAACAGAACTGCTGCGAAGGGACGGAGAGTTCAGGGGTCGACCGGAGTGGCGCCGGTCGTGGACGGCCTCACCCGGGGACGGCCGGGACGGCGGCTGCCGCCGGCCCGCCGCCCGCGAGGACGTACGGGCGGAGGCGCTCCCAGCCGCGCGACTCGTACCAGGCGCGGTCGAAGCCGCCCACCGGCCGTACGGGCAGGGTGCCGTCCTGCAGGCCCTCCGCGAGGGTGCGCCACATCTCGTCGACGAGCGAGCAGTGCCGCACCGCCTTGGTGAGGTCGGCGACGGTGTACGGCGGGCCCTCCATCCGGACGAGCCGGATGTCGTAGCAGCCGCGGTAGCCGTGGCCGAAGACCGTGAACGGCGGGTGCCACACCTGGGCGCCGGGGGCGCGGATCGAGAACCGCACCCGCGAGGCGACGTGGCCGCCGTGGTGGTGCTCGGCGTGCTCCGCGATGTCGGGCACCTGCGGGGGGAAGAAGTAGTGCCGCTTCTCCGGGATCTCCGCCCGGTCGAACTCTCCGGGCGCGAAGTGCCAGCGGTTGTACATCATCCGCTGGGCGGCGCGCCACAGAATGGGCGTGGTCTCGTCACCCACGGCATCCATGCGCGTGGTGTGCGGCAGGCAGCAGCAGAAGAAGTCGTTCTTCTTCAGCGCGAGCACGCCGTCCGGCCCGCCGGGTTCGGCGCCGCGCAGCCCGGCGAGGTCACGCACGGAGCTGCTCATGCCGTAGTCGGACTCGGTGGCGACGATCGCCGACAGCACGATCGCACCGAGCAGTTCGCCGACGGCGCCGGGCCCGGCGGGGGCGGCGGCGTCCGCGTCGAGGGCGGCGGCGGCCAGGGTCATGGCCCGGAGGTCCTCCCGGACACCGCCGGAGGGCGCGACGCCGAGGCTCAGCAGACCGTGCTGCGCGACGAGCTCCGGCATCGTCCGCGGGTCGCGGGGCAACGGGAAGTCGAGCAGCCGCTCGTTCTTGACGAAGGTGAGGCCGTTGATCCGCCGGTAGCGCATCGACGGCGAGCGGTCGACCTCGGCCATCAGGGAGCGGACGAGCTCCGCGAGCTCCAGCAGCGGAAGGCCGCGCGGATTGCCCGGATCCCGCCGCAGCGCGCCGCTGTACTGGGCGTGGCGGTCCAGGAGAAAATCACGGAGGCCGGTCGCGGAGAGCTGCCGCGCGTTGAATTCCTCGAATCGCACCGATCTGCCGCTGACGAAAAGGCAGTAGGCCAGGACGACGAAAAGCCGGTCGGCCGGCCGCCAGGTGTCGACGGGTAATTTCCTGAGATTCTCCAGAAGACCCTCGCGGGTCAGGGTGTTCGTCCCTGCGTCGGATTTCGAGAACACCTCGCGGCCGATCAGGATGTAGACCGTCTCGACCCGCTCGACCCAGTCGGCGAGCTGTACGATCCGGGCGTCGAGTTCGCCGCTCTCCTCCCAGGTGCGCAACAGTGCGTCGGCCTCGTGCCGGTCGGCGACCTCCCGCGCCTCGCCGACCCGGGACTCCTCGGCCACCGCGTCGAGGACCTCGGGCGGCACCCGCAGGCTGCCCAGCGGCTCCGCACCGGGTTCCGGCAGCTCGCCGGGCCTCCAGAAGGCGAGTCCGGCGGGCGCGGAACGGGTCACGGGCACGAGGTCGGGAGCGGGCGGCACCGCCGGGCCGAGGAGTTCGACGTCGGGCCGGCCGAGCACGTGCTGGACGAGCAGCGACTCCCAGCCGGTCAGCCGGGAACACGCGAGGCGGAGGGATATCCTGCCGTTCCCGGTGAGTTCGCCGAGCAGTCGGCCGGTCGTTTCCGGAGCGCCGGCGACGGCCGTGCCGGAACCCGAATGAATCATGAAATCCCCCAGTGCGCGCAGTCCGACGACGTATCCGCACCGGAACCGTTCGTCCCGCGACCGGCCCCGGCGACGAGATTACACGAACAGCACGGAACGGCAAGGGTTCGGACACGGTCACGACAATGCATCCGCAGGCCTCTCGGAATATGATCATTCCCGCGCCCGGGCGGCATTCCCGAGCGTTTTGTTCGGAGATTGGACGATGCATGCCGATTTCCGCGGTCCGGGCACCGTGACGGCCGTGACAGCCGTGACGGAAGGGACGGTCGGTGCCCACGCGGGCGACCGGTGCCCACGCGGGCAACCGGGCGAGCGCGGACGGGCGCACGCGGGCGGCGCGGCGCCGCACGGGCCAGGCCCCACGGAACGTCGGCGAACGGTTCCGATCAGGCGTACACCGAGCAGCCGGGCCGGCCACGGGAGGCCCGCGGAGGGGCCCGGCAGCGGCTCCGCGCGCCTTGGTACGGGACCGGCGGGTTCGCTAGCCTCCATCGGCATGCCGATCTTTGGACGACGCCGCAGCACCGACCCCCGTCTGGCGCCCGAGCTCGACGACGCCGACCTCGGGCGGGTGCGGCGGCAGCTCTCCGGGCCGCAGGTGCAGGGGCAGTTGGACATCTCCGCCGCGCTGGTGGAGCAGCTGCTGCAGGGTGCCGGCACGGACTGGGACCGGCGGACCCACCGGCTGGCGGTGCTCGCCCAGGTGGCGCCCCCGGCACTGGCGCAGGTCTGGCGGCGGCGCCGTCCGCGCGACGCCGACCCGCTCGTGCTGCAGTCGTGGATCGACGTGGCGCAGGCCCGGGTCGCCGGGGCACTGGAGGATCCGCAGGCCACCGTGGACCGCTGCCGCCGGGCGGCCGAGCTCCGGCCCGAGGACCCGTCACCGTGGGTGGCGCTGCTGGCCGTGCACCGGATGCTGCGCAGGCCCGAGCCGGAGATGTACCCGCTCTGCCGGGAGATCGGGGCGCGGGACGCGTGGAACCGTATCGCCCACCTGGAGATGCTGCGCTACCTCGCGCCGGAGGAGTGCGGTTCGCACGGGCAGTCGCTGGACTTCGTCGCGGCGGTCCGGGAGGCGGCACCGCCCGGCGCGCCGGTGGCGGGCCTGGAGCTGGCCATGCTGACGGACCGCTACCGGGCGGCGCTGGCCGCGGGCGGGGTGACCGCGCTGGGTGCCCGGCGCCGCTGGGGGCTGCCGGACGCGGAGGCCGCGCTGGAGCGGGCCGTGCGGGACTGGCCGGTGCCGGGGTTCCTGCGGCACGCCGCGGGGGCGGCCGACCTCAACCTGCTCGGCTACGCGCTGGGCCAGGCCGGGCGGATCCGCGAGGGCGCCGCGGTGTTCCGGGCGCTCGACGGGATGGTGACGGTCTGGCCGTGGGGGCTCGACGGCGATCCGGTGCAGCAGTTCGTGTTCTGGCAGAACCAGGCGCTGGTGGGCTGAGGCACTGACGGGCCGGGGCGCCGGGGCGGCCCCGTCACGCCGCTGCGGGGCCGTTCTGCACCGCGGGGCCGTTCTGCACCGCGGGGCCGTTCTGCACCGCGGGGCCGGGGGGTGCAGGCGCCCCGGGCGGCCCCGGTGTCCCGGGCAGGTCGGGCGGTGCGGGCGGTGCGGCGGACCGGAGGACGGAGACCACGCCGAGCACGGCCGCGCACAGCGGGACGGCCAGCAGGGCGCCCAGGATCCCGGCGACCCCGGCTCCGGCGACCACCGCGATCATGATGGTCGCCGGGTGCAGCTCGACGGTGCGGCTCTGGATGACGGGCTGCAGGATGTTGCCCTCGACGGCCTGGACGGCCAGCACCACCCCGAGCACCCACAGCGCCTTGGACAGCCCGCCGTCGGCGAGCGCGACCAGCACGGCGACCGTGCCGGAGAGGAACGCGCCGACGAACGGGATGTAGGCGCCCATGAAGACGAGCGCGCCGAGCCCGGCCGCCCCGGGCACGCGCAGCACCAGCAGGCCGATCGTGATGAACACCGCGTCGATCAGGGCGATCAGGGTGGTGCCGCGCATGAAGCCGGACATCGCGGCGAAGGCCTGCCGGCCGCAGGCGACGACGGTCTCGGCGGTGCCGGGGGAGAGCGCGGCGCGGACGGCGTCGCCGGTGCGTTCGCCGTCGCGCAGGAAGAAGAACACCAGCGCGAGGGTCAGCACGGCGCCGGTGAGCAGCTGGGTGGCGAAGCCCAGGCCGGAGAGCACCCCGTTGGCGAGCGAGTTGACCAGGGAGCTGCCGGACCCGGAGCTCTGGTCGAGGGCGTACTGGATCTTCTCCCCGACGGGGCCGAGCCAGTCGGCGATCCGGTTGCCGGCCTCCTCGACCGCGGAGGTGATCTGCGGGGCGCTGTGCACGAGGGAGTTGACGAGCAGGGCGAT
This sequence comes from Kitasatospora sp. NE20-6, assembly GCF_045862635.1. Classification (NCBI taxonomy): domain Bacteria; kingdom Bacillati; phylum Actinomycetota; class Actinomycetes; order Kitasatosporales; family Streptomycetaceae; genus Kitasatospora; species Kitasatospora sp. NE20-6. The sequence goes on from NZ_BPRL01000068.1 coordinate 57,626, forward strand.
CACGCCGGAGACGGCGAGCACGAGCACCAGGCAGGTGAGGCCGGCGGCGGCCCCGCGGCCCAGGCCGCGGCCGGTGAGCCAGGGCATCACGGGGTAGAGCAGGGCGGTGCCGAGGAGGGCGATGAGCACCGGGACGGTGGCTGCGCGCAGGGCGACGACGGCGTAGACGACGAAGGCCGCGACGGCGATGAAGAGGATGACGGCGGCCGACCATGCGGCGGCGCGTCCCACGACGCGCGGGAGGAGCGGGGCGGCGCGGTCGGCGCGGTCGGCACCCGGCGTCTCGGCCGGCATCGCACCTCCGGGGTCCACAGCACGGTTCGGATGTCCATATGAGCACACCGGCTTACGGTTCGGCCGTTCCGTACGCCCGCCGCGGCGCGCCGCTCACCCGGCCGCGGCGGTCACTCGGCGGCGGCGACCACCACGCGTCCGTCCACCGCCCCGACGAAGGCCAGCACCCGGGCGCCCTCCTCCTCGACGCCGGGCAGCGCGGCCTGCGGCAGCGGCTCGAACGGGCGGACCGTCAGCAGGTCCTCGTCGAGCCGCCAGGTGCCCGCGACCGCGCCGTCCACCAGCACCGTGCCGAGCACGATGCCGTTGACGGTCATCACCCGCGCCCGGTACTCCTCCGGCAGCACCCGGCTGCGGTCGGCGTGCGAGAGCAGCAGGTTGTCGAACGGCGCCAGCAGCCGGACGGGGGCGGGCACCCCGGCCCCGGGGCGCGGGGCGTCCGGCAGGTCGTACAGGGTGCGGCCGCTCTCGTCCCGGAGCCGGACGAGCCGGTCGGCGAGCCGGGCGAGCACCGGTCCGATCCGGGTCAGCCCGGACCACTTCTGCACGTCGGTGGCGGTGGCCGGGCCGAACGCGGCGAGGTAGCGGAGCACCAGGGCGTCCAGCCCGGGCCCGGGGTCGAGCGGGCTGCCCAGCCAGTGTTCGGCGGTGGTGTGCGCGGCCGGGCCGCTGCGGCCCCAGACCCCGCGCGGCGGCACCTGGACGAGCGGCAGGGCGCACCGGGCGGCCTGGGCGAGCGCCGCGGGCTCGCTGCGCGGGAAGGCGGGGGCGAGCAGCGGGCCGAGCTTCTGGAAGGTGAGCGGCTCGGCCTCGACGAGCTCCCGGGCCAGTGCGGCGACCGGTGCGGCGCCGTCCGGCGCGTCGAGGTCGAGGTCGGGCAGCCGCTTGGCGTACGAGCCGCGCAGCCAGCGGTCGTGCACGGGCTGGAGGAGCGGACGCAGCGTCAGGCAGTCGCGGGCGGTGACGAGGTGGATGGTGCCGCGCTGGAGGGCGATCCGGACGGCCTGACGGCTCTCCAGCAGGGCGCTGAGCTGGGTGGGGTGGAATCCCTCGATGCGGCTGAGCAGGCCGAGGTAGGGCGGTTCGGGGGCGGCCTGCGCCTGGAGGCCGACGAGGTGTTCGACCATGGCCGCGGCGTCGAGCGGGCTGCGGGCGAGGAGGTGCTGACGGGCCAGCAGGGCGCGGCCGAGGGCGCGCGAGCTGAGCGGGGCGCTCATCCGCCGACCACCCGTCGCAGCAGCTCGATCCGGTTGCTGGTGAGGGAGTCGACCTTCGTGCGCAGCATGCGGCGCATGGTGCGGCGCAGGTCGACCGTCCAGGCGGAGACGAGCAGGCCGGCGTCGTGGGCGGCGTCGACCAGGCGCGGCTCGACCAGGCCGAAGGGCGGGTTGAGGTAGCGCGGGCGCAGGTCGTCCAGGAGGGGGCGGCCGGGCAGCTGGGGGCGGCGCCAGGTCAGCGAGAGCTCGGCACCGGGGTCGAGCGCGCGGACGGCGAGCATGGCCGCGGTCGGCCCGCAGTACGCGACGCGGTCCTCGGCCCCGAGGTCGGCGACGGCGCGGTGCACGGCGGCTGCGGGGCCGGGGTCGTCGAGGTCGATCAGGAGCCGGGCGCCGGGTGCGGCGGCGACGGCCTTGAGGGCCTCGGCGAGGCTGGGGATCCGCACGCCGGGCGTGCCGAGGGCGGCGGCCTCCTCGGCGGTGACCCGGTCGATCGGGCGGGGGTCGCCCCAGAGCCGCTGCAGGCCGGCGTCGTGGAGGAGCACGGGCACGCCGTCCCGGGTCAGCCGGACGTCGACCTCGACGGCGTCGGCACCGGCGGCGAGGGCCGACTCCACCGAGCGCAGGGTGTTCTCCCGGTGGCGGTACGGATCGCCGCGGTGGGCGACGGCGAGCACGGTGGGGCGGCTCATGGGTTCCGGGTCCTTCCGGGCCGGGGCCGAGGGCGCGTCAGCGCCGTTCGACCACCACGTTGGTGGACTTGATGACGGCCGTCGCGGGTGCGCCGGGCACGAGGGCGAGCTCCTCGGCGGATTCGCGGCTGATGAGCGAGACCACGCGGAACGGGCCGGCCTGGATCTCGACCTGCGCGGCGACGTCGCCGAGCACCACGTGGGTGACGATGCCGGGGAAGCGGTTGCGGGCGGAGGACGGCCGGCCCTCGGCCTCGGTGTTCTCCGGGCGGGCGAGTTCGCGGGCGAACGCGGCGAGGCGGTCGCCGGGGATGATGCGGTGGCCGTGCTCGTCCCGGGCGGCGTCGAGCCGGCCCGCGTCGACCCAGCGGCGCATGGTGTCGGCGCTGACACCCAGCAGGGCGGCGGCCTCGCCGATGCGGTACGGGTGGACCGGCCGGTCGGGCTGGGCCATGGGGGTCTCCTGGCGTGGGGTGCGGGGCGGGTCCGGGCTGATCCGGGTGCCCGCGGCCATCCTGCCCTACCGGGCCCTGCGCAGGCGAAAACCGGGGTGCCGCACGGGAGGTCGGGTCCTGCCCGCGCGGTCGCAGCGGGCAGGACCCGGGCCCCGGCGACGCGGTCACGACCGGCAGGACCCGGGCCCCGCCGGGGAGCCCGCGACCGATGGTCCCCAGGCCCCGGGGCCCGCCGGAGAGCTCACGGCGGGCGCTCCGGTGCCCGGTCGGCCGGCGGCGCTCAGGCCCCGCCGAAGAGGTCGCGGCGGGCCGCGTCGCCCGCGGTGAGCACCGCGCCGGCGAGCACCGCGCCGCCGCCGGCGGTGCCGGGCCGTACCTCGGTGCGCAGCGGCAGCAGGTCGGCCAGCCGCTGTTCGACGCGCCGGGCGAGGGCGGGGCCGCCGGCGCGGCCGATCTCGCCGCCGAGGACGATGCAGCCGGGGTCGAGCACCGCGCAGACGGCGGCGGCGCCGAGCGCCACCCGGCGGGCGTAGGCGTCGAGGAAGGCGTGTCCGGCGGGGCCCGCGGCGACGGCGGCGCGGACCTCGGCCTCGCCGGGCGGAGCGCTGGAGCGCTCGCCGGGGCGGACGGGGTCGGGCAGTCCGTGGTCGCGGGCGAGCGCGCGGACGGCGGCGGAGGAGACGAGTGTGTGGAAGCCGCCGCCCGCGCAGCCGGTGACGCTCTCGGGGAGGTCGGCGCCGTGCACGGGGAGGTAGCCGATCTCGCCGGTGCCGCCGGTGGCGCCGCGCCGCAGCCGGCCGTCGAGGACGACGGAGGCGCCGACGCCGTGGCTGAGCCATACGAGGACGAAGGTGTCGCGGTCGCGGGCGGCGCCGAGGCGGTGCTCGGCGATGCCGGCGAGGTTGACCTCGTTGTCGACGACGACGTCGGTGTCGGCGATCACGTCGGCGCCGGTGCCGTCGTGGAGGGCGGCGATGAGGTCGGTGTGCCAGCCGGGCAGGGAGCCGGAGTTGTGGTGCTCGCCGGTGGCGGGGTCGAAGAGGCCGGGTGCGCCGACGGCGACGGTGTGCAGGCTCGCGGCGCCGGCCTCGGCGGCGGCCGCGGCGAGGGCGTCGACGGTGCGGGTGACGAGGGTGCCGAGGTCTCCGGCGGGCACGTCGGCGGTGGCGCGGGTGCGGCCGGTCAGGTCGGCGACGACGAGGCTGACGCCGGTGGAGCGGACGTCGAGGCCGGCGAGGTGGGCCCGGTCGGCGACCAGGGCGTAGAGGCGGGCGTTGGGTCCGCGCCGCTGTTCGCCGCTCTCCCCCACCACGGCGACGAGGCCGGCCCGCTGGAGGCGGTCGAGGAGGTCGGCGACGGTGGGGCGGGAGAGGCCGGTGAGGACGCGCAGCTCGGTGGCGGTCAGCGGTCCGCTCTCCAGGAGGAGGTCGAGCGCCAGCCGGTCGTTGATGGCCCGGGCGGTGCTGGGCGTCGCCGTACGCGCGGTGGTCATGGCAACGCATCCTTCCAGAGGTTTCTATCAGGTTCCCTTCCTGATAGTTTACCGGAGGCATGCTGGAGCAGACCGGAGAGGACCGACGCATGGCAGACGATCTGCACGCCGCACGGCGCGCAAGGGTGGGGGTCAGTCTCGTCTTCACCGTGCACGGGGCGGTGACGGGCACCTTCGCCACCCGCATCCCCTGGATCCAGGAGCACACCGGCGTCGGCCCGGGACAGCTCGGCCTCGCCCTGCTCGCACCCGCGGTCGGCTCGTTCCTCGCGATGCCGCTCGCCGGGCGGATCGCGCACCGCTTCGGCGCCCGGGCCGCCGTCCGGGGCCTGCTGATGCTCTGGACGATGTCGCTGGCGCTGCCCGCCCTCGCCCCGAACCTCGGACTGCTCTGGCTCTCGCTGTTCGTGTACGGCGCCAGCGCCGGCATGTCCGACGTCGTGATGAACGCGCAGGGCGTCGAGGTCGAGTCCCGACTCGACCGCTCCGTCATGTCCGGCCTGCACGGCCTGTGGTACGTCGGCGGGCTGACCGCCTCGGGCTTCGGCGTGCTCGCCGCCCACCTCGGCGTCGACCCCCGGCTGCACTACGCGGTGGTCGCCCTGGTCCTCACCTGCCTCGGGTGCGGCGTCTCCGGTCTCCTGCTGGACGTCCGCCCGGCGGCCGGGGAGGAGGCCCCGCCCCGCTTCGCCCTGCCCCCGCGCGCCGCCCTGCTCATCGGACTGGTCGGCTTCTGCGGCGTCTTCGCCGAGGGCGCCAGCGTCGACTGGAGCGGCGTCTACATCAAGGAGGTCACCGGCTCCTCCGCGGGCACCGCCGCCGCCTGCTACGCCGTCTTCGCCGCCACCATGGCCGTCGTGCGGCTGGCCGGCGACCGCGTCATCGACCGCCTCGGGCCGGTCCGCACCGTACGGCTGGGCGGCACCGTCGCCACCCTCGGCGGCCTCCTCGTCGTGTTCGCCCGCACGCCGTACCTGGCGATCCCGGGCTTCGCCCTGATCGGCCTCGGCGTCGCCGTCGTCGTCCCGCTGGCGTTCGCCGCCGCCGGCCGCGCGGGCGGCAACGCCAGCCAGGCCATCGCCGGCGTCGCCACCGTCACCTACACCTCGGGCCTGGTCGCCCCCGCGATCGTCGGCGGCATCGCCCAGATCAGCTCGCTCACCGCCTCCTTCGCCGTGGTCACGCTGATGGCAGCCGCCCTCGTGCCGTCGGCCGGCGTCCTCGGACGGCGGCGGCGCACCGCACCCGCGGCCGGCGCCCCGGCCGGCGCCACGGCCGACACCCCGGCCCGGCAGCCCGTCGGCACCCGCGCCGACTGACAGTGAGGATGTTCATGAGCGTCTCCCGGCGGGGTCTGACCCAGCGACTGACTGACCTCGGGTCCTCAACGGGATCTGTCGGCCCCGTCATCAAGGAGGTCACCGGCTCCTCCGCGGGCACCGCCGCCGCCTGCTACGCCGTCTTCGCCGCCACCATGGCCGTCGTGCGGCTGGCCGGCGACCGCGTCATCGACCGCCTCGGGCCGGTCCGCACCGTACGGCTGGGCGGCACCGTCGCCACCCTCGGCGGCCTCCTCGTCGTGTTCGCCCGCACGCCGTACCTGGCGATCCCGGGCTTCGCCCTGATCGGCCTCGGCGTCGCCGTCGTCGTCCCGCTGGCGTTCGCCGCCGCCGGCCGCGCGGGCGGCAACGCCAGCCAGGCCATCGCCGGCGTCGCCACCGTCACCTACACCTCGGGCCTGGTCGCCCCCGCGATCGTCGGCGGCATCGCCCAGATCAGCTCGCTCACCGCCTCCTTCGCCGTGGTCACGCTGATGGCAGCCGCCCTCGTGCCGTCGGCCGGCGTCCTCGGACGGCGGCGGCGCACCGCACCCGCGGCCGGCGCCCCGGCCGGCGCCACGGCCGACACCCCGGCCCGGCAGCCCGTCGGCACCCGCGCCGACTGACAGTGAGGATGTTCATGAGCGTCTCCCGGCGGGGTCTGACCCAGCGACTGACTGACCTCGGGTCCTCAACGGGATCTGTCGGCCCCGTCCGGGAGGCGTTCGTGAGCATCCACCGGCCCG
>NZ_BPRL01000069.1:0-63596 GCF_045862635.1 Kitasatospora sp. NE20-6
GCGCCGGATGCACCCGAGGGGGATGCTCTTTTCGGCGGGATGTGGCACGTGCGCAGGGTCGGCAGGCCGGGGGAGAGGGAACTGTGGTTCTACGGGAGCGAGGAGGCCGCGAACGCCGAGGGGGAGCCGACGGCGAAGCTTCCGTACGACCTGCCCAAGGGGAGCGGCACCTCCCCACCGGGCACTCAGCTGGCCTTCCCAGTTGTACCGCCGCCTGGGCGTGGTGGCGTGGAGGAGGTCGATTTCGTTGCGGGCGTCGGGCGTTCCTCGCTGACCACGGTCACTCCTAGGGGCAAGTCCGGGAGCTTCGTGCTCGGTGCCGTGCAATTCCAGCATGCCCCCGTGAGGTTTCGTGGGGTGCCGCTGCGATGGGTGCGCCAGGGGGATGAGGTGACGTTCTGGAATGATGGGACCAGCCGCAAGGTCGACTCGTTCACCAAGACGATCTCGGGTCCGGAGGTTGAGGGCGACACGGTTGAGCCGAGAGCGAATGTGACGCGGCTGGGGACGGCGCGTCTTAAGGCGCCGGATGCACCCGAGGGGCATGCTCTCCCCGACGGGAAATGGCACTGGCGCATGGCCGGCAAGCGGGGGCACAGGGAACTGTGGTTCTACGATAGCGAGGAGGCCGCAAACGCCGGGGGGGAGCCGACGGATAAACGTCCGTACGACCTGCCCAGGACCAGTCTTCTCCTCCCGCCGGGCTCTTGGGAGACATGCGGGAGTTCGTTCCGGCTTTGGCTGCCTGAGCGCTCTTCCCCGGAGAAGGCCGAGCCAGTCGCACACGCGCCTGAGCCAGTGGCCGAGCGCTGGGCGCCCGTCGGGGAATTGCTGGAGGCTCGCTTCATCAGGGGCATCGGTCGTTCTTCCGTGGCTTCCCTGACACCTCCGATCGTTTCCGGGTCTTTCAGGATCGGTCCCGTGCAATTCCAGAAGGTCCCCGAGATGTTCCGTGGAGTGCCGCTGCAATGGGTGCGCCAGGGGTATGAGGTGACGTTCTGGAAGGAGGGAACCAGCCGCAAGGCCGGCTCGTTCACCATGACGTTCTCCGATGCAAAACTCGAGAGCTACACGATGGTCCCAGGGGAGGCCATCGCAGAGTTTGGGATGGTGCGAATATTTGCGCCGGATGCACCCGAGGGGGATGCTCTTTTCGGCGGGATGTGGCACGTGCGCAGGGTCGGCAGGCCGGGGGAGAGGGAACTGTGGTTCTACGGGAGCGAGGAGGCCGCGAACGCCGAGGGGGAGCCGACGGCGAAGCTTCCGTACGACCTGCCCAAGGGGAGCGGCACCTCCCCACCGGGCACTCAGCTGGCCTTCCCGGCTGTACCGCCGCCGCCTGGGCGTGGTGGCGTGGAAGTGGTCTTGTCCTTCGCGCACGCGCCTGAACCAGTGGTCGTGCTGCCGCGCGTCGCAGAACACCTGGAGGCCGACTTCGTCGGAGGTGTCGGTCCTTCCTCGGTAACCACTGGGCTGGATGGTGCTGGGACGGCTCCCGGGTCGTTCGGTGCGGATCTGTCCGGGTTTGAGGAGCTCGGCCTCGTGGAGGAGCAGCTGTTCTCCGAGTTGGATCGGCATGTCGACGGCTTCCCCGGAAGGCTCGATGAGGGACGGGTGAGGACGGAGTACGGGGAGGGCGGGGACTTTTGGAGTGACCCGCCTCCAGACCGCGAGGATCCGCGCTCGCTGATCGGCGGGCTGCCGGAGGTGCAAGCGGCACCGGACGGGATGTGGCCCGACGCGGACGAGGAACGCATGGACTACTTCCTGGGCCTCTTCGACGATGGGGGGGCGGCAGTCGGCGGTGCCGCCGGGTACCAGCCTCTCGAAGCGGACGGCGGTTCCTGGTTTGTCCGGGAGGAGGGCACCGGGCCGACCGTTTCATGGCCGGGGCACCATCAAGGGGAGGTGAGTTCTCTCGCCCTGTCGCCCGAGCAGTCCGAGGTGTTCAAGCAGTTGTACGGGGCGTGGTACCCGGCCGGTCCGGCGCAGCCTGAGGCGATTCTGGAGAAGATCCTCGCAAGCCTGGAGCTCGGGTCGTGGTCCGACGACGTGTTCGACGGCGAGGTGCCGGGTGACGAGGCGTACCACGCTCTGATCGAGTGGACCAGACGACCCGCAGGAAGTGGGCAGTCGTTCTGGGAGACCCTGCGCTCGCGGGTCGATGACCTGCCGGAGTTGCCGCCTGCGCTCGACGAGGTGGCAGAGTTGGCGGGTCCGTGGCCCGTTTCCGCCGGATCCCTGGAGGCGGACATCGAGTTCCGGGTGCCGGTCGAGTTCATGGCGATGGATGCCCCTCCGGGGCCGCCGGATCTGGCGGCGCTGGTAGAGCTGGCGCTGAGCGGCCACAGCGCCGGCAATGTCGGCGCCGAGACATCTCCCCAGCCCGGTTTCATGAGTGGGCACGCGAGCGCGGAAGCGTTGGAGGATCTGGAGCTCAGGGCAAGGGATGCCCTGATCGCCGCCCCGCTTGGCCAAGGCTTGGCGGCGATGCTCAGCCTCCTGTGGAACCAGCGTGTCGACAGGGCGGCGGCGGTGGAGACGATCCGGCGCGTCGCCGGTGTCAGCCCGGAGGATGCGACCGGGCTATGGGATACCTACCGGCGGGACCGGCTGGTTCGGAACCGGTACCACGCCGCCGACCGATTCGGATCGCAGAGGTGACGGCCTGCGCGGTGACGTGTTCGCCGACAGCGGTTCAGGTCCGCACTCACGGGTCAGGGCGACTCTGTTGCTCTATTCGGGTCGGTGATCAGGCCGCGAGTTGGTGGGCGAGCCGTGTGAGTCGGCTGGTCCGGGGGCGTCGGGGGCCTTCGGACCAGTGGGCGTCGAGGCGGATGACGTTGATCGCGGTGGCGGAGTAGGCGTGCTGGAGGCTGACCCTGGGCAGGCCGCGGTAGCGGGCCCGGCGCAACCCGGTGACGTCCAGGGCCTGGTTGATGGTGCCCTCGACCCCGGCCCGGAGGGCGTACTTGGCCCGCCAGGAGTCGGTCTCTTGTTCGGCGCGGGTGGCGGCGACGGTCTCGTGGAGTTCGCGGGGCCGCAGGGTGAGCATGCGGTTGCCGCGTGCCGCAGTGGTGCACTTGTCGCGGGACGGGCAGGAACCGCAGTCGGAGCGGGCGAACTCGATCGAGGAACGGATACGCGCACACGTCGTCCTCTGCTGGCTCGCCCTGCTGTTGATCCGCATCATCGAGACGACCACCGACGAGACCTGGACGACCATCCGTCGCGAGCTCGACCGGCTCCACCTCGGCACGTTCACCGGCCCTACCGGCCTGTTCCGCCAGGTCACCACCCTCACCAAGCCCCAGACCGACCTCCTGGCCAAGCTCGGCATCCCCACACCGAAGCAGATCATCGCCCTCGAACCCGCACCCCGCTGACCTGCACGAACACCAGCGCCTAGAGAAACGACTCTCAGGCGCCGTCACCCACGTCCGCGCAGGTCAGACCCCAGATTCGTGACTCCAGGCCGCTGAATTTCGCGGAACGCAGGTCGGTCTTCAGCTCGCTTTAGGCAGTCACCCGGTCATGGTGGGCAGCCGGCCGGGAGCCCGGGAGCGATGACCGGAAATAGTCAGGTGTGAGTGGTGTTGTGCCGCTTCATGGATGGTGATGGCTGGGCGATCACCGACAGGTTCGTCTGGTCAGAGAATGCGCCACTGGAGCATTCCACTGCCCTCCCGCAGGCCCTGGATGCGTCGCCTGACCTCCGTGAGCTCAGGCGACTTCGGCGTGGCCTTCTTCGCGTTGGTGGTGATCATGCGCAGTTCTCTCAGTCCGCACATGGTCGAGTACCCGTCCCACTGGGTGATGTCGGTCCCGTACCGGTCGGCAAATGCCTCGTAGTGTGCCCGACCGTAGCCGAATCGCCGACAGTGAATCTCAATGGTAGTCAGGTCCCATTCCGGCTGGCCGAACGATGCGGTGTCCCAGTCGCAGAGGACGGCCAGGCCGTCGCCTGCGTGCAGGGCGTTGCGGTGTTGAGGGTCTCCCTGGATGACCGATGGCTTCAGGAAGTAGGTGATGTCGGGGAGGTCCGTCTCAAGCTGATCTAGGTGCCAGCCGAGTAGGTCTCGTTCATCCGTGGTGAGGGCGTCGGCGATGGCCAAGGAGCGGCGGATAGCGGCTGCTGTGTTCACCGGAGGCAGAGAAACGGGCGGATCGGTCAGCTTATGCAGAGCGCGGAGGGGGTCGGCCAGCTGTTCGGCTGCGACCGGGTGACCGGGCTGCGCTAGGTAGGTCCAGAACGTGGCGAAGTGGCCGTCGACCTCAACGGGCTGTCGGACGGAATGCAGGTCGACGGTCGGGAAGTGCTGCTGGGTGAGCCATGTGACCAGGGCGACGGTTCGGTGGACGGCGGCGGGGGGCGTGCCGAGCCGCGAAATCTTGACCACGACCTGTTCCCCGGGAAGGTGGTAGACCGCATTGGTGTGGCCGCGCAACAGAACGGCACCGTCGGGATCGAGCCCTGCCGATCGGCACGACTGCTCGAGAACGGCGGCGAGGTGTGCGGCGGTGAAGCCGCCGGCCGCGACTGCGGAGATGGTCATGGTGGTCAGGCTGTCCTATCCCGAGGGCTGATGTCACGCCTGCCCGGGAGGCAGGGCGAGCATCTCTTTGAACTGCCGGGCCGGGCGGCCGGACTGAAGCCGGGCAGGGAGTATGTCGATGACGTCTCGGGCCCGGGCACCGAGGATTGCGGTGCGGTGCGGGCCGGGTACCTCGCCGTAGGCGTGAACGGCCAGTTGCAGGGCCTCGGCCGGGCTGTGTTCCAGGACCAGGCACATCGCCTCCTCGAGGTGGAGGAGGGCGGGGTCGATGCCGGCGTGCCCTTCCGGGTAGAGCGCGAGTGCCTGTTGCTGGGCGTGCTGGGCCTGGCTGGTCTCACCGAGGGCGGTAAGCGCTCCGGAGAGGTAGAGCCACAGGCGCCGCTCGGGGAAGGCCCAAGCGTCGTCCGGATGTCCGGTTTGGGAATGCTCGAACAGGTCCTGGGCCAGGCGGATGGCCGCCTTCGCGCCGTCACGGTCGCCCAGCCGAGCGAGCGCCCGGGCCTCGGCAGCGACGGCGAAGACCGCCGTCGGTCCGGGGCGGCCTCGGCTCAGAAGGCGGGCTTCGCGGGCGAGCTGCGCGGCGACCTGCAGGGGCCCGTAGTAGTAGGGGAGCATTGCGGTCTGTACGCGGACGCGGGCCCGTAGCTCAGGGTTGCCGGAGTCATCGGCAGCCAGCCGGGCGGTTCCGTACCAGCGTTGTGCCTCGGCAAGGCGCCCGAGCTTCATCATGGCATCGGCCACCAGGGTGGACGCGATGGCGGTGAGCTCGGACAGGCGGGACTGCGCGGCGGCGGGCTGTCGCTCGGCGGCGAGCGCCTGGATGTCGTTCAGGTCACCGAGCAGGTGCCGGATCATCTGCTCAGGTGGGGCGGTGACGTAGAGGCAGCGGGCAGTGTGGAGGCGTTCGTCGAGCAGGTCCAGCTCTCCCGGGCTGACCGTGGTTGCGGCGATGGTCCGATTGATCGCACGACGGGTCCGTTCGGCCAGGTCCTGCACCGGGTTAGCTTGCTCCGGTCGCGCGGGGGCCATGACATGGAACACCGCGGCGGCCGAGCCCGAAGAGGCAAGGCCGAGGCCAGCGGGCGCAGCCTGGTACAGCTCGCACAGCAGTTTCAGGGCTCGCTCGCGGGGTTGGACGCCGAGGTCTTCCCAGGTTCGCAGCAGCTCCCGGGTTCCCTTGAAGGGCGGCTCGCCGCGCTGGGTGGCGAGCGCGACCAGGCGGGTGATGGTCTCCGGGCGGCTCCAGCCGTTTGCCTGCCGGTGAGCACGAAGCGCACTGATCCTGCAGCAGTTCTGGAGGGCTGCCACGAGGGCGGGGTGGCCTCCGTCGAGTACCGCGGGGGTCCTCCGCAGTCGTCCCACGCATGCGCGGCCGTGACGATTCGTCATACCGGCCATTGTGCTTGCCCGCGGGGCCCTGCCGCGCGTGCTGTCAGGAAGTCGGGCCGAAATGGCCCGGATACGGAGATCAATCCGGGCGAGATTTCGGATTCGGCCCAACTTCCGGCCTGGATCGCGTTGTTCGGCCCAACTCGGGTTGGTTGCCGCACTTGTGCGGCAGGGCGAGTCTGGGCGAGCCCGAGCAACGGGCGGCAATCACCCGTCTGGCCTCCGCACCGGCGTGCGCGCCGACCATCACTCCGAAGGGGAACGGCATGACGCTCAGGTCTGTACCGTCAGGAGCCGCCTTGGTGGAGGGTGTGTTCGCCGCTGGTCAGCATCCCGAAGGGCAGCGGGATGCGGTGAAGCTGCTGACTCTGGCCGCTGACGACCGGTCCGCCGGGCTGGCCCGGTCGTTTGCCTGCGCCGCGGTGGCGCAGTGGCACCTCGGTGAGGACATCGAGGGGGACGTCCTGTTGGTCGTCAGCGAGTTGGTCACCAACGCTCGGCGCCACGGGTCCGAGCAGGTGACCGACTTTGAGATCCGCCTTCGGATCGGCCACGTGCCCGGAGTGCTGGCGATCGGTGTAGAGGACCCGCACCCGGGTGAGCCGATGGTGCTCCAGCCGAGCCTGCACAAGACCAGCGGCCGAGGCATGGCTTTGGTAGCGGCCCACTGCGACGAGTGGATGGTCTTGCCCACCGCTGATGGCAAGCAGATCTGCGCCTTCTGGAACCTGCCCAGACCGCCTGCGTATGGCACCGGCTGGTGTCACGGCTCAGTCTCCGTCGCGGGCTGACGTCACGGTGCACCCCTCGATCCGACTTCCCTTGGATGGACGATGACCAGTGCGACTCAGGCGTCCGGACTCCGGCGCCGGGCGAATTCCGGTTTCTTCCGCCGACCCGGCAGCCGCCTGCCGAGCTACGGCCAGAACCCCTCGACGGCGCTCTGCCTGCGGATGCCCTCGGGGGTGGACGTGGTGCCGGTGCCGAAGGCGCCGCGACCCGCCGCGGTCGCCCCGGCTGTGGCCAGGGACGACGGGTGGAGCGAACTGACGCTCGACGTCGTGGTGCGGGCCCAGTTGGTCCGGCTCGCCAGCGAGGTCCAGTACAAGGAGGATGTCCTCGCCCGGTTCGGCGGGTACGGTGCGGCTGAGGCCTACCTCACCGACGTCCGGCACGCGGTCACCGCGTTGACACAGCTGGTGGACGAGCACGGGTGGCCTGGGCTGGACACGGCCGGACGGGATGGCTGCGATGCCGCGCTGGTCATCGCGCAGGCGGCCGGGCTCAACGAGCAGCGTCGCCTGCGGCCAGCCCTGGCGCGGGCGGTGGCCACCGGCCGCCTACCGGAATCGCACCTACTGCACCTGTCCACGCTGATCGCTCGCGCCACCGGCACGAGGCTGGACGACGTCGCCGCAGTGGCAGGCCCGCGGTGAGCGCACGCGCCATGAAGGTGCCACGGTCCTCACACCCACGACAGTCCGGCGCCGGAACGTGGCCAGTTCGTTCTGGTGTCGGGCGCCGCCCCGGCGCGGGGCTCAAGGGGCTCGGCGGCTACGTCGGTCCTTCCGGCCGGGCGATCTCACATGGGGCGGTCGGCGGCGTCGGCCCAGTAGGTGGCGAGCATCTCGCCGGGCCAGGTCGGTTCGGTAACCGGTCCTCGCGGGCCCATTGCCTGGAAGTACGGCGCGATGTCGATGATCGGCGTGCCGTGGACGGCGTCGAGGTCGGTGACGTGGAGGTCCAGGCCGTCAACCTTCAGCAGGCGCGGGTAGGAGATCGCGAGCTGGTTGGGGCGCCGGTGGTTCCTGTGCGCGAAGGTCCCCGTAGCCGGCCAAATGGGGTTTCCGCGCGGGCTGCGGGCGTGCAACTCGACATCGCCGGGCGACGCGAGGTGAAAGTGCCAGGTGACGGTCAGGTGGCTGAACTCCTCCAGACCCTGCACCGAGTCGAGGGGGTAGTCGGGGTTGAGGCGGATCACAGCCTGGACGCCGCCCTGGTAGTCGTCAGCCGACGCGCGGTGCCCGCCGACGACGGTAGCAACCGGCGTGACCAAGATCGGTTCTGGCATGGCTGCTTCCTGTCTCCCCTGATCCGTATGCAACTCCCGAACGGCACGGCACGACGGGCGCGCGTGATGCCGGCGCCGTCAGCCTACGGCCTGCAGGAAGTCCCGGGCACGCTGGTCGAGGCTGGCGGCGGGGCCCTTGCCGCGGGTCCGGATCGGGGACAGGGCGCTGCGCATCCGGGTCACCGTGTCGTGGGTACGGCCGGACTGGATGCCGGCCATGGCGTCGAGCGCTCGGTGCCAGGTGTCGCAGGCTGCGTCGACGTGGCCGCGGCGGGCCTGGACGTCGCCCAGGTATCCGAGGGTGACGGCGTGAGTGCGGGCCAGGTGTGCCGGGCGGGTGCGGACGCTGCGCTCGAACTCGGTTTCGGCGCCTGGGAGGTCGTCGAGGTCTCGCAGGGTGCAGGCGGCTTCGTGGGCGAGGCTGCCTTCGGTGAAGAAGTGCACCCGGGTCGGGTCCGGGCTGTCGGCCGGGGTGCCGGCGCCGCGGAGGTCGTCCTCGGCGCGCAGCAGGGCGGCCAGCGCGTCGTGCTTGCGGCCGGTGGCGGCCAGGGCGCGGGCGTGGACGACACCGAGGAGGGACTTCTCGCGGTGGCTGGCGGCGCCGTAGCGGGATCTGGCCATGGAGGCTTCGGCGTACTCCAGTGCCCGGCCGGGGTGTCCGAGGTCGACGGCCTGGTGGGCTGCGGCGCGCAGAATGTGGCTGGCCAGGGCGCCGTCGCCAGCCTCGGCGGAAAGAGCGAGGGCGAGGCGGAAGTTGGCCTGGGCGCGTGCGTGGGCGCCGGAATCGAAGTCCATCCAGCCAGCCACGTAGACGATCTCGCCGGCTGCGGAGACGAGGTCGCGCCTGATCTGCTCGTCGGGGCAGCGTCCGGCCAGGTAGTCGGCGACATCGGTGCGCAGGTAGGTGCCGAGGGCGGCTCGTCCGGCCCGGCCGCCAAGTCGCTGGTCGCGGTTGGAGAACCAGGTCGTCGCCTCGACGTGGACGCTGGTGACTGTGAGGGTGGAGAGCGGTGGGCGCCCGCGGGCGAGAAGCAGGCGCTGGTCCCACCACTGGTCGGGCGGGAGAGCGGTCCCGAGGGCCGAGTAGAGCGAGCTGCCCAGCAGCTCTCGGCGGTTCATCATGTCGCTGCCCCCGTGGTCGGCCAGAGCGGAGAGTGTGTCGACGTCCCATCCGGGCACCCCGTTGTTCTCGTCGCCTGCCGGGCCGAGCCCGACCTGCGACAGGGTGACCGCGCGTCCCAGTCCCCGGGACAGCGTCGCGGCCAAGATAGCCGGGGCTCGGCCCGAGGGCTGCACTCCGCGCAGCCACTGGGAGATGTGAGAGCGGGTCACCGACAGCAGCTCCGTGGCACCCTGCTCCGCGGCCACTCGCCTCAGGTGGGAGGCCAGGCGGTCCTGGGACCAGCCCAGCTCCTTGACCACGGCCTCCAGCAGGGTGTTGCGGGTCAGCGCCACGGTGCGCTCCCTGTCCTCGAAATGATCTTTAGCGACGTTAGCGGCATTCGCCCCGGCCACGGGATTCCCACGAGCTGTCACAGG
Source organism: Kitasatospora sp. NE20-6 (assembly GCF_045862635.1). Taxonomy (NCBI): domain Bacteria; kingdom Bacillati; phylum Actinomycetota; class Actinomycetes; order Kitasatosporales; family Streptomycetaceae; genus Kitasatospora; species Kitasatospora sp. NE20-6. The sequence continues at coordinate 9,556 of NZ_BPRL01000069.1, forward strand.
CGGTTCGCTCAACGTCATGACGATAGAGCCCAACGACGCCCCCCACAGGCGGTTTCCCCGAGACCGCGCCGGGCCTGGGTGAGTCCCGGACCCGGCCCCTCTCCGCGTCCTCCCCTGACCATCTCGGCATGCCCTGCAGCAGGCCCGACCGCCCTGGAGCGATCACTGTGACGTCGTCCGACCGAGGCCGGCAGCAGCTCCTGCTGCCCGGCCCGCACCGGAGCTGCCGGGTCCCCGGTAGTAGGCCCGGGGCCGCTTGCGTCCCGGCTCAGCAGTTCGGGCAGCCGCCGGCGTCGCACCGGGCTCGGGGGCTGCGATGAACACGGATCTTCTCGCGGCAGCGGCCGCGGTGCCGGCCGTTGCGGCGACGGCCGGGTGGCTGCGGCAGTACGCCGTTGGCTCACGGCTGCGCGGCACAGTGGCCGCCCTGGACTCGGGCCTCCAGGCGCGCGAGGCGGAGCTGCATGCGTTCGTCCAAAGCGAGGTCCCCGCCCTGCTGCTCGGTCAGCTCGACGGCACACTACCGCGATCGGTGCGGCCCGAGCTTGCGGGCACCACCTTCGCGGAGCTCCTCCACGAGGCCGCGGCGGGCATCTCGCGGACGGTCGGCGGCATCCGTGAGCAGGCGGAGAACGCCGCGGCCACCGCGGTGCGCTCGACGATGCGCGGTGTGCTGGCCTACGCCTACGAGCAGCAGAAGCTGATCGGCCACATGCAGGAGGCGTTCGACGATCCGGATGTCTTCGAAGGGCTGATGCGGATCGACCACACGAACGCGCAGATCAGCGCCCGTGCCGTGGCGCTGGCCGTTCTCGCTGGCGCCCCGTGGCCCGGACGTCAGCACCCGGACACCCCGCTGATCGACGTGGCCCGCGCCGCCAAGGGACGCATCCGCGACTTCCACCGAGTGCTGGAACAGGGCGACTTCGCCACGCTGGTCCGCGGCCGGGCTGTCGAGCCACTGGCCCTCGCCCTGGCCGAACTCCTCGACAACGCCGCACGTCACTCCGAGGGCAGCTCCCCGATCGAGATCGCGATGGAGCGGGTCCCGGCCGGCGTGTTCATCACGATCGACGACCGGGGCGTGGGCATGGAGCAGCGCGTTCGCACCCGGGCCGCGGAGATCCTCGAGGGCCGCTCCACGCTGCCGTTCAGCCAGATCGGGGAACCGGCGAGCCTGGGCCTGTTCATCGTGGCCGCCGCGGCCGACCGCTACGGCTTCCGTGTCTCGGTGGACAAGGAGTCGCCGTACGGAGGGGTTCGCGCGGTGGTCCTGCTGCCCTCCGATCTGCTGGCCGCCGCAAACCCCGAGCCGCAGCCCGTCCCTGCCGCGCCCACGACGTTGGTGAACGGACTGCCCCAGCGCCGCCGCCAACGGCGATCTCAGACGGAGTTGCCGACTACTCGTCCCGACCAGCCGGTGGCGAGTACCGACGCCGAGGCGAGCCGCTCGCGCCTGTCGGCCTTCACCCAAGGCGTGCGCGACGCGCGCGCTACCGCATCCCCGGAAGGACAGCACCCGTGAACCCCATCGCGAACAGCTTCGCCGTCGTCAGTGGACTCCTGACCGATGAGGTCCGACAGATTCCCGGAGCGATCGGCGCGGTGCTGGTCAGTGCCGACGGCCTCCTCGCCGCCGCGTCCGAGGGCCAGGAACAGGCGTCTGCGGAGCGCTTCGCGGCCGCTGTCACCGGGCTGCAGGCCCTCAGCCGCAGCCTGGCACCGTTCTGCAGCGCATCCCCCTCGGGGTGGCTCGAGAATCTGATCACCTACGAGGGCGGACTGATCTTCCTCTGCGCCGCCGGCGACAGCTCGTTCCTGGCCCTGGCCGCGAAGGACTCCGCCGACGCCGGGAACATCGGCTACCGGATGACCAAGCTCGTGGAGCGGATCGGCAAGGCGCTGGCCACACCGGCCCGCACCGCTCCGGGTCTTCCCGGATGAGCGGGGGCCGCCCGGCCCTGGTGCGCACCTTCGTGCTCACCAACGGCCGGGCACGCCCAAGCCGGGGCATCCTCACCGCCGTCGACACGCTGGTCGAAGCGCACCACGAGGCCACCGCGACGGGAGCCGGCCCCGAACACCGCGCAGCCCTCGCCCTGTGCGCCCAGGGCGCTCTGTCCCTTATCGAGGTCGCCGCGCACCTTAACCTGCCGGTCACCGTCACCCGCATCCTGCTGACCGACCTCGTCGACAGCGGAGATCTGCGGGTCATCCCGATGGCCCAGCTCCCCGACCGTAAGAAGCTGGAGGACATACTCGATGGCCTTCGCAGGCTCCAGGTTTGACCGCGCCCGCCATCTGCCGGCCGGGGTGCACGCGACAGCGAAGATCCTGGTCAGCGGGCCGTTCGGCGTCGGCAAGACCACGTTGATCGCCTCGCTGTCCGAGATCGAGCCGCTGCGCACCGAGGAACCGCTGACCGTCGCCAGCGTGGCGCACGACGACCTGGCCGGGGTGGAGGCGAAGACCACGACCACGGTCGCGCTGGACTTCGGCCGCCTCACGCTCGACAACGGCCTCGTCCTGTACCTCTTCGGCACCCCCGGGCAGGCCCGCTTCCTCCCTCTGTGGGGCGACATCGCCACCGGCGCCACCGGCGCCCTCGTCCTCGCCGACACCCGCCGCCTGGACCAGAGCTTCGACTCGATCGACCTGCTGGAACAGGGACACATCCCTTACGCCGTCGCCGTCAACACCTTCCCGGACAGCCCCGACCACCACATCGCCGACATCCGCCAGGCCCTCGACCTCGAACCCCACACCCCCCTGAGCCTGTGCGACGCCCGCGACCGGCAGTCCTCCCTTGCCGCGCTCATCGCCCTGATCCAGTACCTGCTGACCCGCACCCCGGAGGTTTCGTGAACGCCCGCGCCGCGGCCCCGCCGCCCGGCTGCCCCGCCCACGCCGGCCACCGGCCCGCCCCACTCCTGTCACTGGCCGATCCACGCTTCGCCGACAACCCCGAGCCGTTCTACGCCCACCTGCGCCAGTGCGGGCCCGTCGTACCGGTGGAGTTCGAGCCCGGCGTCACCGTGATGCTCGTCCTCGACTACCGCGCGGCCCTGGAAGTGCTGCGCAGTCCCAGGCGGTTCTCCAAGGACGCCCGCCGCTGGGACCTCACCGCCGTTCCGCCCACCAGTGCCGTGCTGCCGATGATGGCCTGGCGGCCCAGCCTCCTCTTCGCCGACGGCCCCGCCCACGACCGACTGCGAGCCCCTATCGAGGACGCCCTGGAGCGCGTCACCTCCCACACACTGCGCCGCTACGTGCACAGCTGCGCACAGCGCCTGATCGACCGGTTCGCGGCCGACGGACACGCCGACCTGGTGGCGCAGTACGCCGCCGTCCTGCCGCTGCAGGTGATCACCGAACTCCTCGGGGTGCCCGAGGACCTCGGGTGGCACATGGTCGCGGCCGCCGCGGCGATGATCGACGCCGGGCCCCACTCCGAACGCGGCAGCGCCGACCTCGCGGCCCTGCTCGGCCACCTGGTGGCCCACAAGCGGACCCACCCCGGCGCGGACGTCACCTCCTGGCTCCTCGCCCACCCGGCCGCCCTCAGCGACGAGGAGATGATCCACCAGCTCGTGGTCATGGTCGGCGCAGGCACCGTGCCGACCACCGCCTGGATCACTACCGCACTGATGCTGCTCCTCACCGACGAGCGGTTCGCCGACCGGGTGGCCGGCGGCAGCACACCGACCTCCATGGCCCTCACCGAGGTCCTGTGGAGCCAGGCACCGATGAGCAACTTCTCCCTCCACTACCCCGTCGGCCCGCAACGCCTTCACGGCGTGGACCTGCCCGAGGGTATGCCGATCGCCATCAGCCACCACGCGGCGAACACCGACCCGAAACTCGGACAGCAACGCCGCGACGGCAATCACGCCCACCTCGCCTTCAGTGCCGGCCCGCACCGCTGCCCGGCCGCTGGCCCCGCCGAACTCATCACCACGGTCGCGATCGAAGCCCTCCTCGACCGGCTTCCCGACCTCGCACTGAGCGGATCGGCCGCCGACATCCGCTGGCGCCCCGGCCCCTTCCACCGCTGCGCCGTCGCCCTGCCCACGACCTTCCGCCCCACCACCACGACCGTCCGCACGACCGAACCCGCCCAGGAGAGCTCATGGAACCCCGCTGCCCCCACGCCCGAGCACACGTCCTGGACACCCGCGGCACCGACGTCCATGCCGAAGCCTCCCGCCTCCGCGCATCGGGGCCGGCCGTCCTGGTGGAACTTCCCGGCCAGGTTCAGGCCTGGTCGGTGACCCGCCCCGACGTCATCAAGCAGCTCCTCACCGACGGAAGCCTCGCCAAGAACCCGCGACGCCACTGGCCCGAATGGATTGACGGCACCATCGGCGCCGACTGGCCCCTCGCCAGCTGGGTCGCGGTGGAGTCGATGTTCACCAGCGACGGAGCCGACCACCAGCGGCTGCGCGCCCTGACCGCACCCGCCTTCGGCCCCCGCCGCATCGACGCCCTGCGGCCCCAGGTCCGCGCGATCGTCACCCGCCTCATCGACGACCTGCGCACCGCCGCACCGGGCGAGGAGGTCGACCTCCACGCCCGGCTCGCCTACCCGCTGCCCACCACCCTGATCTGCGACCTTTTCGGCGTTCCCGAGGAGCAGCGGCCCGAGATGCGGCGCGTGGTCGACGGCGTCCTGGACACCACCGCCGCCCCCGACAAGGCGCAGGCCAACCTGGACGACCTGTTCGCCGCGATGCACCGCCTGGTCGCCCACAAGCGGAACACCCCGGGCGACGACATGACCAGTGAACTGATCGCCGCCCGCGACGCCACGGGTTCCCAGCTCACCGAGCAGGAGCTCGCCTCCACCCTGATCCTCATGATCGGCGCCGGGTCCGAGACCGCGGTCAACCTGATCGACCACGCCACCGCGCTGCTCCTGTCCCACCCCGAGCAGCTCGCCAAGGTCCACCGCGGCGATGCGACCTGGCGTGATGTCATCGAGGAGACGCTGCGCCTCGAGCCGCCGATCATGCACCTGCCGCTGCACTACGCGGCCCAGGACATCGACCTGGGCGAGGACGTGCTCATCCGCGCCGGTACGCCGGTCCTCCTCGGGTTCGGCGCCGCCGGCCGCGACCCGCACCTGCATCCCGACCGCCCGAACGACTTCGACCTGACGCGCCCCGACAAGTCCCACCTGGCGTTCGGGCATGGCCGCCACTACTGCCTGGGTGCGTCCCTGGGCGTCCTGGAGGCCGAGGAGGCCCTCACCGCACTGTTCCGCGCGTTCCCGGACGTGCGCCTCGCCGTGGGCCGCGAGCAGCTGCTGCCCCAGGAGTCGTTCATATCGAACGCGCTGCGGACCCTGCCCGTCCTCCTGGCTCCCGCCGCGTAGGCACGCCCGATCGGAGAATCGTCATGCCGCCTCTGCCACTTCCGCGCAGCCGGCGCCGCTCGTACTCAGCTGTGACCGGGAGCGCGTCCGCGGCCCCTGGCGGCCGGTACGTGCATGGCGGTGGCGGAGGCGCTGCGCGCGTTGGAGCAGACGGATCTGCGGACCTGGCAGGCCACTCTGCTCGTCGCGTTCGTGGTCGTCACCGCCGTCGGCGCGGGGATGGCAGATGCGGCCGGGCTTGCGGCCATTCCCGGGCCGCCCGGGTGGTGGCCCTCCTCCCCTGGTGATCCCGGGGCCCATGGCGGCCGTTCGGGTCAGGGCCGCAACAGCAACACCCCGCAGGGGGAAGCCCGATCGGGCTTCCCCCCCCCGGCACTCCCGTTCCCACCAGCCCTTCGCGAAGGTCCGATGCCGTACCTCCCCAGCACCACCCCACACACAGCTGCCAGCAAGGCGACGGCCATCGCCGTTCTCACCGGGCGCACCGGAAGCGGGCAGACAACCACCCAGATCCTGTCCGGAGGTCAGCAGGTGTTCACCACCGCCTACCCGGACCGGTCCTGGGTCGCCGTCCACGAACCCGGGCACCGCGCCCCGGCCGTGCTAGCCGCCGAGGCCGTGCCGAACGGACTTCGCCTGACGGGCTTCCTGCACGTCGACGGGCAGGTCGTCCCCTCCGAGGAACGGGCTGGTGCCGAGTGGACCGTGCGGGCCTGCGCAGTGGACCAGCGTGCGGTCGTCACCTGCACGCCGTCCACCGACGCCGCTCTGCCCCGCGTCCTGCTCACCTACCCCGCCCTTCCCGCCACCGCCGCTCGGGAGGACTCGTGAGCTGCGGCCACAGGGACGCCTGCCCCGACGGCGACGCACCGGACGCCGCAGCCGCCGTGCCCGTGGCCCGCCAACCCGAACAGGGCTGGAGCCTGTTGTGCAACGGCGTCCTGCTCTTCGACGACACCGGTGCGGTACTGCCCGACGGGGACATCCAGCCGCCCGCGGGTACGGGCGCGCGCCGTTCGGAGAGTGCCGCATGACCCGACCCGGCAAGACCCGCCCCGAGGCCGTACGCCGCCCGGCCGGCCACGCCCCGGCGCCGCGATCGGCAGGCGTTGTACAGATCGAGGAACCGCTGCGGGAAGCCGTCGCCCTCGCCGAGCCGTGGAACAGCCCATGGGACCGGCCGTGGCCGCCCCAGGCCGCCGCCGCGCAGCTTCGTACGGACGTCGCCGCCTCGGCCCGGGTCACGAGCGTGGTCCTGGGCGGAAAGGATCACGTCGGCATCGACCGGGACGTCGCCCACCGCCTGCTCGAGGCAGACTCCGACTGGGCACAGACCGCCGAGTCCGCCAGGTGGGCCGTACTCGGTATGGCGGCCGCGGTTGCCAGCCTGGGCGTGGGCCAGTTCGTGGACCTGGGGTGCGGCCTGGCCACCGGGGCGCCCGGCAGCGCCCTCGCGCCGCTGCACACTGCTGTCCTTGCGGCCCGCCCCGACGCGCACATCCTGTACGCGGACCAGGACCCGATGGTGCTGGCCCACGCCCGAGCCCTTCTTCGGGTCCCCGCGCCCGCATCCGTCGGACACCTGCCGGTCGACCTCACAGACCCCGCCGCACTCCTGGCGGCGCTGCGCGAGGAGACGAACCTGGAATGGAGCACCCTGGTGGCGGCGGTCCTGTCCGACGTCCTCCACGAGCTGACGGACACTCAGGCCCATCGACTGCTGGCGACGCTGCACGAGAGCCTGCCGCCTGGCAGCGTCCTGCTGCTCACCCACCGGGCCCCGGGCACAGGCGGGAGCGCAGTGGCGCTCGCCGACACACACACCGAGGCCGCTCTGGCGTGGCACCCGCGCAACGACGAGCAGGTCGCAGACCTGACCAGCGCCTGGCAACCCTTGCCACAGGTCGGTCCCGTGCGGTGCGCCGGCTTCACCACCGCGGTCCTCACCAACAGGCGGCCCGCATGACCGCCACCACCACGGCCGTCCCCGGCACGAACGATGCGAAGCCGACGACTGCGGCCCGCGCCGCGGGCCCCCAGGTGCCGACGGTCACCCGGTGGAGCGGCGAACTGCTCGACCCGAGCCTGATCGTCGACACCGGCCCGGACGGCGCCCGGCTGGCCTACCGGCAGGAGACACCGGCCGACCGTGTGAACGGCGTGCTGGTGCTGCGCTTCACCGGCAAGCCGGGCCAGGGCGAGCCGCTGTGGAACGCCAGCCACCCGGGCCGTCAGACCCGGACGATGGGCGGCTTGCGGTGCCGCGTGTGCGGGGCGCCGGCCGACCGGACCGCGGACGGTGTGCTGTGGCTGCTCCCTCACCCCACAACGCCGGGCGGGCGGCGGCGCACCCTGGACCCCTGCTGGCCGGAGGGCGCGGTCGTCGAGCACCCGCCGATCTGCGCCCCGCACGCCCTCTCCTCCCCACGCCTGTGCCGTGCCCTGGACAGCGCGCTGCTCCTACGGGTGGCCGACGCCCCCCTGTACGGCTTCGCGGGACTGCGCTTCGACACCGGGAACGGCGGACCGCAAGCACCACTCCGAGGGCAGTTCGCCCTCGACTCGGCGGAGCTGCGCCGGGTGGCCGCCACCCACCTGCTGCGCACCCTCACCGGCTGCACCCGCATGTCCGAGGAGCACCTGCGCACCGAACTCGCCCGCCGCGGGGAGGAACGATGACCCGTACCCAGGCGGGCGCGGCGGCCCGCGTCGCAGAGCTGTGGCTGCACGGCCTCGCAGACACCCCGATGGCGCCGCAGCACATCAAGGACCTTGCGGACCGGGCGGGCCTGCCCGCCCGGCACCCGGACCGGCGCGCGCTCCTCGCGATGGCCGACCACGGCCACAAGCCAGCATCAAGGACGCGGGCGGTGGCCGTCGACACCGGTGAGGGGCGCCAGGACCGCTTGCAGGCACTGGCCGGGCACGCCGTACGGATGCGCTCGGCCGGCACGCTGGTGCCGTGCGGACTGCGTACCGCCCGGTACGCGGGCCTGCTCGGTGCCACCGAAGCCGGTAGCCGCCTTGCCCCTCCGCGCGGGAGCCGGGTCAGGCACCGGTCGCACGTGGCGCTGGACGAGTCCGCCCTCCACCAGTCCTACGGCAATCCAGCAGTGGTCGCCGACCAGTTCGGCAGCCTGACCGCAATGGCCCACGCCGGGCAGCTGAGCGTCACGATCGTGCCGACCCGCAACCCCCGTCACGCGGTGTGCGTCACCCACCTCGCCTTCGCGGACGGCGGGCAGCCACTGATCGCCGTGGAGCACCCAGAGCGAGTCGCCTACCTCCTTCCTGAGAGCGGCCCCGGGCTGCGGGCAAAGGCCCTTCTCCGCCGCTGGCTTGGACACGGGCAAGGTCCGGCCGACGCCATGCGCCAGCTGATGGTGGCCCGCAGCCTCCGCGGATCGCTGCGACAGCGGCCTACCACCGGGCCCGGCCCCTGACCTACTGGCACACCTCCCCGAACACCACGACCACCCCGAGCCTTCCACCACCCACCCTTGAAACCAGGACGACCCATGCCCACCACCCCCAACCAGGCCGCTACCCCCGCTTCGCCCGACTGCGCCAGCACCGACCTGCCCGCCTGGCGGAGCCCGCGCCTGGAAGACCTCGCCCACCTCGGTGACCTACGCGCGAGCGTCCACATCGACCCGCACGGCCGTGTGCTGTGGGGCGCAGGACCCCGCCCCGACTCCCCAGCGATCTTCGCCGCACTCCTCGGGACCCCCGCCCACGGCCACTGGAGCGTGCAGCCCGCCACCGGCCCGACACTGGCCGTGCAGCACACCTACGACCCCGACGGCGCCCCCGTACTGGTGCAGGAGTGGGCGACGGAGGGCGGCCGGCTGCGGGTGACCAGCTTCATGCCGCCCTACACCACCAGTGACACGGCGGGGCCGCGCCTGATCCGGATCGCCGAAGCACTCGAAGGGCAAGTGCAGGTCCGCTCGGTGCTGGCGCCGCGCCCCGACTACGGCGCGACCGTGCCGCTGATGGCTCCCAGCCTCGACCAGGAAGGCACCCACCGCCGCTTCGTCGCCCCAGCCGGCCCGGCCGCACTGGTGCTGGACGTCCACCACCCCGCCACCGCGGGCGTCAACGAGGAACCGGCCCGGGTTGCCGCCGCCACCGCGGTCACCGACCTGGTCCTGAAGCAGGGCGAGCAGCTCACCCTCAGCCTGACCTGGCACGGGGAACACCACAGCAGCCAGCCGCTTCCCGACCCGTACGCCGAACTGGCGCGCACCCGCGCGTTCTGGACCGCCTGGACGACGACCCTCACCGCGCGCGGCCCATACGCGCGCGAGGCCATCGCTGCGGCGGTCCAGATCAAGGCCCTCACCTACGCCCCGACCGGAGCGATCATCGCCGCCCCCACCACCTCCCTGCCCGAGGAAATCGGCGGCGAACGCAACTGGGACTACCGCTACTGCTGGCCGCGCGACGCCGCCCTCATGTGCATGACCCTGCTACGCCTGGGCCGCACGGCCGAGGTGGAGGACTGGCTCCGCTGGCTGGCCCGTGCGGTCGGCGCCGACGCCCGGCAGATGCGCGTGATCTACCGCGTCGACGGGACGCACGACCTGACAGAGCAGACCCTGAACCACCTGACCGGCTACGCGAACTCGACGCCGGTACGCATCGGCAACGGCGCCGCCGGCCAGCTGCAGCTCGACGTGTACGGCGAGGTCCTCGACCTGATCTGGCACGCCCACCAGGCGGGAATCCCCCTCACCAGGCCGGTCACCGCACTGTGGACGCAGCTGGTCACTCACCTGGAAGAGCTGTGGGAGCAGCCGGACGCCGGGATCTGGGAGGTCCGCGGCCCGCAGCGTCACTTCGTCCACTCGAAGGTGATGTGCTGGGTGGCGCTCGACCGGGCAGTTCGCCTGGCCCAGGCCGGTGCCGCCAGCGTGCCGCAGGAGACCGTGGCACGGTGGGCCGCCACCCGCGACGCCGTCCACGCCCAGGTCTGTGAGCAGGGATACGACGGCGAGCGCAACACGTTCACCCAGTACTACGGCGGCGCAGACCTGGACGCCGCGCTGCTGCTGCTTCCCCGGATGGGGTTCCTGCCGCCGGACGACAAGCGGGTGATCGGCACCATAGAGGCCGTCCAGCGTGAGCTCACCACCACCGGCGGATTCCTCCTGCGCTACCCGGGTGCTGGCCGCCACGGCGAGCACCAGGTCGACGGCCTGGCCGGGCACGAAGGCGCGTTCCTGCTCTGCGGATTCTGGGAGGTCGACGCCCTGGCGATGATCGGCCGCCGCGAGGAGGCCATCACGCGATTCGAGCGCCTCCTCGCCCTGCGCGGCACTACCGGGCTGCTGGCCGAGGAATGGGACTCGGCCGCCGGACGCCTGCTCGGCAACCTGCCCCAGGGCTTCACCCTCGCCGCGCTGGCTGACACTGCGCTGCTGCTTGCCGACCTGACGTCCAGGGCCGCTCTGCCCAGCCAGCGGACCCCGGCCGATGCCAAGACGGGCGTGGGCGCCACCCACCAGGTCGTGGCGCTGTCGTGACCCGTACCGCCCACACCCCGGCCGCCGACGTTCCCCCGTCCCTGCCCGCGCTGCCTGCCCTCGACAAGGACAGCTGGCAGCTGGTGCGCTTCGTCCTGACACCGGGCCGGCTCAAGGACCGCGCTCGGCTGGTCGGTCTGGCTTCGGCGCAAGTCGCGGGCGCCGCCAACCGGGTGTGCGACCTGCTGGGGGCCCTGCACCTGCCGCAGGCCGGTGCGATGGTCGCTGCACACCGCCGGTTCACCAGCGCGGACCTCGCCTTGCCCAACCTGCGCGGCCCGCTGCACCTGGCGCCTCGCCGACGGCGCGCACTGGAACTGCTGATCTCCGGGTTGGAGGAAGAGCAGATCGCCGAGCGCCTTGAGGTGCCGCGGGACACCGCCCGGGGCTACCTCACTGACGTGGTGGCTGAGCTCGGAGGTCCCCGCCGGCCCCAGGCGGCGTTCACCGCGATCGCCTCCGGCACCGTGGCCCTGTCGGTGATCTCCCCGCTCTACCCGGACGTGCGCCTGACCCCCGGAGCAACTCAATGACGGGCAACCCGACGACGGTCGAACCGGACAGGGCCGACACGGCGCACTACCGCATCCGCGCCGCGCTGCTTCTTCTCACCCCTGAGGGCCGGATCGTGCTTGTACCGACGCCCTCGCCGGACGGCAGCACGCGCCCGGCACTGCCCGGCGGGATTGTCCCCACCGGCGTTGTGCCCAAGACGGTGGCCGCCCGACGCACTGCCGAGGCGACGAACCTGATCGGGCTGACGGCCGGTCGGCAGCTGGCCGTCTCGCTTCAGCCGGGCGGCGCCGGTCGGGTGGGCGAGGCCTTGATCGTCCACGACCACCCTGTACTCAGCGGTGCGCAGGTTGCGGCACTCACGGCCGATGCCGGCAACCGGGCCACCGCCGTGCTGGTCGCGCCTTGGGAGCTGGAGAGGAGCATTCCGGGCGAGGCACGGGAGATCCTGGCCGCGCTGGCCGCCCGGATCGAGGACATCACAGCGTTCCTGGAGTACGGGCATCCCACGATGGCCGCCGAGGTGGATCTGCCCCGTCTCCTCGCTACCCCGCCCAGGCCAACCGTGGGCACCTGGTGTCCCGGGCCCGCAGCCGATGTACACACCGTCACCGGTGTCGGCGGCTGGCTACTGACCCCGGACGGGCGGGCCGTGCTGGTTCACGACCCTGCCACCGGCCACGCCCGCCTGCCAGGCGGACTGGTCGACGGCACCGATCCGACAACTGCCCTTACCTATGCGGGCGCTCTGCTCGGACTCCACATCGACCCGGTCCGGACCAGGCTCCTCGGCCATCACCACAGCGAAGCCCGGATCGCCACCGTCGTCACCCACATTGGAGCGCAGCCCAAGCAACCCGGCCCGACCCGCCTCGCACGGATCCTGGCCACCCCTGCGCAGGTACAGGAGCTGTGTCCGGGGCAGGTGGCCGACCGTGAGTTGGAGGCGCTGGTGAGCGCTGCAGCCCAGCTGGGAGTGCCGACAGCCCTGCGGCGCCCCGTCACGCTGGTGCCGGACATCGGCATCATGCCGGGGAGGGTGGCTCGTAGCCTCAGCGGTGACGGGCCGCCCGGAGCGGCGGTCGTGAACAGTCCTGACGCCGCCCAGCGCAACCGGGCGGGGTAAGGCAGGTGGCCGATTCCCTCCAGGGGGCCGCCGTGCTGGACGCCCGCGACCTCCGAGCCGTGGCGCTCGCCACGACGACGGCGCAGCTGCTGCGACTGTTCTGCGAACACTTCCAGGACGTAGACGCCCTGATCGGCTCCGACGAAGGCCGACTGCCCCAGGTCACCACGACTGTGTTCGGGGTCCAGGCGGTGGACGGAGCTGCGCAGACGGCCATCCACCGTTTGTGCTCCGACTCGCCCGAAGCAGTCGTGGGTCGTCAACGAGCCGGACAGACCGGAGGGCGGGCGCGCCGCCCCGGTGGCCGCACCCCACGGGTGCGTACCAGCGGATGCTCTCCAGCGCGCGATCCGCCTGACGCACACCGGGCTCGCCGCCGTTCCCGCTGCCATCCCCTACTCGACGAAGGACGTCTCCTTGCCCACCCGCACCACCTCTGGCATCGACCAGGTCCACTCCCTTCAGACTGTCGTTGTCCTTACTGCTCCGGATGGCCGGGTGGCCCTTCGTCCGGCCGGCGAGCACCTAGAACCGTTTGCCATGCCCGTGAGCAGCGGGGAGAGCCCGCACGACGCGGCCGTGCGTGCGCTGCTCGGACAGACCGGGCACGACGCGGTGCCCGGCCGGTTGTTGGCTGTCGACTGGACCGCTCCCGCTCCGGAGACCACGGGGAGTGCGGAGATCGTCCACCTCTATGGGGGAGAGGCGACTGCTGCTCGACGTGCCGAACTCGAGGCGGGTGGCCAGGCTCGGTTCGTCGCGCCGGGCGACCTGGACAAGGTCCTTCCCCCGCGATGGTCACGCCTGCTGCTGGCTGCTCTGCACGCCCGCGTGGAGGGCACCGTCACCGAGCTCGAACACGGCAGGCCGCGCCATCCTGGTGCGCTCGACCGCCACCGCGTCCTGGCCAGCCGCACCGTGGCTGCGGAGGGCCGGTGGATGCTCGGCTACAGCTGGGACGGAACACCGACGCACGTCCGGGGCTGGCTTTTCGCACCGGACGGCCGGGTCCTGCTGCTCCATGACCCGGCCACCGGCCGCACCGGCCTGCCTGGCGGTGTAGGAGGGGAGGATCCGATGATGGCGCTGGGAGCGGTGGCCGCGACTACTGCCCAGGCGACGCTCAGTCAGGACCGCGAGGTCTTCGGGCACCATCTGATCGGCGACGAGGCAACGGCGAGTGTGGCGGCGAGGCTGAGGGTCGTCGGTCCGCTGGTCCCGGCACCCTGCGCGCCGATGCCGATCCGGCTGCTTGCCACTCCTGAGCAGGCCCGCGAGTTGATGCCGGATGCAGCGGTGACGCACTCCGAGCTCCAGGCCGTGATGCACCTGGCGCACTCGGAGTTCGAGCTCCCCACCGCCGACCGTCGTCCGGTCACCGAGATCCCTTCCACCGGTGGTGTCCTGTGAGATCCCTCATCGCGCGTCCACACGCCGCGGCCTGGCCGTAAAACATCGCGTCCCCCGGCGCACCCGGCGGTCGGCGCCCCGGGCCTGCCCGGCAGGGCATGGCCGACGCCGGAACCAGTACGTCGGTCATCGCCTTGAGCATCCTCGCGCTGATGGCGCTCTGGAATGCCGTCCACCGCCTGGCGACCCGGCAGCCCCGCACGGTGACGAAGTCGGTCAGCCGGCTCTCCTGAACGCCTGGCCAGGGCGGCCGCGCCCAGGCCGGCGCCTTCGGCGCGGCCGCCCCGATCGGCCCGACCATCCCGTTCCCCGCGACCCAAAATCTCTGCGAGCAGACCATGACTGACCGCCCTTCGCCCCACCCCGTACCCACCCGCACCGGGCCGCCCCACAACTGGCCCAACCACCGCCGACCGCGATCCACTACGCGCAGGCAACGGAATGGGGCGGGCAGGATCCTCTCGGCCTTCGCCCTCCCGCCGCTGCTGACGGCCCCCGCTGCCCAGCACGGCCGCCACCTGGTCCACGGCTACACCTACCCCCCTGACGTGAGGGAGGTTCAGGTCCGGCCCGGCCAGACGTCCTCACTGCACTGGCACGTCGCGGTCGACCCCGGCATGGAGCACCTGCCCATCGAGCCCCTCCCCGATCCGGCGGTGCTGGAGTTCGATGGGGCGGACCGGGAACCGGCCGAGGGATGGGTGGAGACCTCCGGCAACGGCGGGGAACTGTACCTGGTGTTCCGGGCGAAGAACCGCGGCACCACCACTGTGCATGTCGAGAGCTGCCAAGGCTGCCCATCGGACTACGACAGCTACCGCGAGCACAACGTCTACCTGGTCACCGTCGCTCCGTGACCGGCGACACGAGGCAGCCGAACGTGCGGCTGGGCGCACTCGTCGACGTGTGCGGGGCGTCGCACCGGGAGCTCGCCCGCCTCGTCAACGCCGCGGCGCAGGCGGGCGTTCGGCGGACGGCGTACACCCACACCCACGTCGCCGCGTGGCTGGCCGGCACGACTCCGAGGAAGGCGGCGCAGGAGTGCGTCGTCGAGGTGCTCGGCAACCTTCTGGGCCGGGTGGTCACTCTTTCGGATGCAGGGTGGGGCGTCCCGCCGGTTTCCGGGACGGACACCGGGTTGGATTTCCCCCACGACCGCGAGGCCGCCCTTGCGGGCGCCGTGAACTGCTGGAGAAGCGTGGACCGTCGTGACCTGTTGCTGACGGCGGGCGCGACCTTCACCACGCCGACCTTCCGCTGGCTGGCCGACCCGGCCGACGAGCCGGACGAGCACGTCGGATCAGTGCGCGTCGGCCCAACTGACGTCGAGCGCCTGTGGTCGGCGGCGGCCGAAGCGCAGGTGGCCGACTCCCGCTTCGGAGGCGGCAACTGGCGCCGCAGCCAGGTCATGGACTGCCTGCGGGAAGCCGGGCCGCTCCTGGAGGGCACGTACTCGGACTCGACGGGGCAGGCCCTGCACAGGGCGCTGGCCGAACTGTCGCGGGTGGCCGGGTGGGCGGCGATGGACGCCGGCGACCGCGCCGCCTCCGACCGGCTCCTGATCCAGGCGCTGCGCATGGCCCGCGCCGCGGGCGACGTGGAGATGGGCTGCTACGTCCTGGCCACGATGTCCCTCTCGGCGTATCTGGCCGGCCGGTGCGCGCAGGCCGTGGAGATGGCCTCCGCCGCCTATGCCCGCGGACGCGGGCACGCCGCCCCCAGGGTCCTGGCGTTCTGCAAACTTGCCGAAGCCCGGGCCCTGGCCAAGCAGGGCGACGGCGCTGGCGCGGGAGCGGCCCTGGCCCTGTGCGAGAGGCTGCTGTCGGGGATCCGACCCGGATCACACGACCCCGGGTGGCTCTCGTACATGGCCTCGGAGCGGCTGGCCACCGACGGCGTCGAGGCGCACCGGGATTTGGGCCTGACCCGGTCGGCGATGGTGTGGGCCGACCGGGCGGGGACGATGCCGGTGGAGCGCTTCACCCGGGCGGTCGGCATCAGGCGTGCCGTGCTGGCCGGCGTCCATCTGATCGACGGCGACCTCGAACCGGCGCTGGATGAGGCGTGCCGGTCGGTGGACATCCTCAGAGGGGTCCGCTCGCCGCGCGCCCACACCTACCTGCACGACCTGGTGGATCGGCTCGGCCGGTGGCGCGACGAGCCGGGGGTACGCGAAGTGGTCCACCGGATTCGCACCGAACTGCCACCCGCCGTGTGACTGCTGCGCCCGGTACGGGCGGGGTGCCCTACGAGGCTGCCGCCAGGCGGGAGGCGCGGTCCGCGAGGTCGGCCGCGCCGCGGATCCCGCGCCGCGCGTACAGCGCCAAATTCGGCCGCATGGCAAGGAGTTCGCGGCGGGCCCGGTGGGAGGCGATGCCGTCCGTCAGGTCGAGGCTGCGGGCGAGGAGGTCGACGGCCTCCTCGTGGCGGTCCTGGGCGGCGACGGCGCGGGCGATGTTGGCGAGGGTGAGGGCGCGGGTGCGCCGGTAGGCGTGGTCGGTGCGGTCGGTCAGGGCGGCGCGGTAATGCCGCTCGGCGGCGGCGTGGTGGCCCATCTCGGTCAGGGTGCGGCCGGTGTGGGAGGCGATGACGGCGTCAGTGGGGCCGGCGGCTGCCGCGTAGGCGGGCAGCGCGTCGGTGCCGGTACGGGCGCCGTCGCGGGCGGCATCGATCAGGGCCGAGGCGGCGTGCGGGCTGCCGCTGGCGCCGTGGGCGCGGGCGGCGGTGATGAGCAGCAGGGCCTCGGTGCGCTTGTCTACGCGGCCGCGGGTACGGGCAAGGGCGGCTTCGGCGAGGTCGACGGTGCCTGCGGGCTGTCCGAGGTCGAGGGCCTGGTGGACGAGGGCCCGCATGCCCCAGGCGGCCTGTCCGGTGCGGTCGTCGGGGTCGGCTTCGCGGGCGAGGCGGACGGCGAGCTGGTAGTGGCGTTGGGCGACGCCCTCGTATCCGGCGTCGTGGCACTTGAAGCCGACGAGGGTGGCCAGCGCGGCGGCGGCTTCGAAGGCGTCGGCGCGGACGCGGTCGTCGGCGTAGGTGCCGTGCAGCATCGGCGCGACGACGTCGCTGAGGAAGACGCCGGCGACGCTGAGGCCGTGCCCGCCGCCCAGGAGCTCGTCGGAGGTCCGGAAGACGGCGGTGAACTGGCGTACCGCCGTGACCTCGCCGCTGCCGATCCGGCGTCTGGGGCCGGCGGCGGGTAGCGCCGTGGCGGTGCGGGGATCGAGCGCCAGCGGGGCCAGGAGGGCCGCGGCGGAGAAGCCGAGGGCGAGGAAATCGCGGCGGTGGTGCACGAGGAGCCTTCCGGTTTCGGTTGCGGCGGCCGCGGGGCTCAGGAGCATGAAGTCGGTGCTCGTGTCCTCGCCCAGGCCGATCTCGGTGACCGTGACAGGTCGTCGGAGTCTTCGGGACAGAGCCTCAGCGACGTAGGCGGGGGTGTTGCCCGCCGGAACGGCACCGGCGCTCACCCAGGCGTGGACGGCCGAGCGGGACGTGCCCAGCCGGACTCCGGACTCGGCTGCCACCGCCTTGGTGGCGCGGGCCAGCGCTTCGAGGGTGAGGCCGGCCTCGTCCATCACGCCGGCCAGCTGCTGGTTGGGTGTTCTGGGTGTCGCCACTGCCCGCCCCCTGACATCGCACCACCGACGGACCTGGTCGGTGGCGACCACGCTAGCGGCGCTGCCCACCTCGGCCCGCGACTGCGCGAAAGCAGCACATCACCTTCCGCCACGGGGGCGGTGCCGGGGCCGGGCCTGTCCGTGGTCAGATCACCGGGGGGCGTCCGACCCGGGTCAGGCGCCACGCGGTGTGCCAGGAGATCGGGCGCCGCTCGCCGTGGCCGCCGCGCAGCCCCTCCCACAGGCCGGAGAACCACGGGGCCAGCGTGCGGGGGGCACGCCGGGCCCGCAGGACGGTGATGGCGACCCACGTGGCGATGTAGAGGGGGACCAGGAGCGCGGGCAGGCGCCGGTAGGCGACCCAGACCCGGTTGCGGGCGACCAAACGCTGGTAGAGGGCGTGGCGGGCGGGATCGCTGGCGGGGTGGTGGACGACGACCTGCGGCGCGTAGTAGCCCGTCAGGCCCGCGTCCCAGCACCGCAGGGCCAGGTCGAACCCCTCGTGGTAGAGGAAGAAATGGCCGGGCCACCCGCCGACCTGATCGAAGGCGCGGCGGCGGACGAGGACGACGCCCTCGGCCATCGCCGCGACGGTGCCGGGCCGGTCGGGGTCCGCGGTGCGCAGCCGGGGCACCCAGCGCCGGACGGTCACCCCCGTGTCAGGGTCGGCGATCCGGGGCTGGACCCAGGCGGCCCGCGGGTGCCGGCGAGCGGCCTCGACGAGGCGGGCCAGGGTGTCGGGGGCGGGCAGGTGGGCGTCGTTGTCGAAGAAGAACACGAACTCGCCGCCGCCGTCTTCCGCCAGTGCCCGGGCGCCGATGTTGCGGCCCTCGGGGATGCCCACGTTCTCGGGCAGCGCCAGGGTGGTGATGCTGGCGGGGATGTCCTCGGGCTGGACGCCGTTGCCAACCACGATCACGCGCAGGTCGACTCCTTCCTGAGCGAGGAGGGTCTGCAGCGCCGTGGCCTGCTCGGGGCGGTCATTCATGGTCAGGACGACAGCGTCGACCCCGGCGGGGGCAGTGTCGGTGGGGGTCATGCGTGCTCCGGGAGCAGAGGGGGCGAAGGGGCGGGGCGGTCCGGTGGGACCAGTCAAGCGCCACCTACCGGGCTAGGACAGGGGGCCGGGGCCGCGCATGCGTTCATCGCGTTCATGATCGCCGCAGCCGGCGCCTGCGGGCGGGGCTGGTGCGGGCGGTCATCGTGCGGCGGGGACGCGAAGCAGGTCGTGCTGCCACTGCGCCGGGTCCATGGTCTCGGCGGCCGCGGCCAGGCAGTGTGCGGAGTCGGTCTTCAGGGCGTCGCGGCAGCGCAGGGCCTTGCCGCCCACCGGGTTTCAGGGGTCTTGTCGTCCTCGATCTCGCCGATGGCGCCGAGCACGACGTCCCGGACGTTCGGGTGTGCGGCGGCGACCTGGTCGCCGGCCACGGCGCGGGGGGCGGCGGCAACGTAGCGTCGGGTGACGGGTGTCTGATCGCCTGTGCGGGTCTCGGGCAGGTCGTGCAGGACGCACAGCAGGGCGGTACGGCCCGGGTCCGCACCTTCCATCGCAACCAGGACGAGGCCGATGAGGGCGGCGCTGTGGCTGTGGTCGGCGACGGTCTCGGTGGCGGCCAGGGGGACGCCGTCGTAGCGCCAGCCGGTGCGCGGCAGATCCCCCAACTCCCGGGCCTCGAACTGGAGAGCGGCGGTTCCTGTGAACCGGAGTTCGCTGATTTGTTCGGTCACGTCACGTGCTCCTGCCGGTGCGTCAGATCGTCTGCTGCAGAAGGTAGTGGACCGGCTCCAGCACGCGTGCCGATACCGGGGATACGGCGCGCGGTCCGGAAGGCCAGTGGTCCAGGAGAACTTGCTGGGAGGCGCGGCGAAGGCCGGCTGCGCTCGGAGGCCACGGTGCCCTCCGCGCGGACGCCCACCGGTCACCACTGCGCCACTTTTTCGATCATGAACACGATGAACGTGTTCGTGCCCCCTGGCCCCTGCCCGGACGGGCAGTGTGCCGGGTTCACTGGGACGACCGCAGCGCGAAGCGGCACAGGTCCGAATCGCAGGTCGGTTCACGTCATGTCCGTGGTCGTGGAACGCAGTTGCGCACAGGCTCGCAGGTCCGGGCGACCGTGCATCATCGCCCCGCTCAGAGGCGCCGGATGCTTCCGGCCGCTCGAATCGACTATCGAATGCCGCCCGAAGGAGGAGGGGGCGAGGGCGGTCGCCCGTACGCGGCAGGGTCGACCCGTTCGAAAATCGTTCTCATTGAAAAGTGCCCCCCGAACGTGCCTCCCGCCGGAGGCCGATCTGCTGTGTGCTTGTTCCCCTGAGCGCCCCGGGGGCTGGTCGACCGCCGCGGGGCCTGCGGCGTCCGTGCCATGCGTCCCGGGCCGAGCCGATCTGCCCATGCCCCGAGGAGCGATGACGCCCCCATGCGTGCCGTGCGAGTTGAGAAATGGAGGTCCAGATGATCCCGAACAGGACCCATTGGATGCAACACGTCATTGACGTCGCACAACGGGGGCCGCAGTCAGGTCTGCGGGTCGGCGTTGCGCTCGTTTCCGAGAACAACGAGCTGATCTGCTCCGCCTTCGAGGGCGAAGAGGGCGGCACGTCCTGGTACCGCGCCCTGCGGGGCAAGATGCAGGAACTCGGGACATCCAGCGCGCACAGCGTGTTTCTGACGGTCAACACCCTGTCGGCGGACCGGTCGTTCGAGCTTGCCGAACTCTTGAAGGAAGTGCACGTCGACAGGGTGTACATCGGCCTGCCCGACCCCGCGCTGACGACCTACTTCGACGACGACCCCGTCACCGCACGGGGTCGTGTAGACCGTTTCCCGGACGACCTGCAGCGGGAGATCCTCGAGCAGAACCGGGGCCTCTACGCGGCGAGCGAGCAGAACATCGTCCGCAACCCCCACTACTTCGCGCACCGCATCAGCGAAGCCGTCTCCACCGGGCTGGGGTCAAGGGGCTTCGTGCTTTCCCGGGACGACGTCAATGCGAACAGGGGGAGGACCGCGCTCGCGTCGCTCCTCTGCCAGAGGTACGGGATCGGGAGCGAGGAGGCCGATCGCGCTGTAGGCGGCGTACTGTCCGAAGCGTTCGACGCGAAGTACGGCTCCTACGACTACGAGGTCGACGCCCGCGCGGCCAACCCGGGGTGGGCGGACGACTTCATGTCGGTCTACAGGAGTGTGTCCGCGGTGCCGCTGTCTGCCGTCGACGTCCTCAACGTCGGTGTCGGCGCCGGCGTTGAGGCGGCAGCCTTGTTCTCGGACTGCCCGCAGGTCACCTTCGTCGACATCGCGGAACGTGGCCTTGCGAATATCGGCGGACGCATTCCCTCGTCGAAGACTCTCGTCTCGAGTGCCGAAGACCTGTCCACCCTGCCGAACGACAGTTTCGGTCTCTATGTCTCCCTGAGGACGTACAACTCGTCGTTCTTCGACACGCCCGCGGCCGCCTCGGAGGCGCACCGGGTGCTGAAGCCCGGTGCGGCGATCATCGTCTCCGTGGCCAACGGATTTCTGTACACTCAGCGCGGCTGCGTCATACCCGGGCTGATCACCCCCGGCACTGAATTCGTCGATCTCTATCGCGGGATGGACACGGCCGATCTGATCGGCGCGGAGCTCGACCGCGCCGGATTCAAATATGTTCGAATCCATCCGAAAACTACCGAGATATACCTGACGGCTGTCGCCGCCTGACGTTTCCGTCCTCCCTCCAGCGGGGCGCGCCCGCGGCGTCCCGCCGGTTCCGGAGGAGGGACGAATCGCGGACAGCCGGGGTGCGACCGGACCGGTCCGAGGGGCCGGCGTGAAGGAAGGGCTTCTGCAATGGCCGCGCGAACGACTGTCGCCGATCGGATCCTGCAGTTCAACGAGGGCCTTGCGGGCACGACTCTTGAAGTGCCTCCCGGGTTCGCGGTCGTCAATCCGTTCAACGGGCCCCAGAAGGACCGGGTCCGGGAGGTGACGACGGCGTTCTACGGGAAGTACTACGGCGACGACAGGCCACGCCGCCTGGTGCTGGGGAGCTCGCCCGCCCGACGCGGCACGGCCGTGACCGGGGTCCCCTTCGAAGACGCCAAGCTCCTCGAAAGCGAGACGGGATTCGACGTCGACGGCTACGCGGTCAGCCGGCCCTCTGCCGGGTTCCTGCACGACGTCATCAGCCGTTACGGGGGCCGCGAGAGGTTCTACGCCGACTTCGTCATGAGTTTTGTGTGCCCCCTCGGCCTGGTGAGAACGAAGCCCGAGGGGAAAGAGGTCAACTGCAACTACTACGAGAACAAGAAGCTGCTGGACCTCCTGCGCCCTTTCCTCGTGGAAACCCTGGAGCGGCAGCTTGAATTCGGCACCGACGCCTCGGTGTGCTACTGCATCGGCAGCGGCGAGAACTTCAGGTTTCTCACGAAGTTGAACGAGGAGCAGCACTTCTTCGGGAGCATCGTGCCCTTGGAACACCCGCGTTTCATCACCCAGTACAACCGGGGCAGGGAGGAGGAGTTCGCCGAAAAGTACCTCCGCGCCTTCCGTGGACAAGGCGAATAGTCGGCACGCCCCCGGAACGCTCGTCCACCCTTTCAACTGGGGCTGTAGCGCCCCAAAACATCGGAACGAGAAGAAGGAGAGCAGTACATTGGCGGCAGAAGGCAGGGTCCTGGTCCACTTCGACGCGGGGCGCGTGAGCGTTTTCCGCTCCCGGAGCGGCGAGTTGGAACTGCTCGGCAGGGAGCAGTTCGCCAACGACGGCAACCTCGCCCCCGAGGCGCTGGCCGAGCGAGTCGGCGAGTTCTGCGCCGGCCTCAAGGAGTTCCAGGAGGTCGTCGACAACACGGGAACGCGGCTATACGCCACTGGGGCGTTCCAGCAGCTCCCGCAGCCGGACGCGGACGCGCTGGTCACCAGCGTCTACGTCGACACCGGCCTCTACTTCAACATCGTGGGGCCCGAGCTGCAGCGGTTCTACCTGGAGACGGGCATGTCCGCGTGCGACTCGGACGACATGATGGAAGGCGTGATCCGGCGGGAATTCCGGACGGCCGTCGTCTGCGGCAGCTTCCAGCAGTCCCTCGGGGACATCGAGGACACCGTCGCCCGGCTGCGCGAGAGCGGTGCCGACGTGCTCAGCCCGCTGAGCACCAGGATCAAGCCGGAGACCGCGGGCACCGACTTCATCCTCTTCGACTACCAGGACCACCTGAAGAACGACCGCGACACGTGGCGGCACAAGTTGGTGCACATGGACGCGTTCCGGCGAGCCGACGCCGTCGTCGTCTGCAACCCCGGCGGGTCCGTCGGCAAGGGCACGATCTTCGAGCTCGGGTTCATGGCTGCGATCTCCAAGAGGGTCATCTTCACCGAGGAGCCCCAGGGCGTCTCCGTCCGCTTCCCCTGCGAGGTCGGCCTCGGAGCCTGAGCGCTCCCGCCGAGAACTGCGGCGTTCCGCCCCCGTTTTCTCCTTTCCGACCGGAGTCAAGCGATGTCCCGGCCGGTGCAGCCCCGGGAGCAGGGCTCCGCCTCCTTCACGCTCTCCTTCCCACCAGATCCCCCTCTCGGCCACGAAGATACGGAAAGGACCCCGCCGGTGCGCGACGCAGAGACCACCGACACCACGCGCGACAAGCTGCGAGAGATCGTGGCGTCCGTCCTGGAAGTGGACAGGGAAGACGTCGAGCCCGGCGCCCTGTTCTACGAGGACCTCGGCATGAGCTCCCTGGAGAAGGTCGCGGTCGCGGCAGCGGTCGAGCGCGAGTTCGGCCCCCTGTCCGCCGAGGAAGCCGCGGCCCTCACCAGCCTGGACGCCGCGGTGTGCGTGCTCAGTGAGAGGGCGGCGAACCCCCAGGGCATCGACCTGGTCGACCACCTGGTGGCGGGTCATGTCTTCGCTGGCCGGGGCGGACAGGCCAGCTACCTCGACCCCCAGGCCGGGGAGATCACCTACGCGGGCCTCCTGGAGGCGGCACGCGGGTACGCGGGCGCCCTCAAGGCCGCGTGCGTGCCCGAGGGCGCCCGCGGCCTCCTGGTTGCCGACGACTCGGTGGCGACCGTCGTCGCCGTCCTCGGCCTGTGGTGGCACGGCTGCGTCCCGGTGCTGATTAGCCCGGTGCTCACGGACGATGAAGTCCGCTACGTCGCCGCGGACTGCGCCGCCGCGACGGTGCACCTCGACGCGGCCCCCACGCGGCAGCGCGCCTTGGAGGCGCTGTTCGCCACGGCCACCCGCTTCGCCGGCGCCGACGTCCGCGCTGGCCTGGCGGCGGCCGAGCCCGGCCCCGCGCGGCGTCCGGGGGAGGCCGGGCCACCGGTGGTGTGGAGTGCGGGGCGTGAGGCGCTGGTGCAGTACACCTCCGGGAGCACCGGCATGCCCAAGGGGGTGCGGCACTCGGCGGGTGCGATCGCGGCCATGGCCGACGGCGTCGGCACGGCCTTGGAGCTGACGCCCGAGGACACCGTGCTCTCCAGCGCCCGGATGAGCTTCGGGTACGGCTTCGGCGCTTCCGTCCTGTGCCCGCTGGCGGCCGGCGCACGTGTCGCGCTCGTCCGCGGCCCGGTCGACATCCACTCCCTGGCCGCCGCGCTGCAGCGCCACCGGCCCACCGTGCTGTTCTCCGTCCCCCGGGTGTACGCCGCGCTGCTGAACGCCCCCGGGACGGAGCTCGCCTCCGGCTCCGTGCGGCTGTGCGTGGCGGCGGGCGAGAACCTGCCCGCTCCGCTCGGCGAGCGGATCCGCACCGCGTTCCAGGCCGGGGTGCTCAACGGGCTCGGCGCCACCGAGGTGCTCCACATCGTCGTCGGCACGCCGCCGGACACCGGGTGCCCGGGTACCTTCGGGGTCCCGGTGCCCGGGATTACCGCGACCGTCCGCGCCGCGGACGGTACGCCCGTCGCCGACGGCCAGGAGGGCCGGCTGCACATCGCCGGCCCGACCGTCGCCCTCGGCTACATCGGCCGCCCGGAGGCCGCCGCGCTCACCTTCGCCGATGGCGGTGCCTACACCGGCGACGTGGTGCGCCGTGCGCCGGACGGCACGTTCATCCATCTGTGCCGCGCTGACGACCTGCTCAATCTGGGGGGCTACAAGGTCGTGCCGAGCGAGATCGAGAGCGTCATCCGCGGCGCGGCAGGGGTCCAGGACTGCGTGGTGGTCGGCGGCCGCGACGCCGACGGCCTGGAGCAGGCCGTGGCGTACCTGGTGGCCCGGCCGGGATCCGACGAGGCCGCGGTGCGGCGCGCGGTGAGCGCCGCGATCCGCGGCGGCCTCGCCGCCCACAAGCGGCCCGCCCGCCTGGAGTTCCTCGACGCCCTCCCGACCACCTCGACCGGCAAGCTGGCCGCCTTCGAGCTGAGGAAGGCGGCTGCCCGATCGTGACCTGGGACGTCACGGGCATGGCCGCCGTCGCCAACATCGGCGCCAGCCCCGAAGAGATCTTCGCCGTGCTGTGCGCGGGCCAGGAGAGCCGCACACCCCTGAAGGCGTTCGACCCGGAGAAGTACCGGGCGGCCTACGCCTACGAGATCGACGACCGGCCCGCCGGCGGGGACATCCCGCGGCGCGCCACCCGCTGGCTCACCGCCGTCGTGCGCCAGGCGGTCGCCGACGCGGGCCTGGGCGAGGACCTCTCCCAGATACCCGTACTGGTCGGGACCACCATGCGCGAGCAGCGCAGCCTCGAACTGTGGTGGCGCGACGGGGTGGAAGTCGCCCTCGAAGACCTGCATTTCGGCACCGCCCTGAAGGCGGCCTTCGGGGCGTCCACCACCTACACCTTCGCCAACGCCTGCTCCGCCACGCTGTACGCGCTCGGCCTGGCCACCGACATGATCGAGGCCGGCACGGCCGACACGGTCGTCGTCGCGGGCACCGACGCTGCCACCGAGAGCGGCTTCGGCACGCTCGACCGGGTGCAGAACGGCATCCCCGAGGCGCTGCGCCCATTCGACGCCACGCACAAGGGCATGCTGATGGGGGAGGGCGCGGCGGCCGTCGTCGTCCAGCGCGCTGGCACCGGGAGCGGGCCCGTGCACGCTCGGGTGCGGGGTGTGGGCATGAACTGCGACGCCCACCACGCCACCGCGCCCGACCCCGACGGCATCACCCGTGCGGTGCTCGACGCCCACCGCAGGGCGGGGGTGCGGGCCCGCGACATCGACCTGGTGATGCTGCACGGCAGCGGAACCCCCCGCAACGACGCGGCGGAGGCGGGCGTCCTGCGCCGCATCTTCGATGGTGCCGGACCCGGTCCGCGGATGACCGCCGTCAAGGCGATGACCGGCCACACCCTGGGCGGTTCGGGACTTCTCAGCCTCGTGATGGCGGTGCTCGCCATGAGGGAAGGAACGGTCCCCCCGGTCCTGGGACTCACCAACCCGATCCCCGAGGCCGCGGGCCTGGGCCTGGTGCGGGGCGTCCCCGCGGCCGGCCCCCTGGCCATCGCGCAGATCGACGCGTTCGGCTTCGGAGGGATCAACGCCGTCGCGATCGTGGAGGCAGCCCGATGAGCACGACGAACACCGCGCACAGGAGGATCCCGAACGTCCGGGAGGTCGTCGTCACGGGCATCGGACTGGCGCTGCCCGGCGTGGCGACGTACGGCGACCTCCTCGGGCCCCTGCCGGGGGAGGGCGGCTTCGATGTCGCCACCGGACTCAGCGGACGCGAACTGCGCCACAAGGACCGCGCGTCCCGCCTCGCCCTGCGGGCTGCCGAGTTCGCCCTCCACGACGCGGGCCTGACCGACGACGCCGCCGCGTTCACGAGGGCGGCCGATGAGACCGCGGTCGTGGCCAGCACCAACCTGGGCAACGCGGACAGCGTCTGCGAAGCCGCCGCCACCATCGCCGGAGCAGGCGTCAGGGCTCTCAGCCCCCTAGGCCTGCCCCAGACCTCCAGCAACGTCACCGCGGGCTGGGTGGCCATCCGCTACGGGCTGCGCGGCCCCAACCTCACCGTCTGCAACGGCGCCACGAGCGGGTTGGACGCCCTCGCCTGGGCCCGGAACCTCATCGTGGCCGGGCGCGCCGAAGCGGCCGTCGTCGTCGGCGTCGAACCGGCCAACGACGTGGCGGCGAAGCTGCTCGGCCGGCAGTCCACCGACGCGGCGGTCGCCGTCGTCCTCGAACCGGCGCACGCGGCCGCTTCCCGCGGCGCACGGCCTCGCGCCACGATCGCCGGGTACGCGCGGGCACAGGACCACTCTGCTGCGCTGGCCGCCGCCGGTGTGGCGCAGGAGGAATCCGTCGGCCTGTTGCTCGGGGACGAGGCGGATGCCGGGGCGCGCCGGCTGCTCGCAGCCACGCGCCACATCGACCTGGAAGCCCAACTGGGCCCGCTGTCGGGGGCTCTGGGCATCCTGCAGTGCGCCGCCGCAGCCGCCCACTTCGAGAGCGGCGCCACTGGCAGGGTGCTCGCCACGGCCGGAGGCCCTGGCCACGACGCGGCAGCCGCTCTGCTGCTCACTCCTTGACCGACCCACTCGTCCATCCACCAGGAGCCGGGGGAACACCCATGACCAGTGCGACCGTGACCATCGAGGATCTCCGCGCCCTGATAGCCGGCGTACTGGAGATCGACCCCGGGGAGGTCGCCGACGACGCGCACTTCGCCGACGACCTCGACATCGACTCGCTGCTGATGCTCGAGATCTCCACCCGCGTGGAAAACGCATTCGACGTGCCGGAGAACACCGTGGTCATCAGCGGTGCCGCCACCCTGGCGGAGCTGCACGCCCTCGCCGTCTCCAAGCGCGTCGGCGAGACAGCGGCCGGCCCGGTCATCCGCCCGAGGCCGCTGAGCGACCCGGCGGTGCGCCTGTTCCTGTTCCACCACGCCGGCGGCTCACACCTGCTCTACCGGGGCTGGGCGGAGCACTTCCCGAAGGACTGGGAACTCTGCCTCCTGGAAACCCCCGGCCGAGGCCACCTGCAGACACTCCCGCTGATCGACGACTGCGACCGGCTGGTCGACTACTTCCACACCGCTCTCGCTCCCCTGCTCGACCGGCCCTTCGGGTTCTTCGGCCACAGCCTGGGCGCCCTCATCGCCCACCAGCTCACCCGTCGGCTCCACCACGAGGGGAACCCGCTCCCCACCTGGCTGGGTGTGTCCGCCTACGGCACCCCGCGAGGCGCAGCCGACGCCGACGCCCGCCCTCACCTGATGTCCGACGACGAACTGCGAGACTGGCTGCGAGACGTCGGCGGCAGCACGCCGCAGCTCCTCGACGACGAAGCCCTCTGGCGCACGTTCGCCCCGGCGTTCCGCAGCGACTTCAAACTCCTGGACACCTGGGTGCCTCCCCTCGTCCCCGAGCCTCTGCCCGTTCCGCTCTCGGTCTTCGGGGGCCGCCGCGACAGGCTGATCGGCGAGGAACGCCTGCTTGCCTGGCAGCCGTTCACCACGCACTTCCGCGGACTCGAGATGTACGAAGGCGACCACTTCTACGTGACGGACCACCAGCGGCCCCTCGCTACCGCCATCACGGCCGCGATGCGCTCCGCAGCTCCTTGAGCCCGCTCTCACCACCACGCCACCCGCCAGATGATCAACTCCAACGAGGTGCTGGCGGAGGGTACGGGGGCGGGCCCTCAGGCGTCGGGATCGACTTCGGGGTGCGTGAACCGCAGGGGCCTGCCCAGCGACCGGGCGTAGGCGATCTCGGCCCGGGTGCTGTCGCCGATGTAGTCGCCGACCACGAGCACCTCATCAGCGAGCAGGATCTTCGACCGGTGCAACTCGTCGAGTCGAAACTTCAGCGCCTCAGCCTCGACAGGATCGGACCACATTGCGTGCGGCGACTTCAGGTCGCAACCCGGCTTGACGACAATCCTCCCGGCCTTGGTCTCCCGCAGATCGGCCTCGGCCATCTCGGCCATGAAACGAGTGGAGCCGCAGATCGCGACGATACGGGGGAAACCCAACTGCCTCTTCGCCTCGGCGAGCTGGTCCGCGGGGGTGATCACTTGCGGGGATGACACTGATTCCTCCTGGTGGTGCGGCCCGAGGGAAGCCTGCGGAGACGAGAGCGAAGGCGCCCAAGATCACCTTCTGGTGAACGACGTGGACACCCGCGCGCCCGCACTCTATGCGACGAGCATCCCTACTCGGTGCCGCAGCGCCCGCGGTCGGCCCTGCGTTCTGCCTGCGCGATGCCGAACCGGCCAACCTCGCCACAAAGAGCCGTGCCGGTCACCGCGTTCACTGCCCCAATCAGCCGATTCACGCGGCAGGGCGCCGCGGTATCGGCTTGGACGGTCTGATTCGTGCCTGCAACTGGTGGCGGTGCCGGGTCGGGCCCGGGTACTGCCACAACCCGAACGGGGGAGGCGCAATCAGATGACCGCATTGACGGAGCGCTGTCCGTCGGCGATCTTGCGGCCCCGCTGCACCCGGCGCGGCCCGCCGCAGCTCGCTGAGCACCTGGCGGTCGGCCGGGCCGGGGAACTGGTCGCGCTTGGCCAGTTGCTGCAGGCCTGCAGCAGAGGTGTCCACCCCACGCTCACCCCGCACACCGCCCGCCGGGCCGAACACCTCACCGGCGCCCCCGTACCTGCATCCTGATCGACCCGACCACCTGCCGCCCGCTCATCATCCGACCAATATCGCTGCGCGCTTCGACGAGGAGACCATGTCCACCGCATCTCACCAGCCCGCCACCAAGCCGGTCGCCGCGCCCTTCGTACCCGACCGCAGTACGGAGGGGGAGCAGATCACGGCGGTCGCCGACACGCTGGTGCTCGCGTACGGACTGGACCCGGCGGAAATCACGCGAATCCCGGAGGGCACTGCGACGGACAACTACGCCATCGTGGACCAGACGGGCTGTCGGCACTTCGTCAAGGTCTATCGCGGTCGAGAGAGCTTGGATCTGGAGCGGGCATCGGTCGAGCTGTCCGAATACGCCGCCGACGGAGGTGTCGCGACTGCGCGGGCAACCCGCACGCGCGAGCACGAACTCCTCGCGACCCACGGCCGCCTGCCGATGTCACTGTGGTCGTACGTGCCGCACACCGAGACTGCCGAGGGCAATCTGACTGGTGCGCGGTGGGCGGCGGTCGGCGCAGCGATGGGTCGCCTTCACAGCCGGCTTGCCACTCACCCCGCCGCCGCACCCACGCTGGAACCTGGTGCCGCGGTGTGCGACGTGGCCGCCGCACGTGACCGCTTCGAGAGGCTGATTCTCGCGTTCCAGAACAGGCCCAGGCTCGGAGAGTTCGAGACGTGGGCGCTGCAGGCGGCGCGTGAGCGACAAGCCGTTCTGGGGGACGTCGAGCGCGTCCTCGCTTCGCTTCCACAGCTGACGGTCCAGGTCATGCACGGCGACCTGGCCGGTCCCAACGTCCTGTTGAAGGACGACGATGTCGCGGCGATCGTGGACTTCGGGCCACCTGCACCTGGGTATCTCGCCTGGGAGATCGTGCGTCTTGGCTGCGACCCCAAGAGCGTCCTGTCCAACGGTGTGGAGAGCTGGCTCAAGGGATACACCGATCTCGCCCGCGCCTATCGAGACGCCAACCCCGAAGCGCCCGCGGACGACCTCTTGTCCTCGCTGCGTGTCGGCTGTGCAGCCATGCTCTGCTCGACCTTTCCGTTGTCGGCACCAGTGGAACGACCGCACCTCGTCGACGCCGCGCTCGAGTCCTACGCGCGGGCACGGCATGAGGCAGCTCTGATGTTGCTGGACCGGCTACCTGACTTGGAGGAGGCCTTGCATGACATCTTGCCGAGTTCATGACCCCCATGGTCACGCAAGCAGCAGGGCGCTCAGAGCCGACCGAAACGCGGAGGCCTGCGCGCCGAGCTCGGGGCGGAGCCGGGTGGGATCACAGTGTCTCGGCCGCGGGGTACGGGGCGAAGGACAGTGTCGGAGGACGTGCGGTCCGCACAGCGGTCGCTCCCGGCCGGGCGGGTGCACACCTGCCTGGTCCGCCTCGACGCCACCGGCCTTCCCCCGTTCCCACCGCCTGACAAGCCCCGACCGGTGAACCGTGGTCGGCCGACGCCCGCTGGAGCGCCTTCCGCCGCATCCAGGGAGGAGAAGACCAGAAGGCACGCTAAATCGAAAAGTTTGTCTTCGTCCATTCTTTCCGGGAACCTCCTGGCTTGATCGGTCGACTCGAACAGCGGGAGGATCTCCAACCCGGAACCGTTCCCGACGAGGCATCAACTCCTTTTCAAGAAAAGCCATTGGCGCTGCCATGCAACGTGATGGCGCCGGGTTGCACTGTGCTCGCCTTCCAGGAAAAGGGGCTCTACGAATGATCGACTTCGAGGTGCTGACGGCATCCGCCCGCCGCGAAGGAATCGAACGCTTCCGGGTCGTCAACGGCGGCGCGGGCACCCTGGTGTCGTACAGGGTCGCGCAGTGGGACCACCGCCTGCCCCGGCCGGGCCGGGCGCCGTGCACCGGGGTTATCGCCTCCGTCACCACCGACCCCGCGCACCACCGTCGCGGCCACGCCCGGCATGTGGCCGCCGCCGCCCGGCAGCGGCTCGCCGACGCCGGCTGCGGGCAGGTCCGCCTGCCCGCGTCCCCGGACGGCGAGCAGCGCCACCGCGACCTCGGCTTCACCGATCCGGACCTGTCCGGTCCGATCCCCACGGCCTGGAGTGCCCCGTGACGACCACTTTGCTGCTGTTCGATCCGCTGTCCCGGGCCCGGGCGGAGGGCATCGAGCACACCTCCACCAGTGTCCTGCTCACCGACCCGGCCGGCCGCGTCCTGCTGCTGCGCCGCGCGCCCGCCACCCTGCAGGCCGGGCTGTGGGAGCTGCCCGGCGGCGGCACCGAACCGGGCGAGGACGTCGTCTCGGCCGGGCTGCGCGAGCTGTCCGAGGAGGCCTGCCTCACCGGTGCCCGTGTCACCGCCTACCTCGGGCACGAGGACTACACCAACTCCCGCGGCGCCCGCACCCGCGCCTTCGTGATCGCCGCCCACCTCGACCACGCTCAGGAGCTGCGGCTGTCGGCCGAGCACGACGACCACCGCTGGGTCCTTCCCGCAGAGGTGCCGGAGTCGGTCGCCGCCCACGAGGCGGAGCTGATCCGCCGGCATACCGCCCCGCCGCCGGCGCTGCCCGGGCACCTGCCGCTGCCCGCCTACCTGCCCACGATCCCCGCCGCCCCGATGTGGGGCTCGATCTTCTTCACCACCGAGGACGGGCGGGCGGTGATGCTGCGCGCCATCGACCCGGCGAAGGGCCTCCAGTGGGCCGGGGGCGACGTGGAGTTCACCGACGCGAGCCCACTGCACACCGCGGTGCGCGAGTGTGTCGAGGAGACCGGCATCCTCTTGGAGCCCGACCCGGCCCGGCTGCCACTGCTGGCCACCGTGTTCGAGCAGCCGCGCGGAGGCTGGCCTGCCAAGGTCGGCTTCGCCTTTCACGGCGGCACGCTGACGGCCGAGCAGGTTGCCGGGATCCGTCTCGACCCGGCCGAGCACACCGAGGTTGTCCTCCTGTCCCACGACGAGCTGGCCGCGCAGAGCGACCCCCGCCGGGTGCAGCTCACCCTCGCCGTCCTGGACGCGGTGCGCACTGGCGTGCCCGCCTACGTCGTCCGCTGACACCGGCATGCGCCGCCCTGCCCCTGCCGTGCACCCGATCCGTCCTGTTCGGAGACCCGATCCGATGACAGACTTCCCGCCCCCGCCCGAGCTGCTCGTCTGGCTCGCCGGACACCTCCCGGGCCCGGTCACGGCGGCCGACTGGCCCTGGCCGCGGGCCACCTCCCGGGTGTGGTGCATCAGCGGCCCCGACGGCGCGTTCGCCCGAGAGGTCGCCGGCTACGCCTACGCCGCGCGCTACTTGCCCGAGCGGCAGGCGCCCCGGCTGCTGGCGAGCGACCCGGGGCTGCGCGCACTGCTCAGCACCGCACTGCCCGGCCGCGTCGTGCGCGGCCTGCCGCTGGAGCGGGCTATGGAGCTGCGGCTGCACCAGGACGCCGGGAGGCTGTTGCGGCGCTGGCACGACCACTCGTACGCGGACACCGCCGACCACCGGGCGGCGGTACGCGAGGCGATGGGCACCTACGCGCGGGAGGCGGCGCAGTGCCGGGAGGCCCTGGCCGGGCAGGTGCCGGACCATGTGCTCGCCCTCGTCGACGCCGCGGCCGCCGAGATCCCCGACCTGGCCGACCGGCTGCCGCTGCTCTTCCTCCACGGCGACTACGCGACCCGCAACTGGCTGATCGACACCACCACGGGGCGACACGGATTGATCGACTTCGAGCAGGCCCGCCACGGCTTGGTGGTCGAGGAGTTCGTCTGGCTGCTGGGGGCGCTGTGGCCCACACGCCCCGATCTGCGGAACGCCTTCTTCGCCGGCTACGGCCGACCGCTCGACGCCGTGGAGAAGTGGCTGCTGTTGCTGCTGACCGTCCGCCTCGGCGCCTTCTACCTGCACGCCGGTCTGCGCGAGGGCCGAGCGGACCTGCAGGAGCGCGGCCACCTCGCCCTCGGCCGCATGACCGCCGGGCCCCTGCGCTCCTGACCCGCGCCGCCGACGCCTGCCCCACCCCGTCCGCCTTCGAGAACGGAGACCGGTGTCCACCACCGACGAACACCCCGTCCCGCCCGCCGAGCACGGCCCGAGCACCGAGGTCCGGGAGTTGCTGGAGGCCCACCCGGCCCCGCTGCTCGGCGTTCACGCCCTGCTGCGCGATGCCGATGGGCTGCTGCTGGTCGTCGACCGCGGCAGGCAGGGCGGCTGGGACCTACCCGGTGGCCTGGCGGGCAGCGAGCTGCCCGCCGGCGCGCTCGCCCGCCACCTGCGAGAAGCCGTCGGCGTCGAGGCCGAAACCGGACGGTTGCTGGTCGTGGACACCGTACCCGCCGGCCGGCCGCTGCTGGACCTCCTCTTCGCCGCGCACGTCCCCGCCACCGCGGGCCCGACAGCGGCAGAAGCCGAAGGGGTCCGCTGGGTCGACCAGGCGCAGGCCCTTCAGCTGCTGGAACCGGTCGCGGCAGCACGCCTGCGGGCCGCTCTCGGCGCCGAGCAGGGCTCGCACACCGCGCTGCTCCACGACAGCGAACCGGTGACGCGGCCCTCGCGGGACTACTACCGGCAGCTGCCGTCCCCGATGGCGGCCGCCACCGTGCTGGTGCGCGACACCGCCGGCCGGGTCCTGGTGCTGGAGCCCACCTACAAGCAGCACTGGGAGCTGGTCGGGGGCATGATCGAGGCCGGCGAGTCCCCGGCCGAGGCCGGGGCCCGTGAGGTCCGTGAGGAGATCGGGCTGGACCTGCGGCTCGGGCGGCTGCTGGTGGTGGACACCGTCCCGGGCCGCCTCGCGCGCAACGGCCGCGCTCTGATCGCCCATGTCCACGACCTGAAGCCGCTGACGCCCGACCAGGTGGAGGCGATGGTCCTCGACCCGGGTGAGGTTCGCTCGGCCCGGTGGCTGACCCCCGCGCAGGCCGTTGGCCTGCTGCCGCGCGTCCTGGCCGAGCGCGTCAGCGCCGCGCTGCGCGCCCTGGAGCACAGCACCGTCGAGGTCCTGGACCGCACGGACACCGCCACGCTCGCGGACCCCGAACGCGGGGACCCCCAGTAGCGCCACCACCCGACCGCACCGCCCCGAGACCGTTCGTTCCCGACGCCGGCGAAACCCCGGCCGGCGCGGCCGCGCCCGACCGTCCTGCCAGTCCCTGCTGCAACCCACCGTCCTCGCGATGAAACAGGAGACCCCCTTGTGCGTGACCTACGGCGCCGCCCAGCGCCCCGGAACCAAGTCCCCCTGCGCCGAGGCGTTCTTCGCCCGGCCCAATGGCGACCGGTTCACCGCCGCGGTCGTGGACGGCGCCGGGCACGAACCCCAGACGGTGGAGTACGCGAACACCGCAGCCGCGGCCATGACCCTCTACGGCATGGTCGCCGCCGCAAACCCGAAAGCCGACGGCTACCAGGACGACGCCACCGCCGTCGTCCTGCGCCTGCACCCTGAGGAGGCCGCGCCCGGCGAGACCGGTGCGGCGGACGCCGCCTGACGCCCCCGGCACCCGATGCCCGCCCCCACCCTGCTCAGGAGAAGCCCGATGGCACCGACTTCCGCCCGCCCGGCCATGTCCGGGGACGCCGAGGAACTGCTGCGCCTGCGCGTCGACGTCCTGACTGGCCAGCCGGCCGACGACGCTTGGCGCTCCACCTTCCTGACCGACATGCAGGCCGGTCTCGGCACCGACCCACACCTGCTCGCCTACGTCGCCGACGCCGGGGACGGCACGCTGGCGGCGTGCGCGATCGGCATCGTCTACCGGGGCTACGATGGCCCCTCTTACCCCGGCGGCCTGTGGGGTCGCATCCATACCGTCGTCACGGACCCGCGCAACCGGCGCCGCGGCCTGGCGGAGGCCGTCACCCGGGCCCTGATCGGCGAACTCCAGGAACGGGGCTGCTCCTCGGTCGAGCTGATCGCGACCCCCGAGGGCCTGCCGCTGTACGAGAAGCTCGGCTTCGAACCCGCCGCCCACTACCTGACACTGCGCCAGCCCCTGGCACCGGCCCACGCCGCCCGGCCCGCGGCCGCCGGAGGGGCGGCGTGAAGCTGAATTTGCATCAGGACGACCCGCAGCCCCCGGCCGACGCCCTGACCGCCGTGCAGAAAGCACTGGTCTCATTTCCCGCCGCCGTCGCGGCTGAGCCGGACTCACCCGGGCCGTACGATCTACGGGTGCTGGCGGCGATCGGCCAGGTGCCCCGGCACCTGCTGATCCCCCAGTTGCTCGCCCCGGTCGGCCCCGACCGGCCGGCACGCCACTGGCGGCTGCTCGACCTGGAGCAGCACCCGGAGGAGCACCTGGCTGTCTGTTACGGCCTGGAGCAGGTCGTGGTGCAGCTCGACCGGCCTGCAGCCGTCCCGACGGGCGGGCAGGCACAGGGGGCTCCGACGGCGCAGAGCTCGGCAATCGGCCTGATCGCCGCCGTCCTCACCGACCTAGCCCCGGGCCCGGGCGAGCGGCTGGTCGAAGTCGGGGCGTGCACCGGCTACCTGGCGGCGCTGGCCACTAACCTGACGGGACGCCAGGTGATGGGGGTGGAGGTCGACCCGGACCTGGTGCGGGTCGCCGCACCGCGCCTCGTCGCGGCTGGCGCGGACGTGCGGATGGTGGTCCGGAACGGCCTGCGCGGCCTTGCGGGCCGGTGGGACGCCATCGCGGTGTCGTTCTCGGTGCGCGGCCTGCCGGCCGCGTGGACCGGTGCGTTGGCGCCGGGCGGGCGGCTGGCGGCCACGGTGATAACCGGCGCGCCGGGCTGGGGTGCGAGCGCGCTGGTCGTGCGTGACGAGCGCGGGGTGCTGTCGGGGCGGCTGGAGTACAGGCGCTGGACGCACGTGCCCGACCGCACCGCAGGATGGCTGCCCCTGCCCTCGGGCGCCCCGGCGCGGCCGGGCCGCCGACGCAGTGGGGTGCTCGCGCCGCCCCGGGCGGAGCCCGGCTTCTGGGTCGCGGCCGCGCACCTGCTGCCCAGGGTACGCCGCCACTACCGCGCGCCCGGCACGGAGCCGGACGCGGTGGTCCTGGTCGACGGTGCCGGCTCGCGTGCGGAGGTCGCCGCGGACGGGTCGGCGGCCGTGGAGTGGGGCCCGCGCAACCTGTGGGCGCAGGCCGAGGCGGTACACGACCGCTGGGCCGCCGCGGGTCGGCCCGCCGCGTACGACCTCGAGTTCGGCCCGGCCGGCACGGTGCGGACGGTGGGCGGCGCGGGACTGTCCTGGGAGCTGCCGCTGCTCTGACCCCGACCGCGCCTTGCTTTCTCCCGTTCCGTGTCCGTGCCCATCGCCGGAGGCCCCGCTTGACCGACCACACCACCACGACCGCCCCCATGCCGGGGCCCCGCACCCCCACCCTGCAGCCCCCGCCGGAGCAGGTGCGCGCCGCGCCGACCGGCGGCGACCTCGGCGAGCAGGTCACCCAGGGCTTCTGGGAGCGGTTCGAGGGCGAGGCCTCCCGGACCGGACTGGTGACCATTGCCCGCCGCCTGCCGGCCATCGCCCGGCAGGTGTGGGGCACCGCGTGGCGCGCCGACGCACGAGCGGCTGGCCTGGTCGCCGTTCTGCAACTGGCCTCCGCCGCGATGGCCTCGGCCGGGCTGATCGCCAGCCTGGGCGTGATGCAGAAGGTCTTCGCCGGCGGCGCGACCGAACAACGCATCCGCGCGGCGCTGCCCGCGCTCGCCGTGGTCGCGGTGCTGCTGACGCTCCGCGGCCTGGTTGACACCGGCATCTCGCACTGGCAGGCCCGGCTCGGCCCCCGGGTGCGCCAACAACTGGAGGCCGACTTCCTCGCCCTGACCAGCCGCGTCGCCCTCACCGCCGTCGACGACCCCACCTGGGCCGACGAGGTCCGCCGCGCCAACGACCGCGGCCTGTACTTCGCCAAGGACTCCGTCGACAAGACGATCGAACTGGCCAGCGCCGTCCTTGCGCTGCTCGGCGCGGCTGGCGTCCTGGGCATCCTGCACCCCGCGCTGCTCGTGTTGCTGCTGGCCGCCGTCGTCCCCAAGGGCGCCGCCTCCATCCACTCCATCCGCGCCGGCTACCTCTCTGCCGTGCGGCAGAGCACCCTGCGCCGCCGGATGCTCCAGTTCTCCTGGGTCCTCTACGAGCGCGACACCGCCGCCGAACTGCGCGCCTCCAACGCCCAGCAGGCGCTGCTGGATGAGCACCGCGCACTGTCCGCCCGGATCACCGACGAGGAGGTCGCCCTCGGCGAACACCAGAGCCGCGCCGCCCTGCTCGGCCGCGCGCTCGGCGGCCTCGGCATGCTCGCCACCTACGCCGCGCTCGCCTGGATGCTCGGCGCGGGCTGGATGCCGCTGGCCACCGGCGGCGCCGCCTACCTCGCCATCCAGGCCAGCCAGAGCGCACTGCTGCGCCTGGTCATCGCCGCGCACCGGGTGTTCGAGAACGCCCTGTGGGTGGAGGACCTGAACCGGTTCGAGGAGAGCTGCCGGGCCCGGCTGCCCCGCACCGGCGCGCCCGCGCCCGCCGCGGTCAGGGAGATCACCGTCCGGGACGTGCACTTCGCCTACCCGCAGGGCAAGCAGGCCCTGCGCGGGGTGAGCCTGACCCTGCGGGCCGGGAAGAAGTACG
This sequence comes from Kitasatospora sp. NE20-6, assembly GCF_045862635.1. NCBI lineage: Bacteria > Bacillati > Actinomycetota > Actinomycetes > Kitasatosporales > Streptomycetaceae > Kitasatospora > Kitasatospora sp. NE20-6. Next base: position 47,208 of record NZ_BPRL01000069.1, read on the forward strand.
CCTTCGTCGGCGTCAACGGCTCCGGCAAGTCCACCCTCTCCCGCATCCTGGCGGGGCTGTACGAGGCGAACGAGGGCACCGTCCGTTGGGACGGCACCGACGTGCGGGAGTTCGACGCGGCGAGCCTGACCGGGCGAGTCGCCCTTGTCCTCCAGGACCCCGGGCACTGGCCGCTGTCCGCGCTCGCCAACATCACCATCGGCTCCGGCAGCATCACCACCGCCGACCCGGACCGGGTGGTGCGCGCCGTGCGGGCCACCGGCGCCGACCGCGTGATCGCCAGCCTCGACCGGCAGTGGGACACCGTGCTGAGCCCGCAGTTCGAGGGCGGCGCGGAACTCTCCGACGGCAACTGGTCCAAGATCGTCTGCGCCCGCGGCCTGTACCAACAGGCCCCCGTGCTGGTGATGGACGAGCCCACCGCGAGCATGGACCCCCTCGCCGAGGACCGGCTCTTTCGCGCCGTCCTGGACGAGTACGCCGGCCCCGACACGATCACCGTCCTGGTCTCCCACCGCCTGGGCCCCGCCGTCGCCTGCGATCAGGTGTTCGTCCTCGACCAGGGCCGGATCGTGGAGACCGGCAGCCACCAGGAACTGATCGCCCTCGGCGGCGTCTACGCCGAGATGTTCGAAACTCAGGCCGCCGCCTACCGCGTCGGCACAGCGACCCCCGCCGGCCACGCCCCGGCGGCCGACGGCGGAAGGAACGAGACGTGATCGTCTGGATCAACGGGGCGTTTGGCTCCGGCAAGACCACCCTCGCCACCACCCTCCAACAGGAGCTGCCCGGCGCCGTCCTCGCCGACCCGGAGGAGATCGGCTTCATCCTGCGCCAGGTCTTCCCCGGCAAGTACGCCGACTTCCAGGACAACCCGGCCTGGCGCCCCCTGGTCGCGCAGCTCGTCGTCCACTGCCACCGCGAGAACGACGGCCACCCGGTGATCGTCCCGATGACGTTGCTGCACCGCACCTACGCTGCCGAGATCCACAACGCCGTCCGCGCCGCCGGCGTCCCGCTGCGCCATCTGCTGCTCCACGCCGCCCCAGGCACGATCGGCGCCCGCATCGGCTCCAGCACGGAGTACCCCGGCGACGCGGAGCGCAGTGAGAAGGTCCGCGCGTTCCGCCGCAAGCAGCTGCCGGTCTACACCGAGGCGTACGCCACCTGGCTCGCCGCCGACGCCGAGGTGATTGACAGCACCGGCCTCACACCGCGTCAGGTCGCTGACCGGGCGCTGGTGCTCCTCGAACCCCGGTCGGCCGGTGGCGGTTCGGAAGCGGACGGGCGGTGACGGGCCGTCACCGGCGCCCGCCGGGGCCCCTGCGGCCGGAGCACGCTGCCGCCCTGCTGTACGCCGTCGGCAGTGGGCGGCCCGTCGTAGAAGAAGGCGTGGTGGTGTTCCCCGGCAGCACGATCCCCTACGCCTACCGGACCGTGCACCAGCCGGACGGCCGGTGCGACCGGTACGTCGTGCGCCTGGACCCGCCGCCGCCGGAAGTACCTTTCTGACCATCCTGGAGGAATCCCTTGTCGCGCCTCCCCGTTTGCCCCGCCGGTACCCGCACCCGTGCCGGCGGCTGCCTGTGCGGAGCGATCCGCTTCACCGTGACCGGTGAACCCGAAGACCCGCACATCTGCGGGTGCGCTCACTGCTCTCACCGGGCTGGGAGCCCGTTCCAGTGGTGGACCGGCTTCCCGCTGGCCGGCTTGTCCTGGACCGGCGAACGAGGCGAGCCGGCTTGGTACGACACCCATGTCGGTAAGACTAGGCGCGGCTTCTGCCCCGTGTGCGGCAGCCACATCGCAGCCCTCGACCACGGCGACACCGCCGTCGTCGGCATCCTCGTCACCGCGCTCGACGGCTACCGGGACGATCCTGTCCATGTGCCGCTCAACCCGGCCCGCCTGACCGAAGCCGCCCCCTGGCTCGCGCCCGCAGCACACCGCCACCAGGAGCCCGTCGACGTCCACCTCATTCTGCGCCGGGACAGCGCCGCAGGCCCCGAGGTGCTGCTGTCCCGGCGCGCCGGGCCCGTCTACGCCACGGGCCTGCTGCATCTGCCGTCCGGACACCTCGACGGCCCGCACGAGGACGTCGTGCAGGCGCTGATCCGCGAAGCGCAGGAGGAGACCGGCGTCGGAATCGACCGGGCCGACGTCCGCCACGCTGTCACCGTCCACCACCGGGCGCCCGGCGGTGCTGCCCGGATGGGGATCTTCTTCGAGGTCCGGCACTGGCGCGGCGCGCCCCGCATCATGGAACCGGCCGTCTGCGACGCCATGGGCTGGTACCCACTCGCCAGGCTTCCGTCTCCGGTGGTGGCCTACTGCCGGGCCGGGCTGGACGCCTACCAGGCCGGCCGGCAGTTTGCTGTCCACTTCCAGCAGCCCGGCGACCCGGTCGCCTTCGAGCCCATGGCGGACCGTCTCCGCCTGCTGCCTTCCACCGAGACGGCCGCGCCCGACCTGGCGGTGCGGGAGTTCACCGAGAAGGCCGTCGGGCGCATTAGTGCCTGGACCGACACCTCCTGGGCCCGGCCGGGCAGCCGCGTCTGGCGGGTCCTCGGCGCCGACGGCGGGCAGTGGTTCGTGAAGATCCATCAGAACGGCCGCTTCCATGACCGGGAGGTCGAGGCCTACCGGAGCTGGGTGCCGGCCCTGGGTCCGGCCGCGCCCCGCCTGGTGGCCGCCGACCAGCAGCTGCGGGCCGTCGTCATCACCGCGGTGCCCGGCCGCTCCCTGCACGGTGCCGTCCACCCGCCGGAGGAGCAGCGGCGGATCTTTCACCGCATCGGGGAGCTCGCTGCCGCGATCCACCACAGCGCCCCCGCGCGGTCGGGCGAGGGAGTGTCGGCAGCGCTCGGGAAGCTGCAGCGGCACCTCGACGGTGCCCGCGACCACCTTGCGATCGGCGACGAGGACTTCATCCGCCAGGCCACCGCGGAGGCCTACCAGCTGCCGGCACTGGACCTTGTGCCCACCCACGGCGACTTCCAGCTCCGCAACTTCCGCTGGGACGCGGATGTCGGCACCCTCTACGTGATCGACTTCGAGCGCGCCGAGCCGGGCCAGGCCGTCAGGGACTTCGTGCGCCTCTCCGACGCCTGGGCCGGTCGCCCTGACCTGTACGAGGCTGTGATGGCTGGCTACGGCAGGCAGCTCTCGGCGGCCGAGGAGCAGCACCTCGCCGTCCACCAGGTCCTCGACGCCGTCTCCGGCATCCAATACGGCATCGCCAACGCCGACCCCGAGCTCGTCGAGCGAGGCCGCCGCACCCTGGCCCAACTGCGCGCCACGCAGGCCGACACCGCGACCGACCTGCCCCGCGACCCCGACAGCACCGGCGGCCCCCCGTCGAGCAGCCTCGCTGACCCGGACGCGGCGCCCGAACCGCTCCGCTGAATAGCCCGTACCTGACCAGCACGACAGCCGACCGGCCAGCAAAGGAGCGCCACCGTGGGGCCCATCCCGCAGGAGCAGTGGGAGCAGATCTACACCGACGGCATCGCGTTTAGCCCCCTCGGTGAGGACGAGCGCCAGCTGCTCGCCGAACATGCCCCCGCACCCGCCGGGGGAGGTCGGGCGCTCGAGGTCGGCTGCGGAAGAGGGGAGCTGGCCGTCCACCTCGCGGCGGCCGGCTACCGGGTCGACGCCGTCGACCTCGCCGAGGCCGCGCTGGAGCGCGCTCGCACCGAGTACCCCGGCGCCACCGGGGTGCGGTGGCTGCGTCTGGACATCGAGCACGACGATCCAGAGGCGCTCGGCGACGAGCTCTACGACCTCGTGGTCTTCCGCCTGGCGCTGGCGTTCATCGGCGACCGTGCGCGCGTGCTGCACGCCGTTGGCCGACGCCTGCGCGAAGGCGGCACCCTGCTGATCATCACCCCGCTCGCCGCGACCACGCCGGCCGACCGGCGTCACATCGCCGTCGACGAGCAGGAGAAGCGGGACCAGGCCACCAACCGCAAGAAGAAGGGCAGCAGGGGCGGCCGGCCCGTCGGCCACGACGCCGGGCTCTACAAGGACCGGAACACCGTCGAGCGCCTGATCAACAGGCTCAAGGCCTGGCGGGGCATCGCCACCCGGTTCGACAAGACGCCGGAGAGCTACCTCGCAGGCCTCCACCTCCGCGCCGCGATGATCTGGATCAAGGACCTCACCAAGACCACCCCTTGATCACGACCAAATACGCTCCCTAGAAGCATGTACCGGCTGACTGCGCTCAACTGCCCGGCTGTGCCATGGGCCCTGCCGGTAGACCGTTCGGGTGAGTGGCGTTCGGGCGGGACGGCCCGGCGGGCAGAGCTCGTAGATGACGACTCCCTCGACCGGGCGCTCGCGTCGGCACCGCCGACCGGACCCGCCCGCAACCACACCCCCACAAGCAGCGGCTGGCCCGGACGCCGCTGCGCCGCACCGGCTGTCGGCCGTCCGTGGCGCGGTGGTGGCCACGGTGTGCTACGAGCCCGCATGCCTGGCTCGGGAGGACCGGTGACGGTCCCTGCCGGTGGCCGGTTTGTTCGCGCCGGGTGACACGGCGGTGCGCCGTGACGTCCACCGCGGGCGGGTGTGGACCGCGATGCCGCAGCGGGTCCTCGGCGACACCGGCGACGTGCTGACCCTCTCCTACTGGCCGGGCATCACCTCGCTCGCCCCGACCACCTGGATCGCCGCGCTTGCTGCTGGTGACCAGGCGGTGCGCAAGAGCGACCTGGACGATCTCGCCGCCGGCACGTGGGCCCTCGGCCACTACCGCTGGGAGCGCACCGTGGTCCTGAGCCGGTTCCTGACCGGGGAGCACTTTTCCGTCCACTGTTTCCAGCAGGCCGACTCCGGTGAGCCGATCCGCTGGTACGTCAACTTCGAGGTGTCCTTCGCCCGCCGGTCGGGCATTGGGATCGACACCTTCGACCTGTTCCTCGACCTGATCGTCGAGCCCGATCTGTCCGGGTACAGCTGGAAGGACGAGGACGAGGACGAGTACGCGCAGGGCCGCCGCCTGGGCCTGGTCGACGACTCCCTCCACGCCCTGGTCGACGTCGCGCGCGAGCGGGCACTGGGACTGCTGCAGAACTGCGCCGGGCCGTTCGCCGGCAGTTGGCCCGCCTGGGCACCCGATCCCGACTGGCCGTTGCCGCTCCTCCCGCACGGCGCTGACCAGGTCGCCGTGTAGAAGCGGGACCGGACCGGTGCGACCGGCGGACCGGCCTTCGGCGCGCGATCGCCGTGTCGGGGCGGTGTGGTCTCCGGCCTCGGGGGTGCCGGAGACCGGTGAAGTGTTCGGTGCGCCGGCAGGAGCGCCCCGATGTTGCCGCACCTGCGTCATCGACGCCAGCCCTTCGGCAGGGCGGCTCCGCCGGTACCGAACTGGACCGTAGGCCCGACCCTGCTGCACCGTCGCAGGCTGAGCGGGAACGTATCCCTGACGTTCTGTGTCCGCCCGACGGCTGGGGCGGGTACCGTCCGAAGTGCAGGCGAATGCGCGGAAGGCGGGCCAGCATGACGCAGTGGAGTGACTACACCACAGCCGAGCGCATCAAGATCCTTCGGGGCCCTGATGTGACGCAGGAGCAGTTGGCGGAGGCGACGGGTCTGTCGGTCGCGACGATCCGCAAGGCCGAGCGTGACCTGGGAGTGAGCCTGCAGACGCTGCTGCGGATCTCGGACGCGCTGCACGCGGACGTGTCGGTGATCCTCGGTCAGCAGGCACCGCGGCGTGCGATGCGCGGTGCGGACCGGGCGATGATGCGGGAGCTGTCCCGCGCGGTGCACGACACCGCGGCCGGCGTGGGCACAGATGCTCCGCCACCGGAAGCGGCCGATCTGGCCGCTGTGCTCCGGACAGCGTGGGAGACCTACCGGGCCGGGGATTTCCTGCGCGCAGGCGTTCTCATCGCACCGGCCCTTCGGGAGGCATCCGCGGCGCAGCGGTCGGCGCCGGTCGGGCGGCAGTGCGCGGCGGCCGGTGCGCCGACCGACGCCTACCGCCTGGCCGCTTACGTGGCGAACCAGTTCGGTGCCCGTGATCTGGCCTATGCGGCGATCGGGCATGCGCAGGTGCAGGCGGAGCGGGGTGGCGACACGATGCGTGCCGCGATGGTCGCTGCCGGCCGTTCCTGGATCTACCTGCGGGATTCTCGGCTGGACCAGGCGGCGGAGACCGCCCGTCTGTCGTACGAGGCGATCGAACCGCGCTACGGCGATCGCGACCCCGCCCTGCTTGCCACCTACGGCTGGCACGTGACGTTCGCAGCCGTCGTGGCGGCACGCGCCGGAAGGGTCGAGGCCGCGGACGACCTGCTCTCGCAGGGCCACGCGGTCGCAGCCCGCATGGGCCGGGACGTGACGGTCAACGGCACGGCGTTCGGACCGGCCACGGTCACCGCGCAGGCGATCGGGATCGCCGTATCCACCGGCCGGCCGGGCAAGGCACTGGGGCTGTTCTCGTCGATCGGCGACACCAGCGCGCTCATCCCCTCGGCTCGCAACCGGCTGATGCTGGACGTCGCGCTCGCCCAGGCGGACACCCGGCAGTCGGACACCGCCCTCGACACCCTGCTGGAGGTCTGCTCGGCCGCCCCCGGCTGGGCCCGCCACCAGGCATTGCCGGGCGTCATCGCGCAGCGCGCCGGGAACGGCAGTGTCACCACCGCCAAACTGCGCAAGCTCGCTGCGATCCTGGGAACCTCCATGATCCTCCGCTGAGTGATACACGGTGTATCACTCGGAGCCGGTCGGCCTTCGACAGTGATACGGCCCGAGCGTTCAACTGAGGCGAGAACAGCGCGACAGTAGCTGCATGCTGACGCATCATCACTTCCGTAGTCGGCCGGCCTTGAGCGCGCAGATCTGCCTGCGCAGCACTGCCGGCGACGAGACCGCCGCCCGGCGTCGTGCGGCGCACTGCTGCCGGTTCACCGGGCTGCGCGACCCGGCAGCCGTACCTACGGCCACCAACGCCCCGCCCGGCCTCGACCTGGCCGGCCGCGGGGGCTGGATCCCGGCGGAGGCGGCACTGTCCGACGGCAGCGCCACCAGGCCTCGGGACACGCCGGCCGGCATCACCGAGACGTGTCAGGTGGCCACGCCCGCCACCGACCACCAAGCCTTCCCCGTTGTGGCGCAGGAACCGGCGTCGGGCACAGCGGCGAGGGCGGGGAGGCGTCGGCGGTGATGACCGCGATCGAGCCGCGCCACGCGGTCTGTCCGGAGGCGACCGCGCGGCTTCCCTACGAGCCCAGCTCTGCCGGTGCGGCGCGCCGCCTGGTGCGGGACAAGCTCACCGAGTGGCAGCTGGCCGACCTGGTGGACGATGCCGATATCGTCGTCACCGAGTTGGTGTCCAACGCCGTGAAGACCGGATGCCGGCGACGGATGGTCGTCGGCATCCGCCGGATCACCGAGCAGACCGTGCGGATCACCGTCCGGGACGGCTCCCGCACGCTTCCTGCCATGGTCACCGCCGCACCGGAGGACACCTCCGGCCGAGGCCTGGCCCTGGTCCACGAGCTGACCTGCGGCCACTGGGGAGCTACCCCCGACACCCTGGGCAAGACCGTCCACGCCGATCTGCGCACCTCGCGGTCGGCCACCGGACCGGCCCGGGTGCTGCGTCCGCGGCGGCCATGATCGCCGCGCTACCCGCCCATACATGAGCACACCCGGGAGGGGCTTTTCCATGGATCGGTACTCATCGCGCCGCACACGGCTGCTGACGTCGTCCAGACCGCTGTCGGACTTCGAAGTCGTGTCCGCAGCCGGCCCCTGGCTCTGCCGCGCGGACGGCAGCCGGATCTTCGACGGATCGAGCGGACTGCTCTGCGCAAGCGTGGGACAGAGCAGTCCCAAGGTCATCGCCCGGATCCAGCAGCAGTTCCCCCGCTACTCCTTCGGCGGTGCCGCCGTCGTCCAGCCCCACATCCAGATGGAGCTGATGGACCGCCTGTGCAACGCGGTAGGCCGACCCGAGGACTCCGTCGCGCTCGTCACGTGCGGCACGCTCGGCGTGGAGACCGCAATCGGCCTGGCCCGCAACATCGCCCGGGCGCGCGGCGGCAAACGGCGCGGGGACATCCTGACGTCCGATCTGAGCTACCACGGAATGAGCGCGCTGACTCTCGGGCTGGGAGGCAACCACGCCCGTCGCCCCCACCCCGAGGACGCGATGGGGCTGGGCCCGGCGTTCCCGGCGCCCTACCCGCCGACCCACGACCACGGCGACGGCCGGGCGTGCGACGCCTCCTGCGCGGACGAGGTCGCGAAAGCGATCGACAGCAGGGGCTCCGAGAACGTCGCCGCCGTCCTGCTGGAGCCGGTCAACGGCACCACCGGCGGCGCCTACGTGCCGCCCGACGGATACCTGCGACGCGTGCAGGAGATCTGCCACGAGCGCGACGTCCTGGTCATCCACGACGAGGTCCTGACCGGGCTCTGGCGCACCGGTGCGCCGCTGGCCGGTCAGCACTGGCACGGCGTCGAGCCGGACCTGTGCATCGTGTCCAAGGGCCTGGGCGGCGGTTACACACCGGTTGCCGCGGTACTGGTGTCACCACAGATCGCCCCGCTGCTTGGCCACGAGGACGCGGACCCGCTGCCCGCGATGGGCACCATGGCCACCCACCCGCTCCAGGCGGCGGCCTGCCTCGGCGTACTGGACGAACTGGAGGCCATGGACTTCGACGCCTTCCGGGCCCGCGGCGAGCGACTTGGAGCAGCCCTGCAGGCCCTGACCGACCGGCCCGGCGTGCGGGACGTGCGGGGCCTGGGCCACCTGCACGGGGTGGAGCTCGCACCCGGCCTGCTCTGGCCGCTGATGGCGGAGGCCGAGAAGCGCGGGGTGTTCCTCTACCCGTTCACCGGGGCGGGCCGACCCAAGAGCGAAGGCCTGGTCGTGGCCCCTCCGCTGACCTGTACAGACGAGGACCTCGACTTCCTGACCACGGCGCTTGCCGACGCAGTAGGAGCCCTGGGCTGAAACGGCCCGACCGCACGATCCCGACACTGATCAAGGAGATGCATGATGCTTCTGCCCTACCCCGTGATCGACTCCATGACCGATGCCCAGGTACGCGTCTGGGAGGAGCACTTCTCACCGGAAGCCGGCGGCCAGCGCCGCCCAGCCGTCGAGGAGGGGATCTGGAGGCGCACCCAGGACCCCGCCAACGCGGAGCAGTCCGGATGGACCGAGGACGAGCACGGCCGCCGCCGTGTCGTGCACTACCGTCTCCACTACGGCCTCGACCGGACCCAGCCGGTGGAGCGCCTGACACTGGACGAGCTGTACCTGTACGTGTCCTGGCTCGCCCCTGCCGGCGAGATCGCCGACCACCGCAGCGACCTGGAGCAGTGGCTGGTCGACGGCCGGTGGAAGCCCACCGGTGACCTGGACGGCTCCTGGCGCCGCGGCGACCTGTACGCCACGATCACCGAGCACCCGGTCCACCCGCAGGACGAGCGGGCCGGCCGCGACGCTCCCACGGGATTCACGTCGATCGACACCGTGATCCGCTCCGTGGACTACACCCTCACCCGGGCCTCGCGGAACCTGCCCTGGGACGTGCTCGCAGGCGGACCGCGCATCAAGGAGCAGCGCGGAAACCCGACCTACGCCGACGACCTGTCCTGCCTCCTCGACCACCTCCCCTTCATGGTGGAGGCCGGCTGCGGGACCAGCATCGAGGCCGGCGTGCCGCCGCTGCACTGGCTGCACGAGGTCTACCGGGTCACCGCCCGCACAGGCAATGACCTGACCCAGGGCTTCACGTTCACCATGGCTCCGCACGCCGACATCCTGGTGAAGGAGGTGCTGACGGACACCGACCGGAAGGTCGACGACCTGGTGTCCATGTTCCGCCGCCTGATCCTCGCCGAGCCGACCGCAGCCCACGCGGCCTTGAAGGCCCTACACACCGCCGGGCACGCGGTGGGCCCGGTGGCGACCCACAACTTCGACCGCCTCTTCGCCCGGGCAGGCCTGCCCGAGGCGTTCATGCGCCGCTACGACCAGCGCACCCCGCACGTGGACTTCCCCGGCCACGCAAGGTCCCTGCTGGTGATCGGCCTGCACGCCGACCGGCGCGCGGTCCAGGAACGCGCCCGCGAGCGCGGCATGAAAATCTTCTTCCTCGACACCGAGGGCGTCACCGAGGACGGGGCCTACAAGCCCTACCCGATCGAGGGCGCCCGGGAGGGTGACGTCGTGATCCGCTCAGAGGCCACCCCCGCCTTGCTGCACCTTGCCGAACTCCTGGACACGCCGTGCTGACCACCCGCCGTGCCACCGCTGCCGACGCCACCGAGCTCGCCCGCCTGGCAGGCGGACTCGTCAAGGACACCACGGCATGGACCAACAGAGTCGTCGCCTTCTTCCGCACCAACCTTGATACGGACCGGGTCGTCACATTCGTGATCGACCGCCCCAGCGGCCTCGCCGCATGCGCATCCGCCACCATCACCCGATCCATCCCCGGCCCCGACCACACCGGCACCTACGCCCACATCCACACCGTCTTCACCGAACCGGACCACCGGCTCCGCGGATACGCCCGAGCCACCGTCCAAGCCCTGCTTGACCGGCTCGCCGAACAGGGCTGCGGCCTGATCACCCTCAATGCCAGCGCCGACGGGACGCACCTCTACCGCTCACTCGGCTTCACCGACAACACCCGGGCCATGCGCCTGATCCGGGCCGCCCCAGACCCCGACCCCGCACATGCCCGCCAGTGAACATATGATCGAACTCGGTTCCACCATGGGCGAGTTCAAGAACCGATAACGTCGGAGGGGCACGCCGAGCACGGTGTGCCCCTCGACCGGACAAGGACCTTCCATGCGCGTTTCCGTGATCGGCTGCGGTCACCTCGGCATCCCGCACGCGGCAGCGATGGCCGAGCTCGGCCACGAGGTCATCGGCGTCGACGTCGACCAGGCCAAGGTCGACCGGCTCAACGCCGGCGAGTGCCCCATCTTCGAGGCCGGTCTGCCCGAGCTCCTCGCGCGCCACACCGCCGGCGGCCGCCTGCGCTTCACCACGGACATCGCCGAAGCGGCCGCCTTCGCGGAGCTGCACTTCGTCGGCGTCGGCACCCCGATCGACGCAGACGGCCGCACCTACGACACCGCACAGGTCTTCGGCGCCATCCGCCAGCTCGCCCCCCACCTCACCCGGGCCTGCACGATCGTCGGGAAGAGCACCGTCACCGTCGGCACCACCGTCCAGGTCACCGCCCTCGCCCAGCGCCTGGCCCCCGCCGGCGCCGACGTCGAAGTGGTGTGGAACCCGGAATTCCTACGCGAAGGACACGCGGTCGAGGACACCCTGCGCCCCGACCGCCTCATCGCCGGGGTCACCACCGCCGAGGGGGAGAAGGCCATCCGCGCGGTCTACGCCGGCATCCTGGACGCCGGAGTACCCCTGTTCGTCTGCGACCCCCAGACCGCTGAACTCGCCAAAGGCGCCGCGAACACCTTCCTCGGCCTGAAGATCTCGTACATCAACGCCGTCGCCGACATGTGCGAGGCCGCAGGCGGCGACATCACCAAGATCGTGGACATCCTGGGCATCGACCCCCGCATCGGCGCCGGCGGCATGAGGCCCGGCATCGGCTACGGAGGCGGCTGCCTCCCCAAGGACGTCCGGGCGTTCACCGCCTCCGCCCGACACCTCGGCGCCGACCAGGCCGCCACCCTGCTGCTCGCCGCCGAGCAGATCAACGAGTCCCGCACCGCCGTCGCCATCCGCCTCATCACCAGCGCCCTCGGCGACCGCCCCATCAGGGGCGCCCGGGTCACCGTGCTGGGCGCGGCGTTCAAGCCCGGCACCAACGACGTCCGCGAGTCCCCGGCCCTCGCCCTCGCACAGGCCCTCCAGCAGGCTGGCGTCGTCGTCACCGTCCACGACCCGCAGGCCGTGGCCACGGCCCTGATCCGTAATCCCGAGCTGGACTACTCATCGGATCTGCCGGCCGCCCTCGACGGCGCCGACCTCGTCGTCCTGGCAACGGAATGGCCCGAGTACCAGCATGCCAACCCCCAGGACTTCGTGCACCGCCCCGCCCACCCGATCCTCGTCGACTGCCGTACCACCCTCGACCCCGAGTCCTGGCGAGCAGCGGGTTGGACCGTTCACCAGCTCGGACGACCCGGAAAGTAGAACCGCCCGCCCGTGGTGGGCACTTTCAGGGGTGCCCACCACGGAGGATCCCCAGGACGAATGTCTAGCCGTCACTGCAGCCCGAACGGTGGTGCGGACCCCGGCCGGGCGGCCGACTTGTCCCCGCCGGTGACGACGCCGGAGATCGCGGGACCATCCCTGCGGGCGAGGGGCCGCCCATGCTGGATGACGACCAGCGGGAGTCTGCCGGGACTATCCCCACGCTCGCGGGGATAGTCCCGTGCGGTACCTGTTCGGGGTGCCGTGGACGGCGTCAGCCCCGCGCCCGCGGGGCCGGACACCAGGCGGAATGCCGTAGTGGCTGGTGGTGGGCCAGCGGAGTGAGGCCTGGCCCACCACTGCACTCACACCGACTCGGTCCGCAGCCAGCAGCGGGACAGCACGGGTTCGAGTCCGAACAAATCGGTGCTCAGCTGCTCGAAGACCTGCATGGCGTCAAGGCAGGCGATCGCGGTCTCTGCCTGTTCCCGCCCGATGTCGTCCTCGGCCGCGGCAATGAGATCGGCGTACTCCAGCCCTCCTGGTTCCATGTAGGCGTGGACCGATCGATACGCGGCCGTAAGGTCCGGCTGGTCGGCGAGGCCGACCGATCGCACGAAATCGGCGCAACCCTGTGGATCGTCCAGGGTCTCGGCGGTTTGGGAGAGCGCACGTCTCGAGCTGAGGCCGTTCTTGAGGTTCGCCGAGACCCGGTCGAGAAGGATCGGCCACCCGCCGGTCATGGTGCCAAGCTGGCTGAGATGGTCCTCGTCGGTGAACCGCTGCTGGTCCAATGCCCACAGCCGCAGGCCCTGGCGTGTGTAGCGCCGCAGCACGATCACCCCGAAGGACGGCTCGCGGCTGGGCGTCACCAGAGCACTTTGCCACAGTGAGATCTGCTGCGTGCCAGCCATCAGCACCGCGGAGCGGGTCACTCCCGGATCGGCGGGGAGATCGCAGAGCGCCGCCTGCAGTGACTCGAGACAGGCGGTGTCCTGCGGTGCTCTTGCCGTGAGGTCGCTCAGGACAACCCTCTTCTGTCCGGCTTTCCCGTCGACGAGTTCACGCTGGAAATCGCCACGGCTCCGGACCGCTGGAACCGTCCACCCACCGGCCTTCCCGGTCAGGATCCGTAGTGCAGAATCGGCCTGCCGGATTCCGGTGGCGTCGGTTCCGAGGACGACCCGGACCTGGGAGCCGTGGTGGCCGAGCACATCGGCTACCTGTCGGGTAGTCAGAGGTGCATATGAACCGTCGGCGAGAGCAGGACGTGCCTCCAGCGCGGCGAACTCCTCCGGCATGCTCTCGGACTCGGCGCTCGTCAGCTGGTCTTCGACCTCGGACCGGGTGCCGATCATTCGCAGTGCGTCGGTGCTCCGCAGGTGCCAGCCCATGCCGGTGTCCGGTCCCAGTACTCCGAGTCCCTCCATTTCCGCGAGATAGGCGCGGAACGCCTCGGCGTCCAGTGAGCGGAAGCCGGTCGGCCAGTAGTACCGGCAGAGGTCGCGGAGTTCTGCTTGGGTCAGTCGGGAGTGCATGCCGTTGTCGTGTGCGTGCTGTGCGAGCACGTTGGCGATCACGTTGTAGCGGTGGTCCAGCAGCAGGGTGTCGCGGAAGGCGGAGGTGATCTTCTGCTGCAAGGTCGGGTCGCTGTGGACTGCTTGCACGTCGTTGCGGGTGATCCGGTACGGCGGGTTTTCCGCGTCCTGACCGTCGGCACGTCGGCGGTGCATCACTTCGACCAGCCGGTGCCCGAACATCTGCAGGAGGAAGGGCTGGTACGAGCAGTAGCCCAGGATTCGGTGCACCAGATTGACGTCTTCGAACTCGTAGCCCAACACCGACAGCGGCTTTGCGAGGAGGTTCGCGGCGTCCTGCGGGAAGAGCGGACCGACCACCGTGGGTTTCTGGGCGAGGTGGCTGAACGGACTGTTGCCTGCGACCTTCGCGAAGCGCTGGACGGAGTGCAGGCCGGCGAAGACAGCCTTGACCCTGCCGTTGCTGTCCTGGCCCAGGTCCCGCAGGCGCCGGGTTTCCAGGAAGCCGGGGGCGTCGGCTTCGAAGAAGCGGTCGGCCTCGTCGAGTAGGATCAGCAGCTGGCGCTGGGGGTCTTCCCGGAGCCAGGTTTCGATGGCATCTCTGACTTGGTCGAAGGTGAAGGCAGGCACCGATCTACCGCGTCGCTTCACCTTGACACCGCGGGTGTCCAGCTTGCGGCCGATCTCGTGCCACACCGCCGAGGACGTGGCCGCACCTCCGAAGTGCACACCGTCCAAGCTGATCAGCAGGCTGATTCGGTGAGCGGTGTCTTGCTGTTCGAAGAGCTGGCCAGCAGCTTTCAGCAGGGCTGACTTTCCGAGCCCGCGGCCTCCGAACACCACCTGGGTGCCCCTGGGATCGGTGAGCCCGTGCAGCTCCTGATGGCGGCCGAAGAACATTTCGTCCGCGACGCGGCCCCGCTTCTCGCTGATGTACGGGTTGATCCCGGAGAACGGCACCAGGATGTTCATCGCTGCGTCCAGACGGCCGTTGCCATGAGCGGCCAGGTACGCCAGAGCCGCGTCGTCAAGGACGACGATCGGGCGGTGACCGACGCTTCTCACGGCGAGTGCCGCCCTGTCCTTGGCGGACATGGTGCCGAAGTAGGCAATCAGCAGGCTGTCGCGGCCTCCATCGTGCTCCGCATAGCTCAGCAGCCGCTCCGGGGCAGGCTGTCCCCACACCAACATGATCCGGAGGTTGGGGCCAAGATCGGAGCCGAAGGCGGGGACCTGGGCTCGGCCGGTCAGCCGTACGTCGGGCAGATCGAGGAAGCGGTAGTCTGGCCCCTTGCGCAGATCGTCACGCCGTTGGGGCCGGCGCAGGCTGCTGTAGCCGATCAGTCTCAGCGCGGGGGTCAGCGATTCCTGCTCGCGCAGGCCCTCCTGTCGCTGGCCGCCCGAACGGCTACCCATGACAGACCAGCTCTGGAGCGCGGCGGCGGCCCGTTCCGCGTTCTCCTCGGAGAGCGCGGAGTAGTCCAGCTCCGGCAGGCTGAGATGGCGTCGACGGCTCCGCACGGTGCTGATCAGCTCTTCGGTGATGCCGCTGGACAGTGCCTGTGGAACGGCGGGGAAGAAGCGATCGAGTTCCCGCTGTTCCTCACCGATCTGGGGGATGCCCTCGCCACTCTCTAGCTGGGAGATCATTTCCTCCGCGGTGCTGAACTGCCGCTCGGCCAGCACGGCGACCACCCGGTCGCGGTCCACGAGGTCGGCGTCCTCCGCCGCATCGAGTCGGGATCGTAGCCCCGCTTCGTGCAGATCCCGCAGCCGGCTCAGTTCTGCGGCGATACTGTCGAGTTCCGCTCGGACCACACCGAGCTCCGGACGCTCGGGCGCCGCAGCCTGGAGGCGGCGGTCCAGGTTCCACTCCTGTTCCTGGGAGACCGAATTGTCGAGTCGGGCATGCCGCAGTTCGCCACTCAGCTCCTCGTGGCGGGCCATCAGGGCGCGGGAGATCTGCAGCTGCGTCTCCTTCGCCTCCCTGCGCACCTCCTCGGGAACGACCGCGCGTGTGCCGTCCGGTTCCCGGAGGAGGCCCTGCTCGGTGCAGTGGATCAGGTGGTCGACCGCGTCGAAGCGCTCGGCGAGCACCTGTTCGCGCACCGAGTGGGCCCAGCTTCGGCCGGCCACGGCGGTGAGCTCCCGGACGGATACTTCCGGCCGGGTGATGAGGTCGCTCTCGGCCTCGGCACTGACCCCGGGCAGCTTGAGAAGCTCGGCGTCGAGGACCAGTCCCAACGGCAGTTCCAGCTCAGGAAGCCGCTCACTGCCTTCCAGGAGTGCAAAGGTATGCCTCATCGACGTGCCGGCACCGAGTGCTGCGGCTCTGGCCAGGCTGTCCGATGCCTGCTCGGCCCGGGAGGACAATGCTGCCAGGACCGCCGATCGCCGTTGGAGCACAGCGCTGCGCATGGCCTCGACCTCGCCGGTGTTTCGCGAGAGATCCCGTGAGCGGAGGCGGGAAAGCGATCGGGCCGCAATGACCCACTGCTCGACGGGGCGGGCCCGGACTTCCACCAGCCGGATCAGTTCCTGCCGTGCCTTGCCCTGCAGAGGCTTCCCACTGAACCCTTCTCATCCTGAGCGCCAGGCGATCTCGATGGTGTGAACGGCGGCGACGGTACGGCTGATGCGGTTGGTGCTGCAGCGGGCCTTGCGGAAGATCTGCCACTGCTTGAGCCGGGCGAAGGC
>NZ_BPRL01000070.1:0-60225 GCF_045862635.1 Kitasatospora sp. NE20-6
CACCCCCTGCCCGGCGCGAGCCGCTCCTCCCCACCGCCCCGGTGGCCGGACAGGGACCACCAGGGGCGCCCGAGGGGGCCCGGCAGGCGTACACCGCCGCCGGGCCCCCTCGACCCGTTTCCGCACCCGGCACCCCCGGGCGGGGTCCACGACACGCCCACGGGAGCACGGACCCACCGACGACGAAAACCACCGCCCGCGGGACACGGCACGGGCTGCACGGCGGGCCGCGCCGGAGCAGTTCGGCCACCGGATCGCGGGCCAAGAACGCCGGGTGGCCAGACCTGGAAGCGAAGCCGACGGCGCCCCGCACGGACCGCTTCGCGCAGGTCTGGCGGCTCAGACCCGAACCGGAGCCCGGTCGGCGCCGGACCGCACAGCGGCCAGGGCCGGGCGGTGCGGTGGGCCCGGCGGTACGTTGCTCGGGCCCTGAGAAAGCACCGGAGGCCGTCACCCGCGGGTGACGGCCTCCCGGCATTCGGGGTCGGTGCCGTCGGGCGTGGTAGGCCCGGCGGGATCCGGGGCCGTTCAGGTGAGGAACTGGGCGAGTGCGCCGGCAAGAGCGGCGGCGAGGGTGAGAGTGGCGGCGAAAGCGGTGGCGGCGCGCAGCAGGGCGGTGGGGTGGGTGGCGCCGTCGAGGCGGGCGAGGACGCCTGCGGCGGTGGCGGTCAGGAGGGCGAAGACGATGGCAAGGGCGGTGGTGAGCAGGACGGTGGCGAGGTGGGTCACGGTGTTCTCCCTGGAGGGGGTGGGGTGTTGACGTGACCGAAGATTCCGGATGCGGTGTTCGCCGTGGTTCGGCCGGAGGAAGATGAACACCGGCGAACACGCGGGAGCGGGGCAAGGGCAGGGGCGGATGCGGGACGAGGGGCACGGCGGGCGGCGGGCGGCGCTGGCCGAGCTGCGCAGGCGGCTGGACGATGGCCGGGCCCGCGCGGGGCTGAACATGACCGAGTTCGCCGCCCGGGCGAAGCTGGGCCGCACCACCGTCCAGGTCGCGTTCCAGTCCGGTGGGCCGGTGCCGTCGGCGGACACGGTCGTGGCCCTGGCCCGCGTGCTGCGGCTGCCGGACGGCCCGTTGCTGGAGCTGCGGCGTGAGGCGGCCGGGGAGAGCGGTCCGGTGCCGGTGCGGGGCGAGGAGCCGGGCAGGCCGATCGCGGAGTGGGATCCGTACGATCTGGAGGTCCACCCGGCCGGAGCCACCGTCGCCCTCAACAGTCCTGGCCGGTCCGAGCGGGTGCTGCCCGGCTATGTGGAGCGCGCCCATGACCGGGCCCTGGCCTGCGCCGTACGCGAGGCCGCCGAGGGGCGCAGCCGGATGGTGGTGCTGGTCGGCTCGTCGTCGACGGGCAAGACCCGGGCGTGCTGGGAGGCCGTGCAGCCGCTCGCCGCCGAGGGGTGGCGGCTGTGGCATCCCTACGACCCGACGAGGGCCGAGGCCGCGCTCGCCGACCTCGAACGGGTCGCGCCGCGCACGGTGGTGTGGCTCAACGAGGCGCAGCACTACCTCGGTGATCCGCAGGCCGGTGAGCGCGTCGCCGCCGCCCTTCACGCCCTGCTCACCCGCCCCGGGTGCGGGCCGGTGCTGGTTCTGGGCACGCTGTGGCCGGAGTACGCCGGCCGGTACACGGCCCCGCCTGACCCCGACGCCCCGGACCCGCACAGCCGGGTCCGTGAGCTGCTGGCCGGACGCACCCTCACCGTTCCCGGCAGCTTCGACCAGGACGCGCTCGGCGCCGTGGAGGTGCTCGCGCGGGGCGGGGACCGGGTCCTGGCCGGCGCCCTGGGGCGGGTCCGCTCCCACGGACGTCTTGCCCAGGACCTCGCCGGTGCCCCGGAACTCCTGCGCCGCTACGAAGACGGCAGCCCCGCCGTGCGGGCGCTGCTGCAGGCCGCGATGGACGCCCGCCGCCTCGGTGTCGGCCTCCACCTCCCGCAGGCCTTCCTCACCGACGCCGCCACCGACTACCTCACCGACCACGACTGGGACCAGCTCACCGACGACTGGGCCGAAGCCGCCTACGCCGACCTCGCCCGTCCCGTCCACGGCAAGCAGAGCCCGCTGCGCCGCACCACCTTGCGCCCCGCACGCCGCCGGCCCGGCGTTCCGGCACCGGCTGCACCGTCGAACCGGGCAGTGGGACCGGTGTTCCGTCTTGCGGACTACCTGGAACAGCACGGCCGGACCACCCGCAGGCTGCTGTGCCCTCCCGCGTCCTTCTGGCACGCCGCCCACACCCATCTCACCCGCCCCGACGACCTCGACAACCTCGCCGACTCCGCCGAGGCCAGGCATCGCCTGCAGTGGGCCCACCACCTCCGGCACCGGGCCGCCGACGCCGGCCACGCCACCGCCCTGACCGACCTGGCACGGATGCGCGAGGAAGCCGGAGACCTCGACGGCGCCGAGACGCTCTACCGGCGGGCCGCCGACAGCGGCCACACCACCGCCCTGACCGACCTGGCACGGATGCGGGAGAAGGCAGGGGACCGCGACAGCGCCGAAGCCCTCGCCCACCGAGCCGCCGACGCCGGCCACACCAATGCCCTGGCCTACCTGGCATCGATGCGGGAGCGGGCCGGGGACCTCGACGGAGCCGAAGCGCTCTACTGGCAGGCCGCCGACGCAGGCCACACCAATGCCCTGACCGACCTGACACAGATATGGGAGCGTGCCAGTGACCGGGACGGCGCCGAAGCCCTCGCCCATCGGATTACCGCCACCCGCGATCCCCATGTCCTGGCCCATCTGGCGGAGATACGGGAGCAAGCCGGGGACCGAGACGGTGCCGAAGCGCTCTACCGGCAGGCCGCCGACGCGGGCCACACCATTTCCCTGACCGACCTGGCGCGAATGCGGGAGTTGGCTGGGGACCGCGACAGCGCCGAAGCCCTCGCCCACCGAGCCGCCGACACCGGCCACACCGACGCCCTGATCGTCCTGGCATCGATGCGGGAGCGGGCCGGGGACCTCGACGGAGCCGAAGCCCTCGCTCACCGGGCCGCCGATCCTCGTGTCCTGGCCCATCTGGCGGAGATACGGGAGCAAGCCGGGGACCGGAACGGCGCCGAAGCGCTCTACCAGCGGGCCGCCGACACCGGCCACGGCCCTGCCCTGACCAGGCTGGCACGGATGCGGGAGCTGGCCGGGGACCATGAGGGCGCCGAAACGTTCTACCGCCGGGCCGCCGACACCGGCCACACCCCAGCCCTGACCAGACTCGCACGGATGCGGGAGCGGGCCGGGGACCACGAAGGCGCCGAGGCCCTCGCCCACCGGGCCGCAGCAACCGGCCACGCCCCGGCCCTGATTTACCTGACGGAGGATCGGGAGCGGGCCGGGGACCGCGACAGCGCCGAAGCCCTCGCCCGCCGGGCCGCCGACGCCGGCCACGCCAACGCCCTGATCGTCCTGGCATCGATGCGGGAGCGGGCCGGGGACCGCGACAGCGCCGAAGCCCTCGCCCACCGAGCCGCCGACACCGGCCGCACCGATGCCCTGGCCGACCTGGCATCGATACGGAAGGAGGCCGGGGACCTCGACGGAGCCGAAGCGCTCTACCGACAGGCCGTCGAAGCCGGGCGCACCGACGCGCTGATCACCCTGGCGCAGATGCGGGAGGAAGCCGGGGACCGGGACGGAGCCGACGCGCTCTACCGGCAGGCCGCCGACGCCGGCCACCTTCGTTCGTATCGGCAGAGGTGGCTTCCGTACGGACTGGACCCGGACGGCTCTCCCACTCCGCCCTGGCCCTGAACAGGGCGCGGGTGTGCAGCACCCCCGGTACGCCCGGGGCCGGGCACGCGGGGCCGGGCACGCGGGGCCGGCAGAGCTTTCCCTTTCACCGCCCGCCTGGGCCTGCTCACCGCCGGCCTCCCCCTGACGGTCACCACGACGCGTACCGTCTCCACCCCCGCCGACCGCGACGGCCTCTGACCTGCACCGGTCCGGGATCGTCGTCCCTTCTCCGCAGTCGCACCAGCCCCCTAACGAGGAGGCAGACCGTCCAGGCAGTGCGCCGCGGTCACCCCGGCCAGGACATCCCAGAGAACCGACCCGCAGAGGTGGTACGGGCCCGGGCCCGATGATGCGTCCTCGGCCTGAGCAGGAGCAGTCGACGCCCCCAGGGCCAGACAGGCCGCAGCCGCACCCAGCAGGACGGACCGGGTCACCAGCCGTGCACGTCGCGTCAGAGTCATGGCCACAGCGTAGAAGGCCTGCACCCGGGGAAACGGGATCTTCCCCGAACACCGCCCGGGAACGAGGGACACGGTGTACGGGCAGGCGGCAACGGGCCGACGGCCAGGATCCGGAGGCGGCTCGACTTCGTCGTCATCGTCGACAAGCAGGGCATCCGCTACACGCAGGCCGACCCGAACCTGATCGGCACGCGCATCCCCTATGCCCCGGGCCTGGACGCCCTACGGCCCGGGCGTACGGTCACCGGGCGCAACGAGGTGGGGAGCCATGCCGCGATGCGCACCTTCATGCCGATCAGGGACAGTGACGGCTCCGTGATCGGCGGAGTCGCCGTCGGTGTCCGGGTGACGGGCATCGGCGCCGAGGCGACGGAACAGCGGCCGGTGGTGCTGGGCGTCACGGCCTTCGCGGTGAGCTGCGTGGTGAGGGCGGTCGTGCGGCGCGCGTGCCGGGACGTCAGATCCTGGATCTGCTCGGCGAACGCCCGCCGCCCGCCGCCCGCCCGCCCGCCCAGGTCGTGCCCACCACCCGTTCATGGTCGGCACGGCCCCCTCGATCGGCGACAGAGCCCGGAAAGTGATTCGGAACCAGTCTTCAGGAAGCATCGACACAGCGTCAGGAGCAGCAGATTTCGGGCGACAGGACGGCGGTTTTCGTGGACGATGACGGCCGGTGACGGGCGGGACGACGTGGTGGTGGTGGTGGACAGGATGACGGTGACAAGGTTCTCGCTGGAGGAACTGGACGCTGTGGCGTGGGACGGGCTGGAGACGAACCTTTCCCCCGACCCGGCGGCGGACGTGTCCCGGGCACTTCGCCGGCTCGCCCTCGCAGGCGCGGAGGCGACGGAGAAGGATTGTGATCCGCTCTACTGTCTTGTGACCATGATCGAGGGCCAGACACCGTCGGCTGCGGCGGCCGCTCTGCCGTTCATCATCGCGCTTGCCGCCGACCCCGCCATGGGCGCGCGGGTCTCCCTGATCAGGATATTGGCGATCATGCGGGCACCGGCCCTGGCTGGCGAAAACTGGACGGACGCGTGGGCCCTGCTCGCGGATCCGGACCCGGCAGTGCGGCGGGCAGCGATCCTGCTCACCGGTGACGTCCCCCTGCTGCTGGAACGATGCCGGGTGGAGACCGACCCGACGGTACGGCTCCCGCTGCTGCTCGCACTCGGCGATGCCGTAGCGGCAGACCCTGAGGACCATGGGGCCGAGGAGGCACGAGCGGTTCTGGCTGCTGCGCTGGACGGGGACGATCCGGTGCTGTGGGTAGCGGCCGTGCACGCGTCGGCGAAACTCGACCCGGAGCTGCTCGTCCGGCAGCTGGACCAACTGATCGAGGTGTTCTGCGATCCCGCACTGTGCCCGCGTTTCGAGGAGACCTGGCACACCCCGGCCTACGGCGGCACCTTGACCCGCGAAAACCTCGTCCGTTTGACGGGCTTCCTGCTCGGACACGACCCCGACGCGCAACTCTCCTTCGCCCGCCGGCTGGTCGAGTCGGCGCAGCGCACAGGGGACACCCCGCTGTGCCGGGAGGCACTGGACCTGGCGTGGCGGCTCCTTACCGAGCGGCGGTCCGTGGAGGCCGCTCTGCTGCCGCTGGCAGGCGGACTGCTGCACCATCCCGACGGCGCCGTCCGGCTGCGGGCGGTGAACATCCTCGCAGCTCTCGGCCCGGTGTCGGCACCGTACGCCGACCGGCTCGCCGCCCTGCTCGACGATCCCGGGGCGGACGAGCTGCTCGACGGGACGGTCGGCGAGTTCGCCCGCTGGGCACTGACCCGCGTCGGCGACCTGCGGGCACTGCCCGGCCTCATCGCCCAGCTCCGCGCCCAGGAGGAGCAGGACCGCAGCTACGCCTACGACGAGCCGAGGCGGCCCGAGGTCAAGGACGTGCTGATCCCACTGCGCGCACACGCGGACGTCCTGCTGCCCGCTGTCCGCGAGACGATCCGACAGGGCGGCGCACGGGGCGGTGCGACCCGCGCGTTCATCGAGGTGCTGGAGGCATGGGGCGGGGACGCTCTGCCGGCCCTGCCCGACCTCCTGCCGCTGCTCACCGACACCTGGACCTCAGGTCACGTGATCGCCGTGCTTCGGGCGCTGGGCCCGGCCGCCGCATCGGCCGAGCCCGCCCTGCCCACCGTCCGACTGCTGGATTCCCCTTACAACCATGGGGTCGTGGCCCGGACCTCGGCCCACATCAGCGCGGACCGCGAGGCGGCGCTACGGTTCTTCGGCGACGCGGTCATGGCGGAGGAAGACTCCTGGTGCGGGTCGGTCGGTGCCTTGGCCGGTTTCGGCCTCGATGCGGCGCCGTACGCGGACCAAGTGCGGCTCGCCATGGAGAACAGCACCCACTGGCCGCGGCTGGATGCGGCTGTCACGCTCTGGTCGATCACGGGCCTGGCCGAGCCGAGCAGGCAGGTCCTGGAAGAGTTCGTGCTGCTGATCGCCGACGGTGGTGACGGCTTCGGCTTCTTCCGGGACGCGCTCGAAGCCCTGATCCGCATCGGTGGAATCAGCCCCGCGGCTCGGGTAGCGCTCCTGACGGCGCAGCAGTCGGACCGTCGCCTGTCCGGGGACGAGGGATACTCGACGATCCTCCAGGACGAGGAACTGCGCGCGCTGATCGAGCGGGCTCTCGCGTACGACCGGACCCCACGGGGCGAGAAGCAGTAGTCAGGAGCTGTGCATGCGGCCTTCGGGGGCGGCTGCGGTGATCTCGGCTGCCGCGAAGCGGGCTTCCGCGCGCACGTCCGGGTCGGGGTGGTGGAGGAAGGGCCCGATCAGCGGCCGGCCCGCGGGTCACGCGTGGCGCCGAGCACATGGACGGCGTGCTCAGGGAGTTCGCGTTCCGTCGCCGGCATGGCGGGGGTCAGCGGTTCGACAAGGTCCGGGGGCAGTCCGTGGTGGTCGAACGCCTCGCTGATCGAGTTCAGGGCGGACTCCCGGACCGTCAGGAGAGCGATCGGCACTCCCCCGGCGAGCCCGCACCGGCCACAGGGTCAGGGCCCCAGGAGACCCGTGTTCGAAGGTGAGCAGCCCGGCCGCCGGATTGGCGTATCTGCTGATGACCGGCCGGCCGGGCGTGCCCCGTCACCAGGCCCGCGGTGACGCGCCCGGTGACGGTGCCGGCAGGCGCGCCTCGGGCTTCGGGCAGGCCCGGCCCGGTTCCGATGCCTCGCGGGAGGCCGGCCAGGGGGTTCGTCGATGCGTACGGCCGGGACCTCACCGGACCCTGGCGCCGCCTCACCTCGGAGGCGGCGCCAGGAGTGGGCCCTGTGCCGTGGCTGGGCAGTATCAGCAGGGGAAGGTGCCGCTGTAGAGGGCGTGTCCGTAGGAGGAGCTGCCGGAGCCGAGGCCGTAGATGCCGTCGTCGCTCCAGACCGCCTCGCGGAAGCCGTTGACGCAGGTCGAGGTCGGGGCGATGGCGAAGCCCTCCAGGTTGTCGGCCGGCATGACGGCCGGCTTCGTGTAGGTCACGTCCGGCACGATCGCGCCGCCGGTGTTGACCTTCATGAGGGTGTGCGTCTCGCCGCAGGTGTTGTCGCAGCTCGCGACGATGCGCTGGGTTCCGGCGTCGAACGTCACGTCCGTCACGGAGGCCTTGCCGGTCGCGATCGTGCCGAACGTGGTGAACGTGCCGTCGGAGTTCAGGCCGTAGACGTGCAGTGTGCCGTCCCACTCCAGGCCGGCGAAGTACAGGCCCGAGCCGTGCAGCGGGTAGTTCGCCGGGTTGTAGGCGGCGCCGGTGAGCGGGTCGACCCAGCCGTTGGCGGTCAGCCAGCTGTCCGGCACGTAGCCGAGGCCCTCGAAGCCCAGGTTGGCGTCGTCCTTGCTGCCGGTGTCGAGCTGCGGGAACTGCGAGGTCATGTCCCACTGGTGGAGCGGCGTGAGCGTCGATCCGGTCGCGGCCGGGTCGAACTCCATGACCGTGTCCTTGGGGGCCGTGTTGTTGGCGTTGTCACGCTCGGAGGTCACGTAGACGTGGCCGTTGCCGCCGACCGTCAGGCCCTCGGAGTCCGGCTGGCCGGAGCCGCCCGCGAAGCGGATCTGCTTGCCGGCCGCGCCCCACGTCGAGTCCGGGATCCACTTGCCGTTGCTCTTGACCAGCTTGTACAGCCAGTTCTTGTTCTTGGCGGCCCACAGCACCGACGGGTTCGCCGGATCGAACGCCAGGCCGCTCACGTCCCGGCCCTCGGGGCCGGTGGACGTGATGAAGGCGCAGACGTTGTCGGCGATCGTGACGTCCAGCCCGCCCGGCCACGCCAGGGTGCCCGCCGGGGTGGAACCCGTGCCGGAGGGCGCCTCGGGGGTGCAGCCGCTGGTGAGCGATCCGCCGCCGCCCAGCAGCTGGCCGGTCTGGCCGCCGCCGCCACCACCGCTGCCCGAGCAGGAGTTCGCACTACCGAGCGTCGCGGTCACGGAGGTCCGGAACCAGCCGGTGCCGCTGGGGCAGCGCTCGTCCGACGGCTTGGCCGCGTCGGTGGCCCAGGTCACCGAGTCGACGGTGTTGCCGTTGCCGTCGAGCAGGAGGAGCGAGTCGTTGTCGCCCAGACCGAGGGTGGAGTTGAACGTGACGTAGCCGCCCGCGGGGATGCTGGTCGCGCTCGGCGAGGAGGACGAGACCGAGACCGGGGAGTGGCTGGTGTCGTTGTCGACGTACTTCCACGACCCGATGCCGACCGCGCTCGTGCCGCCGTTGTACAGCTCCACGGTGTCCGAACCGTTGGAGGTGACCTCGTTGATCCGCACCCGGCCGGCCGCCGGGAGCGACGACGGGCAGCCCGAGGCGTTCGCGGAGCCGAAGGTGGTCGCCACGGTCGTGGTCACCCACGCCCCGGTGCCGTCGCCGCCGCAGCGCGCCATCGCCGGCTTGGCGTTGTCGGTCGCCCACTCGGTGCGGTCGACCACCGTGCCGTCGGCCGTGTAGATGACCACCTTGTCCGAGTCACCCAGCCCCTTGGGCGAGTTGAAGGTGACGAAGCCACCGGCCGCGATCGTGGAGGAGGACGGGCTGAAGGACTGCGGCGAGAAGCTGTCGTCGGACATCTTCCAGCCGCTGATGCTCACCGGCGTCGAGCCGCTGTTGAACAGCTCGACGGTGTCGTTGTTCGACGAGGTGACCTCGTTGATCCGGATGTTCTGGTAGCCGGCCGGGTCCGCGGCAGCCGCGGGCTGCGCGGCGACGATCCCGGTGACGGCCAGTCCTGAAAACGTCAGAGCGGCGGCGCACGCAGTGGCAACGCCGGAACGCGGGTGTGAGATAGGCACGAGGCGGAACTCTGGCGACGCAACGTTGAGACAGCGTGTACTGCGGCTGAATGCCACCTGCTGACAGTCGGAACGCCCGGCGCGCATCGCGCCCTGCAGCACCACGCGGGTACCACACGGGCGTCACGCGACCATGCGAGCGTCACGTGCACGGCAGTTGGCGGCTTCCGGCCCGGTCGCATCGCCCGTCGGCGGCGCGACCGGCAAGCCGGTACCGAAGGCTGGGGATCGGGCCGATCGGACCGGTGTACGTCGGCCGGGAAGCGACAGTAGAGTCTGACTGAAACTTGCTGCAAGGATTTGCACCGCGAGAGGGTTCAGCCATGCCGAGAGTCGTCCCGCCCGTCACCGACGAGCGCACAGCACTGACCGCCTACCTCGCCCACCAGCGGCGCGCGCTGCGGGTCACTGCTTACGGCCTGACCGAGGAGCAGGCCCGCATGGCGGCCTCTCCCAGCGAACTGAGCATCGGCGGCCTCATCAAGCACGCCGCACGGTGCGAGGGCTTCTGGACCGACCTCATCCTTCAGCGGGGCGGGACGCAGCGAGAGACGGACGAGTCCGACACGGACGAATTCCAGCTCGCCCCGGACGAGACCCTGGCCGAGGTCCTGGCCGCGCACGCAGCGGCGGCCGAGCGGACCGACGCGGTGATCAGCAGCATTCCGGACCTCGGGCAGGCCGTTCCGGTGCCGCAGGGTGCTCCGTGGATTCCCGCGGAGGTCAAGGAATGGTCGATCCGCTGGGTCCTGCTGCACCTGATCCAGGAGACCGCACGGCACGGCGGTCACGCCGACGTCATCCGCGAGGGCATTGACGGCGCAACCTTCGACCCGCTGCTCGCCGCAGCCGAGGCATGGCCCGACCCCTGGGTCCGGCCCTGGGAACCCGCGCCCCCGAGCGTCGGCTGACAGCACATGCCGGCGGCCTCCTCGCGCATCAGGTCGAGGCCCCGGGCGTGAAGGCCGCCGGACATCCGGCAGCCGGCGCAGCGCCACCAGGCCGGGTCAGGAGCCTTCCGCCGGTTGTCCGGCCCCGGGCCCGCTCCGACGCCCCCGACCCGGCCGGACCCCGGCCCCGGCCCCGGAGCGGCAGGACCGCGCGACGTCAGCACCGCCTCGCCGGCTGCAGCGCGACCGACCGGGCCCGGGCGGCCCGGCGGACTACTTCACGGTCACGTACTGGGTCAGGATGGCCTGCACCTCGTAGATGTCGACGCCCTTGGTGAAGGTCTTCTGGATCGGCAGCGGATTGCCGGACACCCAGATCTTCAGTTCGGCGTCGAGGTCGAAGTTGCCGGCCGTCTCGACCGCGAAGTGCGTGATGCTCTTGTAGGGGATCGAGTGGTACTCGGTCTTCTTGCCGGTTATGCCCTGCTTGTCGATCAGGATCAGCCGGCGGTCGGTGAACATGAACGTGTCGCGGATCAGCTGGTACGCGGCGTGCACCTGCTCGCCGTTCCCGAACAGCTTGGCGAACTCCTGCTGAGCCGCCGCCGGGTCCACCTTGTGCGCGTTGCCGAAGAGTGCCACGTCTCGTCCTCCTGTCGTGCTCCCGCCCCGAGCGGCCGGGAAGCAAGGACCGGAAGTCTGTCACGAGCCCTGTCCTGCCCGCGGCCCGATGAAGGATCATGACGCACCCGGCCCCCGCTCACGGCCGGCGAAGCCGCAACGATCACCGGACCGCAGCCGCTCGACCTCGCTCCATGAAACCCGATGTCCGCCCATGAAACCCGATGTCCGCGCTCGGGGTGCAACCTCCGTCACCCCCTCATCCCGGAGCCTGGACAGCCCGGGCAGATCAAGGGGTCCTTCTCCGGCAGACCCCAGGGCCGGGTGCGGGGTCAGTGTTGCTCGGGTGGCAACAGGCCGGTCAGCGTGGTGATCACCGCCACGCGGGAACCGACGCCGAGTTTGGCGAAGACGTGGGACAGGTGGGTCTCGACCGTACGGACGCTGAGGTGGAGCTCCTCGGCGATGGCCTGGTTGGTGTGGCCCGCCACCACCCGGCGGACGACGTCGAGTTCGCGTTGGGACAGGTCGTAGGGGCGGCCCGCACGTGCTCCGGTGGCGCCCGGGTGCGGCACGCGTGCGCCCAGGCGGCGTTGTTCGCGGACGGTTCGGCCGAGGAGGCCGTGGGCCCCCGCGTCCTCGAACAGGCGGGCGGCGTGGGCGAGTCGGTCGAGGGCTTCGTGCCGGCGGCCCGCGGCTGCGTGCGCGGTACCGGCGGTGAGCAGGGCCCGGCCGGCCTCGATCATCGTCCCCGAGGCGAGCAGGATCTCACCCGCGCGATCGGCCGCGTCGGCGGCGGACGCGGGCTCGCCGGTGCCGAGGGCGTGGGCGTGCGCGAGCAGGGCGGTGGCCTCTCCGACGCCCGCCGCCGCCGCTCCGGGCTCGGTGCCCGCCGCGAGCCGCGCGGCCCGGTCGGCCCAGCAGCGGGCGGCGCGAGGCCGGCCGCGCAGGGCTTCGGCCCGCGCCGCCGCCTCGCAGCACATGAGGCGGCTGCACGGGTCGAGGACGGTGTCGTCCTCGTTGCCGCAGATGACAGCGGCCTCGGCGGTGCCCGTGTCGACCCGTCCGGCGTCGAGCAGGGCGACCGCGTACACGGCGTGCGCGAAGGTTCCCGCCCATTCGCCGTCGTGTCCGGCCGCGGCGACGGCTTCCTCGGCCTTGCGCAGCGCCCCGGCGGGTTCGCCGACCCAGCCGGTGAGTATCGACTGTACGGACAGGCCCAGGACCAGGGGCTGGCGGCAGCCCAGGAGGCGGGAGATCTCCACGCACTCCTCGGCCGCGGCGAGGCCCGCTCGGGGTCGGCCGAGCCGGCCGAGGTTCCACGCCTGCCCGGCGAGCAGGGTGGTCTCGATGTAGCTCTGCCCGCTGGCCCGGGCCAGGTCCAGCGCGCGCTGGAAGTGCGGTGCGGCGACCGGGCCCCGATCGGCGATCAGTTCCGCCCAGCACAGCCACGCGAACGAGTCGAGCCAGGGCACGAGGTCCACGTCGGCGGTCGCGTCGACGAGCGCGGCCGCGCGCCGGCTCTGGCGGGTCGCGGTGCCGTACCGCCCCTGGGCGTAGGCGGCCATGGGACGCATCGCCGCGACCGCCGCGATCAGGCCCGGGGCCGTGACGGACGCGGGGTCGGCCAGCACGGAGTCGAGCACGCGGGTCGCCTCCGTGTGCTCGCCGCGCAGCATGTTCTCGGCGGCGAGCCGCAGCCACAGCGGCAGTTGTGCGGCCACGAAACGGCCGCCGGCGCGGTCGAGTTCGGCGAGCACGACGGCACGGCTCCGCGTGGTGCGGCCGAGGAGCCGCTCCATCATCGCGACCAGCCGGACGAGGGGCGCCCGGGCCGCCAGGTCGTCCTGGGGCAGTAGTTCGAGGACGCGCATCGCCGTGTCGCGTCCCGCCCGCAGACGCCCGCTCACGCTTTGCGCGCGGGCCAGGTCGGTGAGCAGACCGACCGTCTCCGGGACGTCCTCGGGCAGCAGCCGCAGGGCCGCCCGGAGCCAGTGCGCGGCGGTCGCCGGCGCCCGGTCGGCGACGCTGCGGGCGGCTTCGGCGAGCACCGCTGCGGCCTCGCGGTCGCCGAAGCCCGCCGACCGGGCGAGGTGGTAGGCGCGGGCGGTCGCCGGGGCGCCCATGCCGGCGAGGTGTGCCGCGGTCGCGGCGTGGGCCTCGATCCGCCAGCCGGCCGCGGCAGAGGAGTAGGCGACGTGCCGGACCAGAGGGTGCCGGAAGCTGAATCGGCCCGTTCCGGCGGCCACGCGGACCACGTCGCGCGCGGCGAGTTCGTCCAGGGCGTCGAGGGTGCGGACGCGGGAGATGCGCGCGGCGACGGCGACCTGGCC
Source organism: Kitasatospora sp. NE20-6 (assembly GCF_045862635.1). NCBI lineage: Bacteria > Bacillati > Actinomycetota > Actinomycetes > Kitasatosporales > Streptomycetaceae > Kitasatospora > Kitasatospora sp. NE20-6. The sequence goes on from NZ_BPRL01000070.1 coordinate 13,328, forward strand.
GGGGTCGAAATCGTCGCCGACGACGGCCGCCGCGCGGGCGACGAGCAGGGCGTCGGCGGGCAGGGCATCGAGTTCGGCCGCGAGGGCCACCCGTACGGGCGAGGGCACGGCGGCCGGGTCGGAGCGCTCGGGATCGGGGTCGGTGCTGCCGGTCCCGGGGTCGCCGCGGACGAGGGCTTCCAGGTAGAAGGGGTTGCCCCGGCTGGCGGCGTGGAGCCTGCGGGACCGGGCGGGACACGGCATCGGCCCCTGTACACCGCCCGCACCCGAGTCCCCGACGACGCCCGCGCCGGCCGCCACGGTCCGGTCGTCGGGGACGTCCGGCGTGAGGGCGCTCAGGAACTCCTCGACCTCGCGGGCGTCGAAGGGCCGGACGACGATCCGGTGGAGGCGTACGGGGCCCCGGCCGGTGCCCGGGTCCGACGTGCACGAGGTGCCGGCGCGGTGGAGCGCGGCCGCGAGTCGGGGCGGGACCTGTGCGGTGCGGTAGGCCATGGCGATCAGGACGCGTCCGTACGGCGGGTGGCGCAGCAGGTGGTCGACGAGTTCGACCGACGCCTCGTCGGCCCAGTGCACGTCGTCGAGGACGACGAGCAGCCCGGACGGTGCGGCCAGCGCGTCGAGCAGGTCTCGTACGGCGCTGAATCCCCGGTACCGGTCGGCGGGCACCGGGTCCGCCCCCGGCACCGCGTCGACGGCGGCTTCGAGGGCGGGAAAGATCTTGGCGAGCTGGTCGAGGACCGGTCCGGGAAGCTTGCCGCGCAGCCGGGTCGCTCGGGTCCTCAGGTGGTCGTCGAGGGCGTCCACCACGACCGCGAGCGGCACCTCGTGCTGGAACTCGGCGGCCCGGCCGGAGAGCACCGCGAGGCCACGGGCCCGGGCCGAGGTCTCGAGTTCGCCGAGCAGCCGGCTCTTGCCGATGCCGGGTTCGCCGAGGATCTCGACGAACCCGGGGGCACCTCGGATGGTGGCCTCCACGGCGCGGACCAGCACGCGCAGCGGTTCGTCGCGGCCGATGAGCGGGCGGACGTCCGGCGGCGAGGGGGGACCGCCTGCGCCGGCCGGTGCGCGGCCGGGTGCGTCCTCCTGCGTCGGCTGCTCCGGTGCTGCGTCGGGCGCTGGCATGGCTGCTCCTCCGAGAACGCGTGCGGACTGCGCGCGGACGATGCCATCCATGATCGACGGGTGCCACCGCCCGGTGCATCGGCCGTACGGGTGGCACCCGCCTGCGGCGCCGATTTCACCCGCTCGGGCACCGGCGTGCGGCGTGCGGCGTGCTCAGAAGTAGCAGGTGATCCGCAGGTCCCGGAAGACGAACTCGTTGGCCTGCATCGGCACGTAGTGCGTCGGATCGGCCGCGTCCTCCTGGCGCCACCGCTTCCCGGAGCACCGCAGGTGCACGGTCTCGTTCATCGAGTCGTTGCGCACCGTCCCGACGCACACCCAGTCGTGGGCGTCGACGTCGTTGCGGGTGTACGCGGCGAAGTAGGCGCCGCGCCGTTCCAGCCGCAGCCGGGCCGCGAGCACACGGCCGTCGCCGACGGGCGGCCCGTACTGGTTGGTGTCGTAGAGCGTGCCCAGGTTCCAGTTGATCCGGTAACCGTCGTCCTCGTCGTGTTCGGCACCGACGAACGGCGGTGCGCCGTGGGGGTCGTAGAAGGCGTCCTTGTCGCGGAAGGAGCGCGGGAGGCGCGGCGAGCCGTCCTCGTCGTACGGCGGGTGGTGCGTGCCGGGGTCGGCGTTGACGGCCGCCATCTCGCACATGGTGGCCTGGGCCGCCACGGCCGAGTCGACGCGCACCTCGGCGGCGAAGTCGCCGCGCAGGCCGCGGGTCACGCCGATGCCGCCGCCGCTGTAGAACGGCCAGTCGCCGAGGGCGTCCCAGGTGCGTTCCTGCAGCTCGGCGAGGCGGCGTTCGACCGGGTCGGCGGGCCGGGGCGGCTGGGGGTCGCCCGTGTACGGGGTGATGCGGACGTGGATGCCGTCGTCCTGGAAGACGTGGCAGTAGGGATTGGCCTTGGCGTAGCCGAGCGCGAAGCGGCGGGTGTCGACGTGGGTGCCGGCGAACGTCTCGTCGATCAGGCGGGTGCCGGGGCGGAGGGCTTCGGCGGTGTCGAAGGTGGAGTCGGTGCCGACGGCCCACGTGTACGGCTGCGCGGCGGCGAGTGCGTGGTCGTCGGGACCGGGGTCGGCCCGGGGCAGGACGAGCACGCCGAGCCGCACGCCTCCCGAGCGGTCGGCCGCGCCGAGCCGGAGGCCGAGCTCGGTGGGCCGGCCGTCGGGGCCGATCAGGTCGTCGAGGCCGGCGAGGACCAGGTCGAGAGCCCCGTCCTGGAGGGCTTTGTCGAGCAGGACGGGGTCGGGGCCGGTATCGGGGCCGTCCAGCGCGGGTCCGGTCAGCGCGGTGCCCGCGTGGAGGTCGAGCGTACGCGCGTGGCGCAGCAGTTCGGGGTCGGAGGCGGCGACGACGAGGCGTGCGGTGGCGGCGCGGCGGGTGAAGATCCCCATGACGGCGGCGACCGTGTCCGCGCCGCCGGTGCTCACCCGCACCACGTAGGTGACTTCGTCGGGCAGCGCGTCGAGGAGGTCGTCGAGTGCTTCGACGCGCACGGGCGCGTGGCCTTCGGGCCGGTAGCGGAAGTGTGGGGAGCCGCGCGGCTTGAAGGTTGCGCCCAGGTCGAGCGCGCGGAGCCGGGTGAACGTGAGTTCGCCGACGGAGGCCGTCGAGCCGGCTTGACGGGGCAGCCCTCCGTCGGAGCCGGGCACGACGTGTCCGTCGGCGGTCACGGCGACGTCGAAGACGAGGACGTCGGCGCCCTGGACGTAGGCGGACGTCAGCGCGGTACGGGTGTGGGGCGGGGCGTGCAGGGCGTTGCCGCCGATCGCGGCGATCCTCATGGCGTCGTCAACTCCTCTTCGCTGATCGGGCCGGCGGCGCACACCGCGTAACCCTGTGCGGGGAAGGGCGTGTTCTGCGCGAGCACCTTGATCGTGTAGGTGCCGGGCGCCGGGTTGCCGATCCGGACGGCTTCGACCGTGTTGGCGCGGTCGAGCGGGAGACCGGTGAGTTGCGCCACGGCGCTGCGGTCGAAGCCGGGGATCTTGTTGTAGGTGTGCTCCTCGTTGCCGACGTGCACGGTGCCGTCGGGTGTGGTCACCGCGAGGTCGAGGTTGTTCTGCACGGCGCTGCCGGGGCGGTCGGTCCAGGCCAGGACGACGCGCAGGTCGTCGGTGTGGGGACCGTCCGGCACGGTGAGGCGGTAGGTGCGGCTGCCGTGTCGGGTGCCCGCCGGGTCGGCGAACGCTTCGAGCGCGCCGGGATCGGAGTCGGACAGGTCTGCCCACACGAGCCGGCGGTCCGCCGGCGCGTCGGGGGTGGGCAGGACGGTGGTCAGGTCCAGCCGTCCGAAGCCCTGGTCGAAGTCGGGGTAGCCGAGATCCTGTGCGGTGTGAGGTGTGCGCAGCGAGGGCAGGCGGCGTGCCGCGGCGATGAGGACGGCTTTCATGAGCGCGGCGGAGGGCGATGCCAGTCGGTGGACCTCGCGCAGGTACTGCCGCAGGACGGCGGCGGCGCCGGCGACGACGGGGGCGGCCATGCTGGTGCCGCCGATGTACATGTAGTGCCCGTCGTGGTCGGGGCAGTCGCGCCAGGGCAGCCGCGGGTCCATCTGCGTGCTGCTGCTGCGGGCCGAGAGCACGAAGGTGCCCGGGGCGAGCAGGTGCGGCACGACGCTGCCGTAGTCGCTGGGGCCTCGGCTGCTGATCGCGGCAGGCAGGTCGGGGTTGCCGCACACGTGCTCGCCGCCGGCCGGCGGCAGCGGGAACTGGGGCTGACGGAAGCGGTCCCAGGTCAGATCGGCGAGGCCGTCGTTGTCGCGGTCGGTGTCGCACGCGCCGACGGTGAGCGCGTTCTTGGCGGTGGCGGGGGTGCCGCAGGTGTTGAACTCGTGGGTTCCCTCGGGGGCGACGCCGCTGTTGCCGGCCGCGACGATCACGAGCACGTCGGGATGCTCGGCGACGAACTTGTCCACGGCGAGCGAGTACTGGTCGTAGGTGCCCGACAGTGGATTGCCCCAGCTGAGGTTGATGATGTGCGCTCCCGCGTCGACGGCACGGGTGAGCATCGGGCCCAGGCTGGGGCCCACGTGGAGTCGGTTGTCCTCGTCGAAGACGCGGAAGACGGCCAGCCGGGCGCCGGGGGCGACACCGGCGATCAGGCCCCCGCTCGCCGCACCGGTGCCGGCGATGATGCCGGCCACGTGGGTGCCGTGACCGCAGACGTCGAACGCCTCGCCGCCGACCGGGGATTCGTTCACGACGATGCGGTCGACGAGGTCGGGGTGGGTGCCGTCGACGCCGCTGTCGAACACGCCGACGATCTCGTCCGTCCCGGTCCAGGGCATCGGGGCCGTCGGTGCGGCGCCGTCGGCCCGCGGTCCGATGCGGTCCACGCCGACGAGTCGGCGGGCGTGGTCGGCGTAGAGCAGCGGCGGCCGGTAGGAGGCGACCCGGCGGGTTTCGTCCCGGGCGGCGACGACGGCGAGCAGGTCACGCCGCCGGTCTCCGGTCAGGTCGGTGCGAAAGCGCAGCATGACGTCGACGGCGGAGAGCACCTCGACACCGGGCGTGGCGTCGAGGACGGGGCGGAGCGTGGCGAGGTCGAGGGGATCGTGCACGAGGACGTCGAAGGTGTCGAGGTAGGGGTCCGGTGCGGCGACGCCCTCGTCGGCGAGCAGGTGCGGACCGGCGGCGCGGGGGGTGTCCCGGTCCAGTGCGTCGTCGAGCGCCTGCGTGACCGTGTCGGCGAGACCCCAGGGGCGCACCGCGATCACCCACGGCAGGTCGGCGACCTGGTCGCGTTGCCCGAGGGTGAGGCGGAGGCGGTAGGTTCCGGGCGGCTGGAATTCGGTGACGCGGGCACCGATCCCGGCGAGGGCGGCGCGGCGGGCCCGGTCCAGCGGTCCGTACAGACGTACCAGGTAGGTGTTGTGGTCCGGCTCGCCCGACGGGACGGGACGGGGCACCGCGGCCTCCAGGGCAGCCGCGCCCTGTTCGCACGCGATCGCGGCGCGTTCGGTGAGGTCGGCCACGAACTCCGGGTCGGGTGCGACTCGGTCGGTGGTGGCGGCCGGGCCGGCGCCGCGCGGGGGCAGCATGCTCTGCGGGCCGTCACTGCCGGGTGGCGCGTCCGTCGCGGTGGTCTCGCTCCGGGCTCCGTGCTGGGCTGTGAGATCGGCGCGGACGTCGACGAGGCAGCCGGTCGAGCGAAGTCGGGCGATCCGGTCCCCGGAGGTCTCGGCGAGGATGACTTCGCGGTAGCGGTGCGTCCGGTCTCCGAGGATCGCCTCGATGTGCTCGGCCTCCCGGCCGGTGTCGAAGTAGACGGCGATGCGGTACTGCCTGTCGGGTGCTCCCTCGGGGGCGGCTCTGCCGGACATCGGGGTCTCGCTTTCGGGGGTGGTGGCGCTGGTGGGGCGTTTCGGCGTCAGTCCTCCCGATCGTCGGTGCGTGCCCAGACCTCGGCGACGGGCGCGGCCCGTTCGGTGATGCCGTCGAGCAGCCGCAGTTGGGTGCGTTTCTCCGGCACGACGGGGGCCGGTCCGTCGGCGAGCAGGGCGGGGCCCCCGCCCGGGAGCGGCGTGAGCACATCGGCGTACGGGCACGGGCCGATGTCGAGCAGCGGGCAGAAGGAGCACGATCCGCGGGGGCGCGTCAGGTGTCCGATGCGTCCGTCGTGACCCAGCCGGCCGGAGCGGGCCTCGTGCAGGAGCTGTTCGACGAGCAGCGGCCGGGCTCGCGCGTAGTCGTCGGGGTGCCCGGTGGGGTGCGGGGCGAACAGCACCCGGGCGTCGAGTTCCTCGCCGTCGTCGAGGGTGCCGTAGGTGAGCCGGATCTCGGTCGCCATCAGCTGCGCCATGGGGGTGTCCGGGGTGGGTACGGGTGTCAGGCGGTCGCCGAGTTCGCCGGTGAACGCGTTGGCGGTGCTCTGTCCGAGCACGAGGATCACGGCCGGCAGCGACTGGAACATCTGACGCAGCAGGTGGCGGCGGGTGCGGAAGCACTCGCCGACGATTCCGACGCGCTGGTCGTCGGTCATCGGCGGAAGGGCAGGGTCGTGCGGGTCGGTCCGGGTGGTCCACTTGGCCGAGGCGCAGGCGACCATGTTGCCGTACGACAGGTCCTCGCCGACGGTGAGCGTGCCCCGGTCGAGGCCCAGTTCCGCGCCGAGGGCGTCCAGCAGTTGCTGGTAGACGAGGTACATGCGCTGCGGCTGCTCGCGGACCGCGATCTCGCGGCGGCCCTGCGCGTCCTCGGGAACGGTGAGCGGGATCCCGGCCAGGGGATCGTCGTCGGGTCCGCCGCCGAAGGTGCGGTACGCGTCGTCGGGCAGCTCGGGCTTGAACACCCCTCGGTGTCGGAAGTAGTGCGCGTACTGGCGCACGGAGTCGAAGTCGGGGGTGAGCGAGCCGTGGCTGTCGGGCCACCAGCCCGGGAGGTTGGGGTTGATGCCGACGGCGAGGATCGGGGCCTTGCGGCAACCGGACAGCGGTTCCGGCAGCGGGGTCATCCGGCCGGTGTAGTGCGAGGGCCGCACGATCGAGGCGTCCGGCGGCGGCTCGTCGGCGTCGTAGTCGTAGGCGTGGTAGGTGCCCCACGAGCGGAAGTAGGCGCACGGATGGGTTCCGGGGCCGGCGTGCTGCGAGGTGCGCAGCGCATTGCACGGCATGAGCTCGAACAGCAGCTCGACCTCGGCGGGGAGCCGGGTGGCGGCCGGTGGGTCAGGCATCGTCGATGCCCGCCTCGGAGAGTCCCGCGAGCAGACCCCACGTGGTGAGCGCACCGCAGACGCTGGTCCAGTAGCCGTACGACTCGTAGTAGGACACCGCCCACATGGTCTGCGGGTTGAGGCGGAACTCGCGGGTGGGGAGTTCGCCGTTGATCTGGGGGTCGGACATGTTGCGGACCACCACCCAGTCGGGCACGTGGTCCGAGCCAGCGGCGGCGAGGTCGGCGCAGGCCAGACCGAGTGCCGCGTCGCCCATCTCGACGGCTGCTCCCTCGTGTTCCAGGCCGTTCGTGGAGGTGCCGTACTCGAAGTAGTCGGTGGTCAGGATCGGGTGGAACTCGGGCATGTCCCGCGCGTCCTGCTCGATGCGGACGGCCGGGTCGTTGTCGGGCGGTTCGAGCAGCGGCCCGACGAAGGGGAAGCGGGTGGACGGCGGGCCGAGCGGTGGTTCGGTGAGCCGGTCGGCGAAGCCGCGCATCAGCTTCTGCGCGTCGTCGATCCGGCCGAGCGGGAGGGTCCAGTCGGACCGGAACGTCCGGCCGTTGAAGTCCTCGTTGCGGAACTCCTTCTGGCAGCGGAACTTCGCCGCGCGCGTGACCACCACGTCGCCCAGGGGGAAGTCGGCGAAGACGCTGCCCGAGGTGCCGATGGTGGCGATCACCCGCGGCCGGACCTCCTCGATGATCTGCTCGAAGAAGTCCCGTACGGGCAGGGTGGCGGTGCCTTCGCCGGTCTTGAGACCGTCCTGGTTGAGGTGGAGTTCGGACTTCACGCACAGCACGTCCAGGTCGCCGAGCTTGACGGGGAAGTACGAGCCCAGGCGTGGCGGGCGGGCGGCGAGCGAGGGCGCTCCGCCTCTGATCAGCGGCCGGTAGTGCTCCTCGAAGCGGCGGGTGTACCGGTACCAGCGCTGCCGCCCGAAGCCCGGGGTGAACACGTCGGCGAGGGCGTCCTGTTCGGCGACGGTCCAGGTGATCACGACGACGTCGGCGCGGGGCAGCGCGGCGTCGGGGGACGGCTCGACGCCGAGGGGCCGTGGGACGGGTGCGAGCCCGTCGGGGAAGACGATCCCGAGGTCCGCGGCGAGGGCGGGGCCTTCCGGCGCCGCGGCCAGGTCGGGCGACAGTTCGAGGTCGGCCGGGGTGATCCCGGCGGACAGCAGGGCGCGGGCGATGTCGACCCGCCCGTCGAGGGTGTCCATGGTGCTGCCTTTCGATTCGTTCCCGGTCGGCCCGGTGTCGGTGTGTCCGTACCTCGCCGAGGGCGTGCTTCTCAGCCGGGGTCAGGGAGTTGCTCGCACACCCGGTAGGCGTTGGCGAGCAGGGTCAGGGTGGGGTTCGAGGCGCCGGCGGTCGGCATGAACGCGCAGTCGAGGACGTAGAGCCCGGAGACGGTGTGCGACTGGCAGTTCTCGTCGAGCACCGAGGCGTCGGGATCGGTGCCTGCGCGCAGCGTGCCCTGCACGTGTCCGTAGCCGGGGTTCTCCGCGCCGGGGACGTCGTAGCCGCGCAACTCGCCGCCCGCGTCCTCCATCACCCGCACCACGCGGTCGATGGCGTAGCGGGCCGCGGCCAGGTCGTAGGCATGGTGCCGGTACCAGATCCGGGCCGCGGGCATGCCCCACGGGTCGGTGACGTCGGGGTCGAGTTCGACCCGGTTGTCGTAGAGGGAGAGCGCCTCTCCGGTGAAGGAGAAGTAGACGCCGCCCTGGTGTCGGAGTTCTTCGAGGTAGGTGTACAGGTCCTCGCCCCACAGGCCGCCGCGGCCGGGTCCGAGCGAGGCGCCCTTGACGAGCCTGACCGGCGGCACGCACGTGTAGGGGTCGTACACGGAAAACTTGCCGGCCTTGGTGACCGGGGTCGCGGGGTCGTCGACCACGTACAGGTCGCGCAGTTGCAGGGAGCCGATCGCGGTGGAGGGCTGCTGGGCGCCGTTGCCGGTCCACACCGGCTGGAGCGGCAGGGTGACTTCGGCGTTCCCGTGGGTGTGATAGGTCAGGTAGTGGCCGATCATCCGGTTGGGGTCGGGCACCTGCGACACGAGGAACAGCCGCGCCGACTCGATGGTCTGGACGGACACGATCACCTGGGAGGCGCCCAGGAACGTTTCGGGTCCGCCGGGTTCGGTGCGGTACATCACGCCGCGTACCCGCCCGCCCTCGTGCACGAGCCGGGTCACGCAGTGTCCGGTCAGCAGGTCGCACCGGCCGGTGGCCAGGGCGCGCTGGAGCACCGTGTTCAGCGCCGAGGCCCGTGAGTTGACAGCGCAGCCGAAGAACTGGTTGAGGCCGCAGAACGAGCAGGCCGGACGGCCGTCGTTCACACGGGAGTTGATCGCCCGGGGGCCGAGGTAGGGCCGCATCCCGGCGCGGCCGAACGCCTCGGTCAGGAACGGCACGGCCGCGTGCGGGCGCAGCGGCGGCATCGCGTAGTCGTAGCCGGCCCGTATCGGCTCCTGAGCCGGGGACTGCCGGGCCCGCCCGGAGACGCCCCACTCGTGCTCGGCCCGCTCGAACCACGGCTCGAACTCTCGGTAGGTCCACGGCCAGTCCACCATGTCCGCCTCGGGCGGCACGTCGCGCAGGTGGTCGAGGACGCGGAAGTCCTCCTCGGTGTAGCGGGGCACGTTGGCGTCCCACACGTTCGTCGCGCCGCCGACCATGTTGACGTTCCACCAGCGCTCGACCCGGGTGGGCCGGTCCTGGGCGGGTCCGGCCATGTAGATGTTGGGGTCGGTGTCGCGGTGCGGGATGAGCGTCTTGTGCGTGTGGAAGTGGAGTTCGTCGTAGGGAAGGAAGTCGTCGGCGACCGGGAGCGGGCCCTTCTCCAGCACGGCGACGCGGCGTCCTCGCGAGGTGAGCACGCGGGCCGCGGTGCCGCCGCCCGCGCCGGCGCCCACGACGATCGCGTCGTATCCGCCGGGTGCGCCGGGTGTGCTGGTCGTGGCGGTCATGGTTCCTCCCCGGGCCGGGCGGCGGTCGTGGTGGCGGGGCGGGTGAAGGGTTCGGCCGGCGTGGGGTAGCCGTACCAGCGCCAGATCACCGCTTCGCGGTTGCCGCCCCAGCGGGGGTCGCCGAAGCAGCCCTCGATGCAGTGGGCCCGCAGCAGGGCGAACGCCGCCGGCTGGGCGAGGGCGGCCGCGGGCCAGGCGGGCAGGGCCCCCGCTGCCAGGTCGCGCAGCAGCGCGGTGGCCTCGGCGCGGTCGAGTTCGGCGACGCCGCGTCCGCCGTGCGCCTGTTGCGCGGCGGTGTCGAGAGCGGCGAGCAGCACCGGGTAGGCCAGGCGCCACGCCGGAATCTCGGGGTGCGTCTCGGGGCCCATGGCCAGGAGCCGGTCGACGTATTCGGCGGCGTCCGCGTCGGCCGCGCCGGGTCGTCGGGGTCCGCCGGGCAGGATCGCGTCGAAGAGCACCTCCACGGCGCGCCGCTGGTCCTTGTCGAAACAGCCGGTGCCGGGCGTTCGCAGGAGCCACATGGTCAGGCCTTTCCGGCGGTCCGGGTCGCCCCGTCCGCGCTGTCTGCGACGTCCGCGTTGTCGAGCGCCTCCTCCATCGCACCGACGACCGCCGCGTAGGGTCCGGTGTCCGGCGGGCCGGTGTGGCGGACGACGGAGAGCACGGTCGCGTCGTCCGCGTCGGTGAGGTGGCGGCCCAGCTCCGGGTACAACTCGTCTTTCTCGCGTTCCGCATGCGACCGGAAGAGCAGTACGAGGCCCTCCGTGCAGCGGCGGAAGTCGGAGATCGCGTGGGACACGTCGCGGGGGTCGCCGTTCTGTATCCGTTGCCAGGCGACGCGGATCGCCTCCCCGTAGGCGCGGACCTGGTCGTGCTGGTCGAACATCCAGCGGGCGCGGTCGGGCGGCATGCCGCGGGCGACGGCCAGCGGCACGATCGCCTCCTCGGCCTTCAGATGCGACCGGTCCGTGAAGTTGGTGAGCGCGTACACGAGCATCCCATCGCGGTGCGCACCCCCGGCGGGATGTCCGGTGACCGGTGCACCGGGTCGAGTGCGTGCACGATGCGGCTGCCGCACGCGAGGAGGCGTTCGCCGAGCAGGTGCTCCTGTTCGAGGAACTCCTCGAAGGCACGGCCGCTGTTGCGGACCGATTCCCCCTGCCGGGTGATCACCGCGGGCTGGAACTCCTTGCCGGGCGGCGACGGCTTGAGCACGCCCCGCATGCCGGCCGCCTGGGCGGCGAGGACTTCGATGAGGTTCTCCCCGACGAACAGGCACCGCTCGATCGGTACCCCCATCTGATCGGCCGCGAAGCGGTAGATGGCGGGATCGGGCTTGTTCAGCTTGGCCTCGTGGTTGATCACGATGCCGTGCGGGTCCAGGACGTCGGCGAGGTGGACGGCGCTGCCGCCGTTCTCGGCGACGACGGCCTCGGCGATCATCCGGTGCCCCTGCTCGGCGCTGACCTCCGCGGGCAGGTTGGTGATCACGCCGACACGCAGCCCCACCAGGTCCCGCACGGCGTCGAGCAGCTTCTCGGTGCTGGGTCGGTACAGCGCGAGATGACCGGGCCGGTCGACGTCGCCGAGGGTGTCGCGCAGGTCGAAGAAGACCGCGTCGCAGTCGACGGTGGTGCCGGGCATGGGACACCCCTTCCCTGGATGTGTACGCGCCTGGATGTGTACGAGCCGGACGGACGCGACGTCGTGGGGCGCGCCGGCGGTCGTGGACCGCAACACCAGCAGACCGGTCCGTGGGCCGCACAACATCGTGGAAAACCCTGATATCCGTACGTGATCGTCCGGTGACGATCACCTATCGACACGGAGCGTCGGATGCGCCGGGGCCGCGACGCCTCGACGCTCCGGGACGGCCGGCGGCGCGGTACCGCCCCGTCGACGGCGGGCCGGCGTCCTGACGGCGGAGGTGCCCTTCCCGGTCCTGGGGGTCCGCCGGAGAAGAACTCCTTGATCTGCCTGGGCTGTTCGGTGCCGTAGGGGATCCACGGCCTGGCCGCGGACGCCGGCCGGGTGGCGGTCTTCGCCCTGGCCACCGGCCTCGCGGTGACTTTCTGTCACTTTCCGCCGGGACATCGACGTGGAACGAGACGGAGCACCGCTTGTTCTCGCAGATCGGGACCGACCGGCGCGGACGCCCGCCGACCTGCCACGAAGTCGCCATGAGCCGCATCGGGGCGCCCCGGACGCGCACCGGGCCGGGCATCCGCGCCGAGCTCGGCCCCGGCGCCCCGTCCCCCGGCGTCACCGTTCCCGGCCACGTCATGAAGCGCCCTCCCCTGGACACCCACGAGTGGCACGGCACCTGGCACCACACCCCCTTCGTCCCGAACCACTGGCCCCCGAACAGGCCTTTCGACCAACGGAGTTCGACCGCTTCCCCTGCGGCGACAAGACCCCGTCCCCGTGGTGCGACCACCGCGACCGCAGCCGACCGGCTCGCCGCCGTCGCAGGCCGCACCCGGCCCCCCGACGAGCCCACCGGGAGCAGTGGGTGGTTCTTCGGCAGGCCCCTGCTCCCGGTCACGTTCAGTACACCTTCGCAGTGGCCCGGCACTCACCCCTACCTGCAGAAATGCCCTGGCTCACCGCACGTTCCCCGGGCCGGCCCGCCGGAATTCCCGAAGATTTTCCGCCGACTACGTTCCGTTGGATCCTGGGCGGTTCCAGCCCCGTCGGCGCCGGAACGGAGCGCCCGGCGCAACCCGTCCGATCACTGACCGCTGCCGTTCCGCCCGCGGCGGGGTCTGCGGCAACTGCCAGGGCACCGGGAGGGGATGACCAGTCTGCGCGTTCGGCGTAGTCTCCGAAGTGAGGCGCGGATGCGCCACTCGGACGCCGCAGATGTGACGGGCCTCCCGACGGTCCCTGAGCTTGCTCCGCTTTGACGGACACCATCGGTGTGGTGGTCAGGCCACGAGGGCGGTCTCGTACTCGGCGGCACTGCGGTAACCAAGGCTGCTGTGCAGCCTTCGTGCGTTGTATCAGCTCTCGATCCATTCGAAGATCGCGGTACGGGGCCGCTGTCCGACCGGAGCCACGGCTGGTCGGCAAGCAGCTCCCGCTTCAGCGTGGCGAAGAAGACTCTGCGAGGGCATCTGCCCGCGGTACTCCCGCGCCGCCCCCTGCCGATTCCCCACGCCCATCCGCAAACCTCCAACTCACGGAGGTGTTGCGACGACCGGTTGAATCCACCCGTCGTCCACGTACACCGTCACCCGCACACCGGTCATCAGCCTCCGCAGTTCGGCCGGGTCGTCGCCGCCACCCTGGGCAACGTCCAGGACTTCGAGGCGGGCCGCCGCAGCGAGAACACCCTCGCCTCGCCCCCCGTCCCCGTCGAGCCGGTGCGAGGTCAGAACCGGGCGCCGATCGCGGTACCGGACCTGGGCACCAGCAGGCTCGGCGCGGCGGGCAGTGAGCCGTCGGCGCGGCGGGCGGCGGTGATCGCTGCGGTGGCGGTGCTCTGCATCGCAGATGCTCCCCAGCTGCCGCTGAGATTCCAGGAGTTGCCGGTGGCCGTGGTCGTGGCGCTGCCCGCGTACGCGGTCGGGTCGGCGACCGAAAGGTTGTCGGTGAGTCCGGCCTTCGCGGCGGCGGTGTCGAAGTCGAAGCCGGTCGCCTTGTTGGCGTAGCTGGTGGAGCGGCTCACCGTGATCGCACCCGGATTGCCGTTGTCCGTCAGGCCCTTGGCGGCGTTGTCGAAGGCGAGGACGTTGCGCAGGATGTGGCCTGCGGCGGGGGCGGGGGTGCCGCCGCCGAGCTTGAAGCCGTTGCCGTCGCCGGCGAAGTCCGGGAAGTTCCACCGGTTGTAGCCGTTGCCGTACGAGACGGTGTTCTCGACGGTGATCGGCGAGGTGAACTTCCAGGCGTCGAGACCGTCGTCCACGTTGTCCCACAGCCGGGCGCCGCGTACCAGGTTGCCGGTGCCGCCGCCCTCCTTGATCGCCAGGCCGTCGGCGCTCTCGCCGTTCTTGCGCGGATCACGGTTGCGGTAGCTGTCCAGGTCGAGGATCTGGTTGTTGCCGGAGGCGCCCTCCAGCTGGAAACCGCTCTCGTAGTTGTCGTGCGTGGACAGCCGGGCGAAGACGTTGCCGGTGCAGTCCCGGCAGTAGACCCCGTACGGGCCGTTGACCAGCTCCAGGTCCGAGATCCGCCAGTACGCGGCCTCGATGTGCAGGGCGCCGCGGTCGGCGCGCGCGATGGAGCCGCCGAGCGGGGTGTGGCCGGCGGGCAGTTGCTCGCCGTCGATCACCACCCGCTCGCCGGGGTAGGCGCCCAGGGTGATCGGGCGGGCCGCCTCGCCGGAGTGGGCGACGGTCAGGTTGTCGGTGAGCGGGTAGCGACCGCCCCGGACGGTGATGGTGTCGCCGGGCCGGGCCAGGTCGATGGCGGCCTGCACGGTGCGCAGCGGCTGGGTGAGGGTGCCGGGCGCGGCGTCGCTACCGGTGGTGGCGACCACCAGGGTGCGCGGGGTGTCGGCGGCGTGAGCGGCCGGCGCGAGAACGGCGGAGAGCGCGAGGACGGCGCCGAACGCGGCGGGGAGCCGTCGGTACATGGGGTGCCTCCGGGATCGGGGTGCGCTCGGCGGGAGTGCCGGGCGGCCCAGCCCACCACCCGGTCCGGGCCCGGTCAACGGAGCCGGCCGCACCCCGCCGCTTCCGGCCAGCCGTCCGCTGGCCGCTTCGGGCGACTTCCGTTTGCGGCCGTTGACGGGGCGCCGCCGTGTTCCTACCGTCGTGACGCCCACTTCTGACGGTGTATCAGCGTCGCGTCCAGGGCGCCGTACCTCCACTCCCCCACCCCGACCGGAGGCACCCCGTGCACCGACGGCTCCATGCATCCCCACCCGCACCACGGACGCACCGCTCCCTGCTGGTCCTGTTCGTCGCACTGATCGCGGCGGTCGCCGGGCTGCTCACCGGCACTTCCCCGACGCCCGCCCGGGCCGCCGGCGTCGGCTGCGCCGTCGACTGGACGGTCAACGACTGGGGCAGCGGCTTCAACGCCGGCATCACCCTCACCAACCGGGGCACCACCGCGATCGACGGCTGGACCCTGGGCTTCGCCTTCACCGGCAACCAGCAGCTCCAGCAGGGCTGGAGCGGCGTGTGGAGCCAGTCCGGCAAGAACGTCACCGTCGGCAATCCCGACTGGGGCCGGACCCTGGCCGCCGGCGGCAGCGCCTCGCTCGGCGCGAGCTTCGCCTACAGCGGCAGCAATGTCCGCCCGGCCTCCTTCACCCTCAACGGCACCGTCTGCGCGGGATCCACCAGCACCCCGACACCCACCCCGACGCCGACACCCACCCCGACGCCGACACCCACGCCCACACCGACACCCACGCCGACACCCACGCCCACGCCGACACCCACCGGCAGCGCCTGGAACCCCCCGGCCTCCCTCGTCACCCCGCTCTCCCAGGTCTGGCAGCACGAGGAGAGCACGTACACCGACCTGTACGGCTTCCGGAACTACGGCTGGGACCAGGTGATGGCCAACAAGGGGACCATCAACTACTGCGTCCGCTGGGACTCCACCGCGCACGTCACCGCCGCGCAGCGGGACCAGATCGAGGCGGCGCTCGGCAAGCAGTTCCAGAAGTGGATCGACCAGCTGACCGACAACGGGACCGGCTGGAACTCCTGGCCGTACCCGAAGGTCCCGGTGAAGGTGACCGGCTGGGCGGTGCGGGACCGCGCACAGCTGGAGTGGACCGGCGGCACCTCGGACATCTACGTGAACGACCTCGGCGAGGGCGCACCGCAGTGCACCCCGCCGTGCGGCCGCTTCTTCCACCAGGACGGCAACTACTCCGGCTGCCCCGGCGGCGACTCCCACCACTACGACCTCTCGCTGTGGCTGACCGCGGGCATGTCCGGCGGCGCGGGCGGCGACTGGGGCCAGCGGATCGGCAGCGAGTACTACCTGGGTGCGCTCGGCAGCGAGAACATCCACATCCTGCTGCACGAGATGGGACACACCTTCGGCCTCGACGACTTCTACGACTGGACGCCCTCGGGTGTCGGCGGCTTCATCATGAACGCCGGAAGCGCGACGCAGATCACCGAGTTCGACAAGTGGATGCTCCGCGACTTCTGGCGTCACCTGAAGAACCGCTGGGGCTACTGACGGCACCGCTTCCCCCCGGCCCCGGCCGGGGGGAAGCACGGAGGTCCGGTGCAACGCCCTTGGGGGCGTCGGGGGGCCTGGTCGCCGCAGAGGCCCGAGGATGCGCACCCGCGGCAGCCTGCGTCGCTCCCTGCCGAGTGCCTTCGGTTCCGGATACGGGCACAGTGGGTCTCGAACGGGTTGTGGCGTTTCGGCCGGACGGCGATGACGGGCAAGCCGAACGGCACGGCGATCGTCGGACGACGCCGTGGCGGCGACCTGGTGCGGGTCGGGCTTCAGGGTGGGCAGGAGTGCCGCCGCTGCGCGGTCACGCCGGTCACGCAGCCACCACAGCAGGCCCAGGACGCGGGGCGTTGAGTGGCGCCGGTGTGACGGCCTTGCGGGGTGGGCTTCGGCGCCTGGTCCGCACTGCCGAGGGCCGCGATGCCGGGAAGAAAATCGCGGGCAGGGAACGCAACGTCGCCACCGACACGATCGGCCTCCTGCTCGCGGTCCTGGTCACCGCCGCGAGCGTCCAGGACGGCACCGCCGGCCGGCAACTGCCGCCCCGGCTCGCCGCCCGACATCCCACCGCCCGCAAGGCCTGGGCCGACACGGGCCACAAGAACGCCGTCGTCGAACACGGCGCCACCCTGGGCATCGACATCAAGATCGTCCGCCGCACCGCGCGCTCATGCAGCACCGCCGCCTCGCCCGCGACCACGAAGCCCTCCCGGCCCGCTCCGAAGCCATGGTCCACGTCGCGATGATCGGCCTCATGACCCGCCGACTCACCGGTGAGGCCCCTCATCTGGATCTGAACATGGCACCCAAAGTCAGGAGCGAAACACCCGGCGAGAGCCTTTGGATCGTAGCCGAACGGAGCAACTCCTCTTGAAAATCGCCGAGTCAGGTTTGATCTTGGTTCCATGAGCACTCAGCCGTGGGTAATCGTGGATCCGCCCGACAGTCGCGGCCTTCGCAAGGTCATCGTCAACGGGGAGGTGGTCGCCAATGCCTGGTCACTTCGCGAACTGCGAAAGACCCTGAATCGCCTCGGCTACCCGGAGGCGATGGACCTGGAGGACCCGACATGCATACATTGGCGCGGAGGGGACAGCAAGACGTGGCCCAGCCGTCCATGGAGAAGGCGCGGAATCCTGGCGCTGATGATCGTGGGAATGCTCGGGTCCGCCGTCATGCACATAACCATCGGCTGGCCGGACGCCCTCGGAGCACTTACTTTCACGCAAAGAATTGTCGGCATCATTTTCATCCTGATGGGCCTGCTGCAGGGTGCAGCAATATTTGCAGCCCTCGACTACTGGGGAAGGAGACAGTCGAACACATCCGGGGCGATCGTCCTGCTCGGGGCCCTGCTCACACTTCCGACCAGCGCCATTCTTTTATTCATGTGGCTCGAAGAGAGGGAGTACACACCCTACCTTTTCGCATTCATCCCGCTCCTCCTCTGGTCCGTGTGGGCACTTTATCTGCTCATCCGCGAAAAGGCTTGGCAGGGAATTCCTCATCCGAAGAAATTTGCGGCCGGGGTTGCTGCCACTGCACTCCTGACAGCTGTCAGCATCGCCTATTCAACCATGTATCAACCCACCGCGGCACCGATTCGATTTATCCTCAAGGCAGAATTCGGTACGCCGCAAGCATCCTCCGACCCCAACTACGTCACCGTTCCACTCAAGCTGTACATCAAAAACGACGGGGGGATCCCCGTATACATCATCAACGACGACTACACCGTCTGGGGGACACCGGTCGACCACTCCGCCAATGGCGACGGCCTGGGGCAGTGGAAAGCCGACGAGGAGGCGTCCGTCGGCGATGTACAAGCCGAACGATATTCCCATGAAGGCGAGTCGGAGGTAATAAATTCAGGCCATTTCAACACGCTCGGCTCCCTGCTTGAAGCAGGAGAGGAATTCTCTTCGGAGAAATCAATTACACTGCCTGTGGATGCGCGGTACGGCCAGCTGGAAGCGACATTGGGAATCGACTACATGAGAAGGGACCGCGGCAGGCTCGACCCGGAATACGGATCTACCGCGGGATACTCCTGGGACAAGGATGATACGCGATACTACTGCCCTCCGG
The DNA here is from genome assembly GCF_045862635.1 of Kitasatospora sp. NE20-6. Taxonomy (NCBI): domain Bacteria; kingdom Bacillati; phylum Actinomycetota; class Actinomycetes; order Kitasatosporales; family Streptomycetaceae; genus Kitasatospora; species Kitasatospora sp. NE20-6. The sequence goes on from NZ_BPRL01000070.1 coordinate 31,308, forward strand.
ATGAGTGCGGAGAGTACCTCGTTTATCACAGCCAGGTGCGCCACAACAACAACATGGTCAACGTGACACGCAGGCCGCGGCATTTGGCGGCCTTCTGGGGTCCGGAGACCGGCTACGACAACTTCATTTCGTCGGTCGACTTCGAGAAAAAGATTCTCAACATTTACCGGGACGGCATCGACGAAGAAGAGACCTCCCGAGAGCGGGACAGCTACGGCCTGGACAACATATTCACAAATTCCATAATTTCCGTATCGGAATTGCTGAGCCTTCCTGAGAGCTGACAGCCTGTCGCAAGCGAGTCGAACGAGTTCATGGCAGGAGACCACGAGGCGGTGACAAGCCCCGGCCCCATCCGGCAACGGCCTGTGGCCGAAGATCGTCAGTACCGAATGACCGGGGCTTCACCGCACTCGGCCATCAGACGGGAGTCCTGATCGCGACGACTACGGCAACCGCTGACATGCAGCGGCAGGTGGGCGTCGTCCTCCACAACGGCGTGATGACTGTCCGGTCCAAGCCGACGGTTGTCACAGGACGCCGAAGTCGTCCCACCGGACGCCGGTGAACTCCGCTTCCAGGCTGCCGGCGCGGCAACCGCCACCGCGGAAGTGGCGCTCCTGCAGCAGGGCCGCTTCAAAGTCTTGGCGAGCACGCAAGTCTGCAGGTCACGGCGGTTGGTGAGGTCTGGTCTGGACCGTCAGGAACGCATCGAAGCTCCGGTTGAACAGGGTGACCTTCCCAAGTCGCCCTGAACCACCGGAGCTTCGATGCATCACCCGTTCGTGGCGGTACTGCTGGTCGCAGCCTCGGCGGTGGTCGCCGGCGCGCTCCTACGCGGCCATCGGCCATCGGTCCGCGAACACTCCGCAGCACGCCCTGGCCCGCCCGGGTGCCCGCGTGACAGGTGCGACGGGCGTGCGCACCGCACCGGGTGCCGCCACGATCCGGCGGGTCATCGGCCTGGTCTGCCCCGACGGCCTGACGGATCCGACCGGCGCCGACCCCGGCGGCTCGGACTCGACGGCCGTGGACGGCGGGACCGCCCGGGCTCCCGGCACGGCGAAGTGCCCGCCGCCCACCTGCTGGCCGCAATGACCGGCGACGGCCGCAGGGAGACCGAGCGACCAGCTCGCGGCCCGTCGCAAGGCCGCCTCCGCGACCGGGCCGACCCGCCGAACCAGGTCCGGCAGCCGGACTTCTGCATCCGTCCTCACGACGTCCACCGGCGGGGACGACCTCTCGTCCCCGGCTTTCCCGGAGCCCGAAACCTGCCGACGACTTGACGCGGGACGTGCGCCCGCGGCCTGCACCACGACGGACCGGCCCTGCGGCCCGAGTCGTGTGCGGGCGCGGGTGCCTGTACGGGTGCGGGCGACAGGCGTTCAGGCACCCGGGGTCGTCCGCTTTCCCTCCTGCTCCTCCTGGTCTGCCAGCAGCGCGTCGAGGACGTTCATGGCGCGCCAGGTCCGGGTCATCCCGAACGTGGCGGTGGCGCGGACGGCGGCGCGCACCTCCCCGGGCGTCGCTCCCGTGCCCAGCGCGCGGCCGACGTGGGCACGGAAGCTCTCCTGGAGGGTCTGGTAGAGGACGTCCACCGTCATGGTGGCGAACGCCCGCTCGCGGACACTGATCCGGGACATGTCGGCGCGCAGCCGCGACTGCAGGTCCATGTAGTCGGCGAAGCCCGGGTCGAGGGCCCGCACCTCGGCGCGCATCGCCGCCGGGAGGGGGCTGCCCGTCCCGTCCGCGTTCAGCCGGTGGCTCTGCCCGGTCGGTCCGGGCAGGCCGTGCTCGCGCTCGACCTCGGCCAGCCGCTCCAAGGCGGCCAGCGCTGCCGGGTAGCCGCTGTCGTAGGAGATGAAGCGGAGCAGTTCGCGTAGGTCGTCGGCGTCGAGGCCGTTGTCCAGGGCGGCCCGCACGTGCAGTTCGAACGGCATCCCGAGGACCTGTTCGCAGACGTCGGCAACGAGGAGGAGCAGGATCCGCTCACGCGGCGTCAGCTCCGTTCCCGTTCCGGCCTGTCGGAAGCTCACGGCGGCCATCTCCGCGAACGCCGGGTCGAGCGCCTCGACCGTGGTCAGGGTCGGCAGCGTCATGGCGGCTCTCCTTGAGTGGACATCTGTAGGGCTACGACTGTAGCCCTACAGATGGTCCAATACAATGCTGACCATGGACGCGACCACTCCGCCCCGGACGACCGCCCGCACCGCGCCGCGCGGCCGCAACCCGCGCGGCCAGGGCGAGCGGCTGCGCGCCGAGATCGTCGGCACGGCGCTGCGGCTGCTGGACGAACTCGCCGACGACCAGGCGCTCTCACTGCGGGCGGTCGCCCGGGAGGTGGGCATCGCCGCGACCTCCGTCTACATCCACTTCGCCGACCGCGACGCGCTCGTGCTGGCCGCGCTGGAGCACTGCCACGCCGACCTGCTGCGCGCCGTGGACAACGCGGAGTCGGGCGCCACCGACCCCGTGGCCGCGCTGCGCGCGCGGACGGCACTGCTCGGCGCGTGGTCCCGCGAGCACCCCGGGCTCTACAAGGTGTTGCACGAGAGCACGCTCAACCGGCGCGCGGACATGTCCTTCAAGGAGGAGATGGCCGAGCGCACCACCATGGCGATCCGCCGCTGCATGGACGCCGGGCTGGCACCGCACGGCGACGCGGAGACCGTCTCCCTGGATCTGCGCACGGCCGTCCACGGCGCGGTCTCGCTACGCGTCAACCAACCCGAGCTGACCTGGCCCCCGCTGGAGGAGCAGGTGGACCGGTTCCTGGTGAAACTGGTCGGCGTCGCGCCCGCGGAAGCGTGACGGCGGCGTGCAGCGGCTGGGCGTCCAGGTGGAGGAAGACCGACTTCGTGGGTTCTGCCGGTGGTCGGCGCCAGGCCCCGCCGTCCGTCACAGGGATCAGCCGAGTTGTCCGCGCACCCACTGCGGATCGGGGTTGACGTACGCCTGGCCCGCCACCACGACGGTGGGCACGGTCTCGTTGCCGTCGTTGGCCGCTCTCACCCGCGTCGCCCCCTCCGGATCGCTCCAGATGTCGACCCAGTGCACCTGCCGGGCGCTGCGGCCCAGCCGGATCCGCAGGCGCAGGCAGTACGTGCAGCCTGCCCGCCAGTAGACGACCGGCCGGCCGTCGACCGCGCTCCGGCGCTGTGCCTCGGCTGCCCCGATCGACCGCGGGAAGGCCAGCGGTGAGTGCAGTCCGGCGAGCAGGACGAACACCGGCAACATGACGACGGCAACGCCCCAGGACCCCTTGACGACCAGCATCGCCGCAAGGAGTGAGCCGCTGGCGGCAAACAATGAGGGCAGGATCCAGGCACGCGTCACAGTGGCGCAGACTACCGGTCGGGGGGCTGTGCGCGGGCCGGTGCGGAGCACTGCCGATGGCCGGGACAGGACACCGCCTGCGAGTTCACCCACGGCCACGGCATGCGCCGCCCCCGCTACCGGGGACAGGCCAGGGCACACCTGCCGCACGTCCTCGCCGCCAACACCGTCATCGCCGCCAACACCGAACGCCTCGGCAAGCAGCCTCGCGGCGAAAGCGCGCTCCCGCGACCGCCGACCGCCTTCCAGGACCACCACGACCAGCAGGGCATCCCGCGCCTGCGTTCCTGGCGAGCCGTCAGCTGACGCGGCAGCGACCGGGATCCCCGACAGAGTCGGGCTCAGACCGAAGCAGCCTCCGCCAGCCTGTGGCGGAAGAACGCGACCGCGTCCGCGGCGACCCGGCGGCGGATCGGCTCGCCTGACTCGCTGCCGTCCACGAACAGGTAGTGGCCGACGTCCTCGCCCACGCAGACGACCTCCGCGCCGGGGATGTGCTCGGCGTAGTGAAGGGCGTTGCCGGGGCCGGGGGAATTGTCGTCGGCGCCGCCCCAGCGGATGGAGACCGGCCGGGCCACCGCCGCGAGCGACTCCTCGTCGATCAACAGGCCGATGCCGGGGCAGATCAGGAAGGCTGCCTCGACGGCAGGCACGGAGCAGTCCGCCCCGGACTGCTGGACTGCCGCTTCGTACTGCTCCGGCGTGTACCGGGCGTTCATGGCTTCCAGCAGGTCGGGGAATTCGGGCAGCGGTGGCATCGGCACCAGCCCCTGCGTCACGGCCCGGTAGCGCTCGGGGGCGATCCGCGCGCCCACGGTTGCGGCGGCGGTGTAACCGCCGAGCGAGAAACCGACGGCACCCACCGGGCCCAGCGGACGTTCCCGCCGCAACTGCTCCAGCAGGAAGCCCAGGTCGCGCGGGCGTTCCCACATGCAGGCGAAGCCTTCCGGGAGGTAGCCGTCCACCCAGTTGTTGCCGTGGTGGTCGACCCCGGCCACCAGGAACCCGGCCCCGGCCAGCGCCTCCGCCAGCCACGCCAGGTCGCGGGCGCTGCCGCCGGTGCCGTGCGACATCAGCAGCAGCGGGGGCGGGCCGACGGCGGGTGGCGTGGGCGGCTCCCAGAGATAGACCCTGACCGGACGCGGGGCGTCGACGGCATCCTCGGGCGACCAGCTACGGCGCGCGGTGTCACCGAACTCGCGTATCACAGGATCAATCATGCTCCGCAGCCTACGAGACGGCGGTGCCCAGGGAGACGGACTCGGCGCGCAGCCGCTCACCGCTCTCGGCGCGCAGCCGCTCACCGCTCTCGGCCCCGGCGCGGGCGGCGGCGTAGCCGGTTGTGGCGGTCACCCGGGCAGCGCGGTCGTCCGGGTCGGCCCGGTGCAACCGGCCTGCCCCTTGTCCGGGTGACGGGTCGGCTCCGACGAGCGGGTGTGTCCGGCCAACGGCTCCGTCCCGTATCGGTGGTAACGCTCCGTGCGAATCACCGAGCTATCTCAGTTGCCACTCGGCAGGGTGAGGCTTTGCCTGTCGTTGACGGCAGCCCGGGCCGGCGTGATCGCGCTCGGTCGTACTGACCGCGGCCGCGGCTCGGTCACCCGATCGGTGGCCGTTCTGAAAAGACTCCTTCATGCAGATTCGCAGGGAGACCCGCCTGATCCACGCCGGGAGGTACCCGGACCGGTAGAGAGCAGCAGGGAACTGTCCGGTCCAGCAGGCCGGTAGACGGAAACCCAAGGAACTGTCGACGCAGTGCCAACACGGCCAGGCAGCACCCTGACATCCTTCATGCGAAGCCATGACGGGGCGTCAAGCATCGAGGCCCCACGCGAACAGGGGACAGTAAATGCTCAAAAGAACCATTCACACTTTTGCCGCCGTGTCGATAGCCGCGACAGGCCTCATCGGTGGCGCAGGACCGGCAGGTGCTTCCAGTGCTCCGTGTGGCGGCGCCTTCGCCTACCAGGCACACCTGCAGAACAAGGGCTGGCAGGAGTGGATGTGCGGCGGACAATGGGCTGGCACGATCGGTGAGGCCCGGAATGTCGAAGCAGTGAGATTCCAGTCGCCTACGCGCATTTCTTACTGCATGAAGGCGCACCGGACCAACTTCGGTTGGGATTCCAATTGGACTTGCGCGTGGGGAGGCGCCCAGGCCCAGATCGGCACCACGGGCATGAACTCCCCGATGGAAGCGATCATGATCGGTACGCAGGACATGGCTGGTGACGCCTACATCAGGAACGAGGGCTGGCTGAGTGGCCCCACCTACCTGCCCGACGGAACCATGCAGATTGGCACAACGGGCCGCGGCCTTCCCATGGAAGCCTTCTGGATGAATGATTGAGCCTTTCAGAACGGCCATTGATCGGGTGACGGAGCTGTGGCCGCAGTCAGTACGACCGAGCGCGATCACGCCGGCCCGGGCTGCCGTCAACAACAGGCAAGGCCTCACCCTGCCGAGTGGCAACTGAAACAGCTCACTGCAGGAGGATGCGGTGCCGGATCCTCCCGGGTCCGCGCCGACACCCCGACGACCTCACCTCGTCCGTCACGCCCTCGGCGGCCAGCGCGGACAGCCCCGAAAACACCGCACCCACAAGCTCGTCGACATCACGCACACCATGCCGACGAAAGCCGTCACCGTTGGTCACCACCGATGACGGGCCACAGCCGAAGGCCGTACAGACCCGTCGGGGCGGCTGGGCCGGTGAGTGGGCCGCTCGGCCGGGCCCGGCTACTCGTCGGGGGTCCGGCGGCCGTGGTTCCTGACCGACGTCTCGATCGTGTGAGCCGACGCGGTGAACGCCTCGATCTGCTCAGGGGTCAGGTCGCGGACGGAGATCTGCTCCAGGGTGCGCCACATGTCGGTGATGGGCTTCCGCAGCGCGCGGCCGTCGTCGGTGAGGCGGACGACCATGACGCGGCGATCGTGGGGGGCGGGTTCCCGGGTGAGCAGTCCGGCCTCCTGCATGCGGCGCAGTGATTTGGAGACGGTGGAGTGGTCGAGGCCGGCTTTCTCCAGCAGTTCGGCCTGGGTCCGGCCGTCGTGGTCGAAGAGCTGCATGAGCAGCAGTTCCTGCCCCGGGTGCAGGTTCATGGCGCGCAGCATCGCGGCGGCGTAGCCGCGGTGCACGCGGGCGAGCTGGAAGATGGCGTAGCTCAGGCGTCCCTCGCTCGCGGCGCTCGGCGGCTCGGGCGGAGTCTCGGACAACGGTGCTCCGTAAGGTGTCGGACGGTGCCGGTAGGGCTGTGGTCAGGGGCACCGTCTAGTCGACGGTGAGGACGATCTTCCCTCGGTTGTGGCCGCGGTCGCTGGCCTGCTGGGCCTCGGCCGCTTCGGCGAGCGGGTAGGTGGCCCCGACCGTGGTCACCAGTGTGCCGTCGGCGGCCTGCTGGGCCAGTTCGGCCAGCCGGGTCGCGGAGCGGCGCTGCGGGCCCTCGGCGAAGACGACGCCGAGTTCGCCGGCGCGGAAGTCGGCGGTGGTGACGATGCGGTCGGTGCCGCCGCGCAGGGTGATGGAGTCCTCCAGCGCGCCCTTGCCCGCCGCGTCGAAGACCGCGTCCACCCCTTCGGGGGCGAGCGCGCGGACCCGCTCGACCAGGCCCTCCCCGTAGACCAGCGCGGTGCCGCCGAGCGAGGTGACGTACTCCTGGTTGGCCGGGCCGGCGGTGCCGAGGACGCGGGCGCCGCGGGCGACGGCGAGCTGGACGGCGACGGTGCCGAGCGCGCCGGACGCGCCGTGGATCAGCAGCGTCTCGCCGGCCGTGACGTTCAGCAGGTCCAGCACCCGGTCGGCGCCGTCGCCGGCCACGGGCAGTGCGGCAGCGTGCGTCCAGTCCAGCCCGGCCGGCTTCGGGGCGAGGACGGCCGCGGGGGCCAGGGCGTACTGCGCGTAGGAACCGGTGTCGGACCAGCCCAGGACCTCGTCGCCCTCCTTCACGCCGTCGACCCCCTCGCCCACGGCGTCGACCACGCCGGCGATCTCTCCGCCGGGCACGGCGGGCAACGTGGTCGGGAAGATGGCCTCCATGATCCCGGACCGGATCTTGCCGTCCACCGGATTGACGCCGACGGCCCGGACGCGCACGCGGACCTGGCCGGGGCCGGGCCGAGGGATCGCGAGCTCCGCCTCGTGCAGGACCTCGGTGCCGCCGAACGTGTCGAAAACGATGGCCTTCATGACTGCTGTCTCCTCAAGGGGGATGCCTGGCCGACCACCCTTATGTGGCCAGCCACATAAAAGTAGCACCATTTATGTGGCTGGCCAAGTAATCGTTCGACGGCAACGCCCGGGCGCTCCCCGCTTGAGCTCCGCCCCTCCCGGCCGTGAGCGCTACATCGTGAGCGCTACATCATGTCGCCCGGGGTGAGCCCCGGCAGCAGCCAGCTCTGGAACGGCGCCAGCACGGCGAGCACGAGGAACGCCACCCCGGCGACCCGGGCCAGCAGCGGCCCGCGCCGCCACAGCTTCTCCAGGAAGATCACCACCGCGATCCCCGCCATCGCCGCCACGTTCATCACTCCGAGCGGCACCAGCACCACCATCAGCGCCCAGCAGCAGCCCAGGCAGTACCCGCCGTGGTGCAGCCCGACCCGCAGGTCCCGCAGCGGCGGCCGGTAGCCCGCGTAGTGCATCAGCTGCGCCATCGGGCTGCGGCAGTGCCGCAGGCACACGTACTTCAGCGGGCCCAGCTGGTACAGCCCGGCCAGGGCGAACGCCGCCGCACCGATCCACTTCCCGGTGTCCGGATCGCGCTCGACCAGGTGGCCGGTGAGCGCGAGGCCGGCGTACGCGAGCAGCCCGAACGCCGTCCACACCAGCAGATAGCCGCCGAGGAACTCCGTCGTGCGGACCGCCCGCTCGGCGCCGCTCGACCGCCGGCCGATGCTGCGGGCCCAGGTCACCGCCACCGGAGCCACCGAGGGCAGCATCATCGCGGCCATCATCGCCAGCCACAGCACCAGGAACAGCGGCAGCGCCATCCCCATCGTGCCGGGCTCGATCCCCATGCCCCGAGCCTGCCCGGCCGTGAACAGCCAGGCCAGGGCCGCGATCACCATGATCAGGCCCCAGGCGAGGGCCAGATCCCTGGCGGGCATCAGCACCCCGGTGCGCAGCGGCTGCTTCTCCACGGTGACGGTACGCATGCTGCTCTCCTGCCTGGTCCTTCCAGGACAGCACACGTGCGCCGACGGCAAAACCCGGCCGCCGTCCCGCGCGGCGGCACACGGGACGGCACACGGGACGGCGCCGGTCGCGGGCGGCAGGTCCTCCGGGACAGCGCGTCACGGTTCGGCAGTCCCTACCCGCGCAGGAATACCGGGTGATGCCGAATTGGTGCAGGCTGGAGATGAGGCCGCTCCGCCGACGTGGCCCGCGGGCTTTCGTGCGGACAGCCCCGTCACTCCTGGAACCGTGCGACAGCGGGGGGTGAGGAGGTCGGAGAGATGACCGACGCGACCACCGGCCCGGCCTGGCACCTGGCCGGCGACTGGTTCGACACCTGCAAGTGCGCCATACCCTGTCCCTGCACCTTCGCCCAGCCCCCGACCGAGGGCGACTGCGAGGGCGTGCTCGTCTGGCACATCCGTGAGGGCCGGTACGGGGACGTCCCGCTCGACGGGTTGAACTTCGTGATGCTCGGGTCCTTCACCGGCAACATCTGGGCGGGTGCCGCCACGGACTCGCGTGCCGCCTTCTTCATCGACGAGCGCGCCGACGACCCGCAGCGCGCCGCACTCGGCACGATCTTCAGCGGCCAGGTGGGCGGGTGGCCGAAGCGGTTCGGCGAGCTCGCCACGACCGAGGTGCGCGGCATGGACGTCGCCCCCATCACCGTGGAGATCGGTGACGACCTCGGGGCATGGAGCGTCGAGATACCCGGCCGGGTCACCGCCCGCGCCGAAGCCCTCACCGGCCCCACCACTCCGGAGGGCGGACGCGTGCAGGTCCACAACGCCCCCGGCGCCGAGGTCGGACCGGGCCAGATCGCCACCTGGGGCCGCGCCACCACCGACCACGCCGACGCCTTCGGCTTCAGCTGGAACCGCAGCGGCAGATCCAGCAAGCATTTCCCGTTCGACTGGAGCGGCCCCGACTGAACCGCCGGCCTGTACGGCTGCATCCGACCCGCGGACTCACCGGCGGAACCACCCCCACCGGCGAGGAACCCGGCCCCGGGAACCGGGGACGGGACGTCCGCTCACTCCTCGACGTACAGGAACTCCGGCCCGTAGGTCTTCCCGCTGCCGTCGGGCAGCTCCAGCTGTACGAGCTTCCGCGCCTCCGTGCGCATCTTGCCCATGTGGCCGATCGCCGTGAACAGCGGGTCCGGGTCACCCGTCCGCCAGGCTGCCTGGAGCCCCCGCAGCATCGCGCTGAAATGCAGGTTGAACGCGCCGAGCACCTGCTGGACCGCGGGCGCGGGCGCGTTCGGCCCGCCGTCGGCCCATCCTCCCTCCGGCACCCTCCCCATGGGGAAGGCCGGGGGCAGGGGAACGTCGTCGCCCTTGAAGTCCCAGACGACGGGATTCTCCGACACCTTGATCAGCTTCTTGCCGCGGAACATCTCCCGGAACACGTAGAAGTGCGCCAGCTCCCCGGGCTTGCCGGGAAAGGGGTTCTCGGGTGAGGCGGAGGTGCCCTCGCCCTGTTCCTTGATGATCCCGATCGCGGCTCGGACCTTCTCGATGGTGTCGAGCGGCACGATCCTGTTTCCCTGGCCGTGGTTGTCGAGGGAGAACTCGATCTGCCGATCGCCGCCGATGAGGTGCTGCTGCGCCTCGAACGCCTCCTCGATCGCGGTGTAGAAGGCCCCGATGGTGGCGGGCACGTCGAACTGGGCGACCGGATGCTCCGGGCGTTCGATCTCGGAGAACATCTCGACCGAGTCCCTGCTGAGGCCTTCGAGGAAGACGACGAGATCGGGCCGTACGCCGCCCGGCAGCACGTGCTCGTACTTCGGCACCACCTTCGGGTCGGCGAGGACCGGTGTCCCCCCGATGGTGGTGAGCATGTTGCACACGAGTCCCATGTGGGTCATCTCGTCGAAGATGATCTCCCGGATGGCCTTGGCGACCGCCTCGTTCGGATCCTTGATCGACCACAGGGCGCTCGCGTAGGGGCCGATGGTCGCGATCTCCACCATGATCGCCTGCTGCAGGGAGTCCTTCAGCCACTCCGCATCGCGGTCCGCGGGGAGGACTCCCAACAGCTCGACGATGGCATTGCTCTGATATTCGAGGGTCTGGGTCATGCCGCGCCTCTCTCATTCGCATACGGATGGAATGGGAACCCTATGCGCCCGGCGGGCCGGTCACATCATGCGCATGCGAAGCCCGCTGACGGTTCACCCGATTGCGGGCACGCAGCCCCGGACGCCCCCGCGGACGGCACGCTCCGGACCTTCACCCCCGGGCCTTCACCCCCGGGGAGAGCCGCCCCTCCACCGACACCTCCGAAAGCGCCGCGCCCGCAAGCTCGTCGACATCACGCACGCCACGCCGGCGACAGTCGCCACCGCAGGCCACCGCAGGCCACCGCAGCCCGCCGCCGATCACGGGCCGGAGCCGTCGGCCGCACCCGGCCCGCACCGCTCCGTGTCGGTCTCGGCAAGGGTGGCCTCGTCGTAGCGCGGCCCGTGGACGGTCGCAGCGTTCAGCACCCGGCCTGCCGCGTCGAGGACCTCGCCGGGCAGGTCGAGGTGGAGCGCGGACAGGTTCTCCCGCAGGTGTGCGACGGACCGGGTTCCGGGGATGGCGATCACGTGGGGCGCCCGGGAGAGGACCCACGTCAGCGCCAGCTGTGCGAGCGTGCAGCCGGCCTCCCCGGCGATTCCGTCGAGTTCGCGCCGGAGCGCCAGATTGGCGGGGTAGTGGTGGGCGTCGAAGCGAGGCATGGCCCGGCGGATGTCATGGGCGGGCAGGCGGTCGGGGTCGGGTGGCGCCGGGGTGAGGAAGCCGCGTGCCAGCGGGCTGAAGGCGACCAGGGCGACGCCCAGTTCGCGTGTCGCCGCCAGGGTGCCCTCTTCGGGGTTGCGTGACCAGAGGCTGTACTCGTTCTGCAGCGCGGCGATGGGGTGCACGGCGTGGGCGCGGCGCAGCGTGGCGGCGGACACTTCGGAGAGTCCGAGCGCACGCACCTTGCCCGCCGCCACCAGGTCGGCCATCGCTCCGATGCTCTCCTCGACCGGGACCTGCCGGTCGACGCGGTGCAGGTGGTAGAGGTCGATGGTGTCGGTGCGGAGCCGGGCGAGCGCCTCGTCGGCGGTGCGCCGGAGGGTCTCGGGGCGGCCGTCGACGACGCGCCGGCCGTCGACGCCGGTCATCCCGCACTTGCTGGCCAGCACGATGCGGTCCCGGTGGCGGGCGAGTACGCGGCCGAGGAGTTCCTCGTTGCTCCCGAAGCCGTAGAGGGCCGCGGTGTCGAAGAGGGTGACGCCTTCCTCCAGTGCCGTCAGGAGGAGTCGTTCGGCGGACTCGGGCGTGGGCGGGACGTCGTAGGCGTGGCTGAGGTTCATGCAACCGAGGCCGATCGCCGGGACCTCGAAGGGCCCGATGCGGCGCGGGGTGCGGTACGGGGTGCGGCCGGGGGCGGCCGTCGGCGCCGCGGTCACGGGTTCGTGGCAGCGGTGAGCTGCTGTTCGAGGGCGTCCAGCGTCCGGTAGCAGGGCAGGACCTGGGCGAGGGAGGCGTTCGGCTCGCGGCCTTCGCGGATGGCGGCGACGAACTCGCGGTCCTGCAGTTCGATGCCGTCGGTGGAGACGTCGACCCGGCTCACGTCGATCGGTTCGTCCTTGCCGGTGAACAGGTCGTCGTACCGTGCGAGGTAGGTGCCGGTGTCGCCGATGTAGCGGAAGAAGGTACCGAACGGCCCGTCGTTGTTGAACGACAGGGAGAGCGTGCAGATGGCGCCGTTCTCCGTGCGCAGCTGGATCGACATGTCCATCGCGATGCCGAGATCGGGGTGGATCGGGCCCTGGATCGCATGGGCCTGCACGATCGGCGAGCCGGTCTGGTGGGCGAACAGGTCGACGGTGTGCGCGGCGTGGTGCCACAGCAGGTGGTCGGTCCAGGAGCGGGGCTGCCCGAGCGCGTTGAGGTTGGTGCGACGCAGGAAGTACGTCTGCACGTCCATCTGCTGGATGCGGTACTCGCCGGCCCGGATCCGCTGCCGGATCCACTGGTGGCTGGGGTTGAAGCGGCGCGTGTGGCCCGCCATGGCGACGAGGCCGGTGCGCTGCTGCGCCGCCAGGCACGCCTCGGCGTCGGCGAGGGAGTCGGCGAGCGGGATCTCGGTCTGTACGTGTTTGCCGGCTTCGAGGCAGGCGATGGTCTGCTCGGCGTGCACGGGGGTGGGTGTGGCGAGGATGACGGCGTCGACGTCGTCGGCCGCGAGCACCTCGTCCAGGGTGGCGACGCCGCGGCCGACGCCGTGCTCGGCGGCGAACTTCCGGGCGCTGTCGAGGGTGCTGCTGACGACGGCGGTCACCTCGACGCCGTCGATCCGCCTGAGTGCGGCTGCGTGCTTGGCCCCGAAGGCGCCTCCTCCGGCCAGGGCGACCCGGACGGTCTTCCGGTGGCTCATGTCACTCCTCCTCGGCGGGCGTTCCGGCCCGCGGCTGGTTCTCCAGGATCAGGTGGCCGACGGCGGTGTTGGACGCCGGCACGTGGTAGAAGCGGTGCTTGACCTCGACCGCTCCGGTCCCGTCGACGTCGCTCATCGCGCCGCGGGCGATCAGCCACATGACGAGTTCGATGCCCTCGGAGCCGGCCTGCTCGACGTAGTCGAGGTGGGGCAGCTGCGCGAGTCCGGCCGGGTCGTCGACCAGCCTGTCCAGGAAGGCGTTGTCCCACGTGCGGTTGATGAGGCCCGCGCGGGGGCCCTGCAGCTGGTGGCTCATGCCGCCGGTGCCCCACACCTGGACGTTCAGCGGCCGGCCGTAGGACTCGACGGCGCGGCGCAGCGCCCGGCCGAGATTGAAGCACCGCTCGCCCGAGGGCACCGGGTACTGCACGACGTTGACGTGGAACGGGATCACCTTGCACGGCCACCGCTCGACGTCCCCGAACATCAGTGACAGGGGCACGGTCAGGCCGTGGTCGACGGCCATCTCGTTGACCAGGGTGAGGTCGAAGTCGTCGCGGATGAGCGAGTGGGCGATGTGTGCGGCCAGGTCGGGGTCGCTCTCGATGCCCGGGACGGGGCGGGGGCCGTAGCCCTCGTCGGCGGTGGGGTAGGCCGCGCCGGTGCCGAGGACGAAGGTCGGGATCAGCGACAGGTCGAAGGTGGTGGCGTGGTCGTTGTAGACGAGGAGGACGACGTCGGGGAGGTCCTCCTGCACCCACTGCTTGGAGTACGTGTAGCCGTCGAAGACGGGCTTCCAGTACGGCTCGTCGGTCTTGTGGTGGTCGATCGCCGCGCCGATCGCCGGCACGTGGGAGGTGAAGACGGCGGCGGTGATCACGGCGTGCTCGGCCGGCGGGGCGGGGTCGGCGTGGGCCGCCTCCAGGACGGCGTGGTCGATCCGGTTGCCCTCGACGGAGCGGCCGCCGCCGACCATCATGGCGCGGTACTCCTGCTCGGTCATGCCCGTCATCGAGCCCGCCATCTGCTGGAAGGACAGGCCGAGGGTGGCGCCCCACTTGGCGAGGAAGTAGATGTTGCCGCCCTCGCGTATGGCGGCGTTGAGGTCGCGGTCGAGCAGGGCCTGCTTCTGTTCCTCCCGCAGGGGCCACGCGTCGAGGTAGGCGCGTTCGTCGGCGAGGTAGCGCCCGCGGTTCTCCGGGGTCATCAGCGACATGCAGAACTGGTTGAGGTGGTATCCCCTGGCGGACTGCTCGGCGTCGAAGATCGTCGTCCCCGGGACCAGCTTGTAGGTCTTGTCCAGCGACATGCTGGGGCTCCGTTCGTGCGGTGGGTCAGTCGGCGTCCGGCCAGTAGAGGCGCATCGGGTTGTCGACCAGGAGCTTGCGCTGCAGCTCCGGCGTCGGCGCGATGTGCGGGACGAAGTCGACGAGCAGGCCGTCGTCGGGCATGTGGTCGGTGAGGTTGGGGTGCGGCCAGTCGGTGCCCCACAGCACCCGGTCGGGGAACTCCTCGACGACGCGCCGGGCGAACGGGACGACGTCGCGGTAGGGGTGCCGCTGCCCGTCGAGGGCAGGCGGGCCGCTCACGGACAGCCGTTCGGGGCAGGTGACCTTGCACAGGATGTCGGGCCGTGCGCGCAGGAGGTCGAGGAACGCCTCGAAGTCGGGGCCGTGCGGGTCCTTGGTGACGTCGGGACGCCCCATGTGGTCGACGACCAGCGGCACCGGGATCGAGAGGAGGAGGTCGTGCAGGTCGGCGAGGTCGGCGGCCTCGAAGTAGACGACGACGTGCCAGCCGTACGGGGCGATCCGTTCGGCGACGTCCAGCAGGTCCTGCCGCGGGGCCGCGTCGGCGAGGCGCTCGACGAAGGTGAACCGCACGCCGCGGACGCCCGCCTCGTGCAGCTCGCGCAGCTCCGCGTCCGTGACCCCGGGCCGCACGGTGGCGACGCCCCGGGCCAGGCCGCCCGAGGCCCGCAGGGCGTCGACCAGGGCGCTGTTGTCGGCGCCGTGGCAGGTCGCCTGCACGACGACGTTGCGGGCGAACCCCAGATGGTCGCGGAGTGCGAAGAGCTGGTCCCTGGACGCGTCGCAGGGGGTGTACCTGCGTTCGGGGGCGAAGGGGAACCCGGCCGCCGGGCCGAAGACGTGGCAGTGCGCGTCGACCGCGCCCGCGGGCAGCTCGAAACGGGGCCGGCCCGGGCCGGCGTACCAGTCCAGCCAGCCGGGGGTCTTCTCGGTGTCCGTCGTCATCACCGCTCCTCGTAGCGCAGGCCGAGCTCGGCCAGCGGGCGGCGCATGCCGTACATGTCCAGGCCGAGCACACCCGCGCGGAGCTGCGCGCGCTTGCCCTCCTCGTTCGCCTCGCGCTTCGCGGAGGCCTCGGCGACCTCCGCGGCCCGCTCGCGCGGCACCACGACGACCCCGTCGGCGTCGGCCACGACGACGTCGCCGGGCCGGACCAGGGCGTTGGCGCAGACCACCGGCACGTTGACCGAGCCGAGCGTGGCCTTGACCGTGCCCCTGGCGTTGACTGCCCGGGCGAAGACGGGGAAGTCCATCTCCTCCAGGTCGGCCACGTCGCGCACGCCGCCGTCGATGACCAGACCCCGGCAGCCCCGGGCGCGGAAGGAGGTGGCGAGCAGCTCGCCGAAGAAGCCGTCCTCGCTCTCGGTCGTGCAGGCCGCGACGACGACGTCGCCCTCGCGGATCTGCTCGGCGGCGACGTGGAGCATCCAGTTGTCGCCGGGCTGCAGCAGGACGGTCACCGCCGTCCCGCACAGGCGGGCCTTCGGGTGGACCGGGCGCAGGTAGGGGCGCATCAGGCCCGTGCGGCCCATGGCTTCGTGGATCGTCGCCACACCGAAGGCCGACAGCGCGGCGACGGCCTCGGGGTCGGCGCGGGTGGGCGACGTGCGGACGACGCCGATCTCGCTGTGGTGCATGCGTGTCCTCCTGGGGTCAGCGGCCGGCCGCGGCGAGGCGGGCGGCAAGTCGGGGGTGGACGCGGAGGGCGTTGCCGCCGAGGACGGCCGCCCGCTCGTCGTCGGAGAGGTGCGGGGTGGCGTCGACGTACCGCCCGGTGTCGTCGTAGTGGTGGCCGGTGTTCGGGTCGATGCCGCGGACGGCGCCGATCATCTCGCTGGCGAAGAGGAGCGCCCTGCTGGGGACGACCCGGGTGAGCAGGTCGATGCCCGGCTGGTGGTAGACGCAGGTGTCGAAGGAGACGTTGTCCAGCAGCGCCTCCGGGTCGGGCCGGCCCAGTGCGTCCGCGAGGCCGCGGAACCGGCCCCAGTGGTAGGGCACCGCGCCGCCGCCGTGCGGGATCACGAACCGCAGGGTCGGGAAGTCGGCGAACAGGTCGCCCTGGAGCAGCTGCATGAACGCCGTGGTGTCGGCGTTGAGGTAGTGGGCGCCGGTGGTGTGGAAGGCCGGGTTGCACGAGGTGCTGACGTGGATCATGGCGGGGATGTCGTACCCGACCATGGCCTCGTACAGCGGGTACCAGCTGCGGTCGGTCAGCGGCGGCGCCGTCCACCTGCCGCCCGACGGGTCGGGGTTGAGGTTGACCGTCACCGCGCCGAGCTCCTCGACCGCGCGGCGCAGCTCGGGCAGGCAGGTGGCGGGGTCGGCGCCGGGCGACTGCGGGAGCATCGCGCCCATCGCGAACCGGTCGGGGTGGAGCCTGCTGACGCGGTGGACCAGGTCGTTGCAGATCCGCGCCCACACCGAGGAGACCCGGAAGTCGCCGATGTGGTGCGCCATGAAGCTGGCCCGCGGGGAGAAGACCGTCAGGTCGATGCCGCGCTCGTCCATGAGCCGCAGCTGGTTGCCCTCGATCGCCTGACGCAGGTCGTCGTCGGTGATGACCAGGTCGTCGGGGTCGGGTGCGTCGGCGGGGGTGCCGGCCGCCGCCACCTGGCGGTCCCGCCATGCCGCCAGCTGCGGTGGTGCAGTGGTGAAGTGGCCGTGGCAGTCGATGATCACGGGTGTCCTCCCGATGGGTGTGCGGGTCGGCGCGGGCTGACGGTGGGCCAGCCGGTGTACTGCTCGGCGAGATAGGTGCGGCCGGCGCGGGTGCCCGCCACGTTGTCGAGCTCGCCGAGCTGACGGCGCAGGTCGAACGGGGTGCCGCCGGGCGCGGTGTGCAGGAGCCGGGTCATCCAGGAGGAGAAGTTCTGGGCCCGCCAGATCCGTTGGAGGGCGCGTGGCTGGTAGTCGTCCAGCGCGGCCCCGCCCTCGCTGCCGAGGGCCCGCAGCAGGACGCCGGCGAGCACCTTCACGTCGTGCAGCGCGAGGTTGAGCCCGCGGGCCCCGGTCGGCGGCACGGTGTGTGCGGCGTCGCCCGCGAGGGCCAGCGAGCCCCAGCGCATCGGCTCCTGCACGAACGAGCGGAACCGCAGCACCGTCTTCTCCAGGATCGGCCCCGCCTGGAGGCGGAAGCCGTCCTCGCCGGCCACCCGGGCCTGGAGCGTCTCCCAGATGCGGTCGTCGGTCCAGGCGTCGGCGGACTCGCCGGGGGCGCACTGGAAGTACATCCGCTGCACGGTCTCGGTGCGCTGGCTGATCAGCGCGAAACCGTGTTCGGAGTGGGCGTAGACCAGCTCGGGCGCGCTCGCCGGGGCTTCGGCCATGATGCCGAACCAGGCGAAGGGGTACTCCTTGCCGTAGCGGACCCGCCGGTCCTCGGGCACCAGGTCGCGGCACATGCTGCGCGAGCCGTCGGCGCCGACCACGTACCGCGCCCGGATCTCGTGGCGGGTGCCGTCGGGGGCGGTGCAGCGCACCCGGGGGGTGTCGGTGGTGACGTCGAGGACCTCGGTGTCGCGGATCCCGAAGAGGACGGTGCCGCCGTCGCGGTCGCGGGCGTCGGCCAGGTCGGTGAACACGTCGGTCTGCGGGTAGAGCCACGCCGACGCGCCCACCAGGTCCTTGAAGTGGATGCGGTGCGGCCGGCCGCCGAAGCGGAGTTCGATGCCTTCGTGTTCGTGGCCCTCGCGCAGGACACGGTCGGACACGCCGGTCTCGACGAGATCCCGGACGACGTCCGCCTCCAGGATGCCGGCCCGGTGGGTGGTGGCGATCCCGTGCCGGGTACGGGTGTCGACCACGACCGTGTCGACCCCTGCGCGGCCGAGCAGGTGCGCCAGCATGAGGCCGGCCGGGCCGGCGCCGACGATGGCGACCGGTACCGGGGTGACGGTGTCGACGGTGGCATCGGCCATGGCATCTCCTGAGCGGCTGCGAGCGTCCGGAACACCCCGAACGCTGGCATCCGCGACCGCAGCCGGTCAGCACCACTTCCGCCAGGCGGAAGCCGGCGCGAGGATCCGCGAGGATCAGAGCGCCGCGCGGGCGCGCCGGCCGAGCTCCTCGGAGATGCCGTGCACGGCTCTCAGCAGCGGCTCGCGCAGTCCGCGGGCGCGGCTGGCGCTGCGCGCCGCGATGACGATCCCCAGCGCGGCGCCGACCGGGCCGGTCCGGCCGATCCGTACGGGTGCGGCCACCGCGACCGTGCTCTCCGAGAGTTGTCGGTCGCTCACGAAGACCTGCTCGCGGCGGATCCGGTCCAGCTGGGCGCGCAGGACCTTCGGGTCGGTGACGGTGTGCGGGGTCCAGGCCCGCAGCGGTGCTTCGAGGGCCGCCTCCTGGATGTCCTGCGGTGCGTGCGCCAGCAGGACCCGGCCCATCCCGGTGGAACCGACGGGGAAGCGGGATCCGACCATGGTCACCAGCTCCACCGACCGGTGCCCGGCGATGCGTTCGACGAAGACGAGTTCGGTGCCCTCGCGCACCGCGAGCTGGATGTTCTCGTGGGTCGCCTCGTACAGGTCCTGCATGAACGGCAGCGCCACGTCGCGCAGGATCTGGCTGCGGGGGCAGCCCGAGGCGATCTCCCACAGCCGCAGGCCGACGTGCCACGAGCCGTCCTCGCCGCGCTCCAGGGCGCCCCAGGCCGCCAGCTCGGCGACGACCCGGTGCGCGGTGCTCAGGGGCAGGCCCGTACGCTGGGCGATCTCCGACAGCGTCTGCGACCGGCACTCGCGGCCGAACGTCGAGAGGACTTCGAGAACTTTTCCAGCCGCCGTGCTCCGGGTTGTGCTCACGCGGTCAGTGTCGCAGACAGGCACCGGGCCGCCCGTCCACCCGTCGCAGCATCGGCCACGCACAAGGAGACGACGTGGACCGAGAGATCACCGGACTGTCCTCGATGGCGACGCGCCGGCTCCTGGCCGAGCTGTCCGCCCGCATCCGCCGCGTCCACGGCGCTGCGGTGCGGTTCGAATCGGCCGGCGGGGTCGAGGTCGCGCGCCGGGTGCGCGAGGGCGCCGAAGGAGACCTGCTGGTGCTCGCCGACGACGCACTGGCGCAACTGGACCGTGAGGGGCACCTCCTCGGTGGCACGGTGCGGCCGCTGTGGGTCTCGCAGGTCGTCGCCGCCGTGCCCGGGGGATCGCCGGTCCCCGCCCTCGACTCGGAGTCCGACCTCCGGGCCGCCCTGCTGGCCGCGGAGCGGATCGTGTACTCCACGGGCCCCAGCGGTACGGCCCTCGTCGACCTGACGGCGCGGCTGGGTCTCACCGGCGTACTCGCACCGCGGCTCGTCCAGGCACCGCCGGGAGTGCCGGCCGGCAGCCTGCTCGTCCCCGGTGCGGCCGAGCTGGCCTTCCAGCAGCACAGTGAACTGATGGACCTGCCCGGTGTCGTGATCGTCGGGCCGCTGCCCGGTGGCACCGCGATCAGCACGACGTTCAGCGGCGGTGTGCTGGCCGCCTCCACCCGGCCGGCCCGCGCCGCCGCGATGCTCGACCTGCTCGGCTCCGGCGAGGCGTCGACGACCGTCCTCGCCGCGGGCATGCGGATCGCCCGGCACCCCGCCTGACGGCGCCGGCTCCTTCGCCGCCGGGAGCCGTGCGCCCCCGCCCCGTCCCACGACCTCACCCGCTCCCGCCGCCCATCCCGTCTCTCCCGCCGCCTGCCGCCTGCCGCCTGCCGCTGCCCGCAACGCATGCGAGCCGCGCGGCGGGTCCGTAGCGTGGGCACCGGGGCGATCGCGCACGGGAGTGCCCGAGCGCGGCGGTCGACGACGGCGCGTCCTTGACAGCTCCGGCACCGGGGACCACGATGGCTGAATCAAACGCTGTCCTATAACGGCGTTGCATCTCCGGAGCGGCACCCGCGCCGCCCCTCCGCTCCCTCCGCGCGCTCCGCTGCGGGCGCGCCGTCGTAGAGGCGATCATGGAACACGACTCCCCCGCCACCGAACCGTGGCAGCTCCCGGCCGTCGAGCTCGCGGCCGCGATCCGCAACCGCACGCTGTCCTCCGTCGACATCGTGCAGTCCTGTCTGGACCGCATCGACGCCGTCAACCCCCGCATCAACGCACTCGCCGACCTCCGCCCCGAGGAGGCGCTCGACCAGGCCCGCGCCGCCGACCGGCGCACCGCCTCGGGCGCCGGGCTCGGCCCGCTGCACGGCATCCCCGTCTCCACGAAGATCAACACCGATCAGCGGGGATACGCCACCAGCCACGGGGTCGTCGCCCTCGCCGAGGCCCCCGCCGCCCAGGACGCCGCGTGCGTGACCGCCCTCCGCGACGCCGGAGCCGTCCTGGTCGGCCGCAGCAACGCCCCGGCCTTCTCCTACCGCTGGTTCAGCACCAACGACCTGCACGGGCGCACGCTCAACCCCTGGGCGCCCGACCGCACCCCCGGAGGCTCCAGCGGAGGTGCCTCCGCGAGCCTGGCCGCGGGCATGACGCCGATCGCCCAGGGCAACGACATCGGCGGATCCATCCGCTACCCGGCCGCCTGCTGCGGAGTGGTGGGCATCCGCCCCACCGTCGGCCGGGTCTCCAACTGGACGGAGCCGGTGTTCGTCGACACCCCGGGCGGCCGCCGACAGCTCGTCATGCCGCCGACCGTGCTGAACTGCGCCGTCGAGGGTCCGCTCGCCCGCACGGTGGCCGACGCCCGGCTGGCCCTGCGGGTGATGACCACCGCCGACCTGCGAGACCCGGTCGGCGTCCCCGCCGTCCCGAGCCTCCCCGCACCGGACGCCCTGCCCCGCATCAGCGTGGTGCGCGGCATCGGCACGGTCGCGAACCACCCCGCCGTCGAGAAGGCCCTCGACGAGGCCGTCGGGAAGCTGACCGACGCCGGGTACCAGGTCGAGGAACTGGACGGCCTCCCGCTGCTCGCCGAGGCGGCGCGGCTGTGGTCCCTGCTCATCTACGAGGACTTCCGCCCCACCATGCCGACCGTCGAGCAGATCGGCGACGCGGACATCCGCACCTCGCTGAGGTACTCCTTCGCCGCGGCGGCCCGGCAGTGGGGCGACTCCCCCTCGCTGGCGGAGTACATCCACGGCTGGTCCCGCCGCGGGGCCCTGGTCACCGAGCTCCAGCAACTGCTGGGCCGGGAGCGGCTGCTGCTCACGCCCGTGTCCGCGGAGCCCCCGTTCGAGCAGGACGCCGACCTCGCCGGCCCCGAGCGGGCCGCGCAGCTCGTCACCGCGATGTGGCCGATGGCGGCCGTCCCGATCCTCGGCTTCCCGGCCGCCACGGTGCCCAGTGCCCTCGTCGACGGCCTGCCGATGAGCGTGCAGCTGATCGGCGGCCGCTTCGAGGAGGAGATGGTGCTCGACGCCGCCCAGGCCGTCGAGGACAGGACACCCCGGCTGGCCCCCGCGCTCTGACCCGGACCCACCGCAGGAAGGGCAGGCGCCCCGCACGGGGCGCCTGCCCTTCGCCGTGCTCCGGCGGACATGCGGACGGACATGCGGACGGACATGCGGACGGACATGCGGACGGACATGCGGACGGCCTTCCGGCCCGGCGCGGACCGTGAGGTCCGCACCGGGCCGGAAGGCCCGCCCGGCACAGGGCCGTTGCCGGTCAGGCGTAGTGGCGGTAGACGGCCTGGGCCACGCAGGCGGGCTTGCCGCCGCCCTCGACCTCGACGGTGAAGGTGAGCGGCATCTGTACGCCGCCGCCCTTGACCTCCTCCACGCTGCCGACGGTGCCGTGCAGCCGGATCTTCGCGCCGACCGGAACGGGGCTGGGGAAACGGACCTTCTCCAGACCGTAGTTGACGCTCATGGAGATGCCGGTGATGTCGAGCAGCTCGCCGAAGAACGGGATGACGAGGGAGAGGGTGAGGTAGCCGTGGGCGATCGGGCCGCCGAACGGGCCGTCCTTGGCCTTCTCGGGGTCCGTGTGGATCCACTGGTGGTCGTCGGTGGCGTCGGCGAAGGTGTTCACCCGGTCCTGGGTGATCTCGCGCCACTCGGTGCGGCCGAGGTCGGCGCCGCTGAGGGCCTTGAGTCCGTCGATGCCGTGGGCGGTGGTGGACATGGAGGGTCCTTTCGATGACGCAGTGTCCGCAGCGCGGCCTGCGACGGGGTGCCGGGGTACGGGGTGTCGGGGTACGGGGTGTCGGGGCGCGGGGTGTCGGGGCGCGGTTACGGAGGGGGGTGCTCTGCGGTCCTGCGCGCGTGCAGGTCGCGGACGGCGGGCTTGATGATCTTTCCGGAGGCCGTGCGGGGCAGGGTGTCCGTGACCACCACCGACTTGGGGATCTTGTACTTGGCGAGCCGGCCCTGCAGGTGGCCGAGGATGTCCTGCTCCTCGGCGCGGGCGCCGGCCCGGAGGACGACGACGGCGCGGCCGACCTCGCCCCAGACCGGGTCGGGCATCCCGACGACCGCGCACTCCTCGACGGCGGGGTGGGTGAGGATCACGTCCTCGACCTCGGCCGGGTAGACGTTCTCGCCGCCGGAGACGAACATGTCCTTCACCCGGTCGACGATGTAGGCGTAGCCGTCCGCGTCGGTGCGGGCGACGTCGCCCGTCCGCAGCCAGCCGCCGGTGAAGGCGGCCTCGGTGTCCTCGGGCCGGCCCCAGTAGCCCGTCATGACGTTGGGTCCGTGGACGAGGACCTCTCCGCGCAGGCCGGGCGCGGTGTCGCTGCCGTCGGGCCCGACCACCCGGGTGTCGGTGAAGAAGTGCGGCACGCCCGCGGAGCCCGCCTTGGCCGTGGTCTGTTCCCGGTCGAGGTAGAGGATTCCGGGGGACGCCTCGGTCATGCCGTACCCCTGGCTGAAGGCCAGGCCGCGGGCGAGGTAGGTGGCGATGGTGCGGGCCGGCACGGGGGCGCCGCCGCAGTTGAGGGTGCGGAGGCTGGAGAGGTCCGTGGTCGTCCAGCCGGGCCGGGCGGCCATCGCGTCGTACATCGTCGGGACGCCGAACATGTAGGTGACGCGCATGCGTTCGACGGTGCGCAGCACCAGTTCGGCGTCGAAGGCGCCGAGGAGCACCACCCGGCCGCCCTTGAGGAGGGTGGGCAGGCAGGTCATGTTGAGGCCCGCGGTGTGGAAGAGCGGGGCCACGACCAGGGTCACCTCGTCACCGGAGAGGTCGGTGTCGACGAGGACGTTGACGCTGTTCCAGATGATGTTCCCGTGGGAGAGCACCGCGCCCTTGGGGCGGCCGGTGGTCCCCGAGGTGTACATGATCATGCACGGGTCGTCCGGGGCGACGGCAACGTCCAGCGGTTCGGCGGCTCCGCCGTCGATCAGTTCCTCGTACCCGAGGGCACCGTCACCGGGTCCGTCCAGGGCGATCCGGTGCAAGATCCCGGCGTCGCCGGCCGCGGACCGGGCCGCCTCGGCCTGCTCGGGTGCGTGGACGAGGACGGTGCTGCCCGAGTCCGACAGGTTGTACGACAGTTCCGGGGCGGCGAGGCGGGTGTTGAGCGGGACGAAGACCGCCCCGAGGGATCCGGCGGCGAACAGCGTCTCCAGGAAGGCCGGGTGGTTGGGGCCCAGGTACGCGATCCGGTCACCCGGCCCGACGCCGAGGGCGCGCAGACCGTGGGCGAGCCGCAGGACACGCCGGTGCAGGTCGCGGTAGGTCCGGGTGCGGTCCTCGTGGACGACGGCGACCCGGTCGGGTGTCTTGCGGGCCCGGCGCGCCGGCCACGAGCCGATGCCTTGGTTCAGCACGGGGACTCCTTCAGTCCGTGAGCAGGCCGAGCAGTCGGGCGGCGTTCTCCTTGAGGATCTTCGGCCGGACCTCTGGCTTGATGTCGAGCCCCGCGAAGTCGGCCAGCCACCGGTCGGGGGTGATGACCGGGTAGTCGGAGCCGAAGAGGACCTTGTCCTGGAGCAGCGTGTTGGCGTAGCGGACGAGCTGCGGCGGGAAGTACTTCGGCGACCAGCCGGACAGGTCGATGTGGACGTGCGGCTTGTGGGTGGCCACCGCCAGGGCCTCGTCCTGCCAGGGGAAGGACGGGTGGGCCAGGATGATCCGCAGCTCCGGGAAGTCGACCGCCACGTCGTCGACGAGCATCGGGTCGGAGTACTTCAGCCGGATGCCGCCCCCACCGGGGACGCCGGCGCCGATGCCGGTCTGGCCGGTGTGGAAGAGCGCGGGCACGCCGAGTTCCTCGATGGCCTCGTACAGCGGGTAGGCCAGCCGGTCGTTCGGGGCGAACGCCTGGATGCTGGGGTGGAACTTGAACCCGCGGACGCCGTGCTCCTCCACCAGGCGCCGGGCCTCCCGCACCCCGGCGCGCCCCTTGTGCGGGTCGATGCTGGCGAACGGGATCAGCACGTCGGCGTGGGCGGCGCAGCTCTCCGCGATCTCCTCGTTGGGGATCCGCGGGTGGCCGGTGGCGTGTTCGGCGTCGACGGTGAAGACCACGGCGGCCATGCGGCGCTCGCGGTAGTGGTCGGCCATCTCGTCGATGGTCGGCTGCCGGTGTCCGTGGGCCTTGAAGTACTTCTCGGAGGCTCCGAACAGCTCGGGGCTGAGTGCGCCGTGGCCGTCCTTGGAGATCTCGGCGTGGGTGTGCACGTCGATGGCAGTCAGCCGGTCGAGGTCGAGTGCGAGGTCGGCCATGTCAGGCCTCCGGGGCCTTGGGTGCGGGGATGCCGTAGGTCTCGGGCTCGGCGCCGACGCCGTCGTGCCACCGGGCGGCGATGGCCCCGGCGCTCCAGCCTCCGTCGGCGAGGGCGACGGCCTTCTCCCGGGGGTGGGTCCACAGGGCGAGGCGGTCGCCGCCGATGCCGACGGCCTGGCCGGTGACGTCCCTGGAGGCGTCGGAGGCGAGGAAGGTGATCAGGGCGGCGACGTCCTCGACGGTGCCGAGGCCCTCCTCCTTGCGCAGCCAGTCGGGCAGCGGGTTTCCGGTGCGCTCGGCCTCCTCGATGACCGGGGCGAAGGCCGGGATGGTCCTGGTCATCTCGGTGGCGGCGACCGGGACGACGGCGTTGACGGTGATGCCGGCGCGGGAGAGTTCCATGGCCCAGGTGCGGGCCATGGCGACGATGCCGGCCTTGGCGGCGGCGTAGTTGGTCTGGCCGAAGTTGCCGCGCTGGCCGGCCGGCGAGGAGATGAGGACGAGCCGCCCGCCGGTGCCCTGTTCGCGCATGCGGATCGCGGCGGCGCGGGCGCAGGTGAAGGTGCCGCGCAGGTGGACGCGGACGACGGCGTCGAAGTCGTCGTCGGTCATCTTCCACAGCACGCGGTCACGCAGGATGCCGGCGTTGGTGACGAGCACGTCCAGGCTGCCGAACTCCCGCACGGCGGTGTCGACCAGCAGCTGGGCGGCGTCGCTGTCGCCGACCGCGGCGACGGCGCCGGTGGCGCGGCCGCCGGCGGAGGTGATCGAGGCGACGGCGGCGTCGACGGCGTCCTGGTCGACGTCGTTGACGACGACGGCGGCGCCGGCCGCGGCGAGGGCTCGTGCGTACGCGAGTCCGAGACCGCGTCCGCTGCCGGTGACGACGGCGACCTTGCCTTGGAGATCCATGAGGGTGCACCTCTCGTGGGTGGGTGGTGATGGTGGGTGGGTGGTGATGGTGGGTGTGGCGGGGGTGGCCGAGAGCACGGCACGGACCAGGATCGACAGGAATCCTGATGAATGGAGTCTCGCCAATCATCAGGATTCCTGTCAATGCCCTAGGCTTGGCCCCGTGCCGCCGCACCGGCGGCGCCCAGCGAAGGGAGCGACATGAACCGACCCGCGCCGACCGCCACCGCAGGAGGACGGCCGTGAGCACCTCGCTGCTGTACCTGGTGAAGAGGACGGAGCTGGCGGTGCGCGCGCGGCTCGACGAGCTGCTCAGACCGGCCGGCATCACGGCGCTGCAGTACACCGCGCTCACGGTGCTGGAGCGGCACGACGGCATCTCCGCCGCCCAGCTGGCCCGCGACTCCTTCGTCACGGCCCAGTCGATGGCCGACATGATCCGCACCCTGGAGGGCCGCGGCCTGATCCGCCGCGAGCCGAACCCCGGCAACCGCCGCGAGCGCCTCGTGCTGCTCGCCGAGCCGGGCCGGCAGCTGCTCGCCGCGCACGCCGGGCCGGCCCGGGAGCTGGAGGAACGCATGGTCGCCGGACTCACCGCCGAGGAGGTCGACCGATTCAGGGAGGCGCTGAACGGGGCGTGGCGCTCGCTGTCCTGAGCCCGGGCGCGCAGCCCGCCGCCGGTGGCCCGGCCGCCGGCCGGCGGCGGCGGCGCGTCACGCGAGCGCGTACATCCGGATGACGACCGCGTCGTCGCCGTCCGGCCGGGCGAGGCCGACGAAGACCGTCTCCGCGAGCCAGCGGTGGGCCGGCGCGTCCGTGCGGAAGACCGGGGACGTCCGGTAGTAGTGGCCGGCCTCGGAGACCCGGAGGTCCCCGTCGAACTGGTCGGGGCTTTCGGCCCTGGGCGTGTAGTAGCCGCGGTTGACGACGTCGATCACGGCTCCGTCCTCCGCGCGGAGCAGGTAGCGCGCATCGAGCTCGCAGACCGTCCCGCGGGTGCTGCTCCAGTCACCCCCGCCGGGCAGCACCTCCCCGCGCAGCAGGGGCCCGTCGACGGTGCCACCGGTGATGGGGGTGAACTCGGTGACCTCGCCGTCACCGTGGCCGACGTGCAGCGTCGCGGCCACCTCGGCTCGGATCTCGAAGGCGAAGCGCAGGGCCGGGGTGAAGGACATGAGGGTTCTCCAATGCCTCGGAAGGGACCGCCGCGCGCACCGCGGGGCGGCCTGAGGGGCGCGGGGGCCGGCGCGACCGCACCGGCGAACAACGTCGCACCCCGCTCTTGACTCACCAGCTCACCAGATGCGAGCGTGACATGCAACAACGTTATATGACGTTAGTTTACGACGTCTCGTCGTCCTGGCGCTCACCCCCATCACGAGCGCCCTCCCCCTCACTCCTCTCGACAGGAGCACAGCCATGGCTGCGAAGAAGTCGGTGCTGACGGTGCTCACGGGCATCAGCCTGCTGGCCGTCACCGCCTGCACCACCTCGTCGAACGGAGGCGACGCCGCGCCCCGGACCGAACGCCTCACCACCACGACGACCCCCGGCGACGCCGACCTCGACCGGGTGACCTGGGCCCTGCCCTACGGCGAGCCGACCACCCTGGACCCCGCGAAGATCGGCGACTACTCGCCCCAGACCGTCGAGGCGAACCTCTGCGACACCCTGACCAGGATGAACGCGGACTTCTCCCTGAGCCCCGGGCTGGCCCGGAAGGTCGGCTGGACCGACGACCACACCCTCGTCCTCGACCTCCGCCCCGACGTGACGTTCTGGGACGGCTCCCCCATGACCCCCCAGGACGTCGTCTACAGCCTGGAACGCCAGCGCGACCCCAGGACGCAGGCGCTCTACGGGAACTACCTCGCCGCCGTCACGTCGATCACCGCCACCGGACCGAACCAGGTGACGCTGACCACGAAGACGTACGACCGGACGCTCCCCAAGGCGCTCTCCACGTCGTTCGGCGCCGTGAACCAGAAGGCGTACACCGAGAAGGCGGGCGCGGCCTACGGCACGGCCAAGGGCGGCCTCATGTGCACGGGCCCGTTCAAGCTCGGCTCCTGGGACTCGGGCAGCGGCATCGCCATCGAACGCAACACCTCCTACTGGGACGCCGCGCTGAAGCCCAAGGCGCACCAGGTCCTGTTCCGGTTCCTCACCAACAGCAACACGCTGACCAGCGCACTCCTGTCCGGAGAGGTGGACGGCACCTACGAACTGCCGCCCGGCAGCGCCACCGCACTGGCCAGGACGGGCACCGGTGCGATCCACCTCGGCCCCTCGACCCAGAACGTGCTGCTCATCCCCACGAACGCGGCGTCCCCCGCCGCCGACCACCGGCGCCTCGACGCACTGTCGCAGATCATCGACCGCGACGCGCTGATCAGGAACGTCTTCGGCGGCGACGCCACCCCCCTGAAGTCGCTCGTCCCCCCGCCGACCTGGAGCGGGGACAAGGCCGCCGACCGGTTCGACGCGGCCTACGCGGCACTGCCCGGCGCCACGAAGCCGGACCTCGCACGGGCGAAGGAACTCGCCCTGCAGGCCGGCCCGCTCCCCCGCCCCCTGACGGCCGCCATTCCGGCCGGCGACCAGCGGTCCCTCCAGGCCATGACCTTCATCCAGGCGGCGGCCAAGAAGATCGGCATCGACCTCGACATCAAGCAGCTCCAGCCCACCGAGATGTCGTCCCTCTTCTACGACCCCTCGGTCCGCAAGAACCTCGACCTCGTGCTGACCTTCGGCTACGTCACCATGCCGGACCCCGCCTCGTACGTCGCCGAGATGGTCACCCCCCGCGGCATCTTCAACTGGACCGGCTACGACAACGCCGAGGTGACCCGGCTCCTCGACCAGGCCCGCACCGCCTCCGACCCCGCTGCGTCCGCCACCGCGTACGCCGAGGCCCAGGCCCTCTTCACCCCCACCGCCCCCGCGGTCTACCTGGCCACCACGCACGAGCGGATGTTCATGAACAAGCGCCTCAGCGGCGCGCCGACCTCCTTCGCCTACATGGGCATGCCGTGGGCCGCCGCCCTCGGCGGCACCGGCAAGTGACCCGCCTGCCGACCGGCCCCGTGTGAACGTCGCGGGCCCCCCGGGGCGGGGGGCCCCCCCGGGGGCCCCCCCCCGCCCCCCGCCCCCCCCGCGGGGCGCCGCCCCC
>NZ_BPRL01000071.1:0-2208 GCF_045862635.1 Kitasatospora sp. NE20-6
CCCCCCGCCCCCGGGCCACCGCCGCGCCCCCGCCGGCCCGGCCCCCCGCCGGGGCCGCGACGCGTCGCCCTCCGCCGCAGGCGCGGCCCGCACACCCCCACGCACCGAGAACCAGGAGTCGTCCCGATGTCCGTGTTCGACCGCATCCCGCACGAACCACCCCGACCCGGCCTCGACGGCCATCCCTCCCGTGAGCTCCTGCGTCTCGCCTCACGCCGCCTGCGACGACGGCTGCTGGCGGTCAACGCCGCCGTCGGCCTCGCCGTGTCCCTGCTCGCCTCCACGGCGGGCAGCCGGCTCGCGACCCCGCTGCCCGGCGGCTGCACCCTCGGGATGCTGCTGCTCAGCCTCCAGGCGGCCACCGTGCCGGCCTCCGCGCTCTGGTACGACCGCGCGTGCCGCACCCACTGCGACCCGCACGCCGACGTGCTGGCGAGAGCCCCGTACGGTCACGGCACCGGGCAGGTCCGGCCGTGACCACCCCGACCCTCCTCGCCGGCGGTGACTACGCCCTGGTCACCCCGCTGACCGCCTTCCTCGTCGTCATCTGCCTCTGCTTCCTGCTCTGCCTGATCGCCGGCGTGGGCAACGACACCACCGCCGACTTCTACACCGCCGAGCGCTCCCTGCCCGCACTGCGCAACTCCCTCGCGCTGTGCGGCGACCACATCCCCGCGACAGCCCTGCTCAGCCCGATCGGCACGGTCGCCCTCACCGGGTACGACGGCATGGCGACCGCCGCGAGCGCAAGCGCGTCCATGGTCCTCCTGCTCGTCCTGGCCGAACCGCTGCGGAACACCGGACGCTTCACCCTCGGCTCGGTCCTCGCCACCCGCACGGCCGGGCGGGCGGCCCGGATCGCGGGCGCGGTGACGACGGTGGCGGTCTGCGTACCGCTGACCGTCGTGCAGCTCACGGTCGCGGGCGAAGCCATCGCGTACGTCCTCGACACGCGGACGCCCGGGGCCGCCCTGGTCTGCACGGTGCTGAGCGGCCTGCTGGTCATCACCTTCGCGGCGTTCGGCGGCATGCGCGGCACCAGCATGATCCAGACCGGCAAGGCCCTGCTCGTCTTCGGCGTCGTCGCCGCAGCGGCCCTCGCCTCCGCCGACGCGCTGGACTGGGATCCCGGTGCGCTGATGGAACGCGCCGCGATCGGATCGGGCGGCGCGGCCACCTTCCACGCCCCCGGCCTGCTCTTCGGCACCACCGCGACGGGCTCACTGGAACGCTTCTCGCTCTGCCTCACCGTGTCCCTCGGCTCCGCCGTGGTGCCGCCCCTCCTCATGCGCGTCGGCGCGTCCGTGAACGGCCGCGCCGCGCGCCGCGCCTCGGGCCACGCGACCGTCATGGTCGGCCTCTTCCACAGCACGGTGGTCCTGCTCGGCCTGGCCGCCGCCGCGATCGTGGGCGTGCACGCGATCGCCACGGACGACCCGCAGGGCAATTCGGCGCTGCTCCTGCTCACCGACGCCCTCGATCAGGGGACGGGCGGCCGGATCCTGTTCACGGCCGTCGCCTGCGCCGTCTTCGTGACCGCCCTCGCCTCGGTGGCCGGGCTCGCCCTCGCCGGCGCCGCATCGCTGTCCCACGACGTCCACGCCGGGGTCCTGCGCCGCGGGAGGGCCACCGACAAGCAGGAACTCACCGTGGCCCAGTGGGCCATCGTGGCGCTGGGGGCGGTCGCCGTGCTCCTGGCCGCCCTGCTGCGCGGCTGGAGCATCCTCTTCCTGGCGTCGTTCGCCGCCGCGGTGGCGGCGTCCGTCATCCTGCCGGCCCTGGTCCACACACTCTTCTGGCCGGGCTACTCCCGGCTGGGCATGCTGTGGACGCTCTACGGCTCGCTGGCCTGCTGCCTCCTGCTGCAGGTCTTCGGACCGACCGTCTCGGGACAGCCCTACTCGCTCTTCCCGGGCGTCGACTTCCACTGGTTCCCGCTGCAGAACATCGCCGTGGTGAGCGTGCCCGTCGGCTTCCTCCTCGGCTGGGCGGGCAGCCGTCTCCGGCCCCCCACGCCGCCCGAGCGCGCCGCGGACGCCGAGGCCGCGACCGTGGTGCTCGTCGGCACCGTGTAAGCGGCGCACGGCCTCCGCACGCAGCGCTGCCCGCCCACAGCGGCCGGTGATCCCCCGGCCGACACCGCCCGCCTCGGCCCGGACCCCGCGCCCACCCGTCCGCGGGAACGCCGAGGACGTCCGCCCCGGGTCG